>DAIQPL010000046.1:0-16939 GCA_036787395.1 Flavisolibacter sp. | reverse complement strand
TGTAAATAATTAAAAGCTGCTTCTGTAAACTTCCATTCAACAGCTGGCTGTATAGCAGTAAAATGATCTTTTATTGTTTTATCTATTTGCATCTCCAGGCTTTCACTGGTCTTTTCAAGGGCCAGTGCAAAAAGCTGTATGGCCGGGCCAATTTTAGCCAGGTGGTGAAATTGTAATTTTCCTTTTGTTTCTCCGGCTATTTCCAGCAAGCCTATTAACTCGCCATCTTCACATTTCAGCGGACAAAGAATAAGGCTTTTGATTCCCTGGTCATAGTAATATTTTAATAGCTCGTTAAAGCGGCTACTACTCTCATTTAATATTTCGTAAAGGATACATTGATTGGAGTTCCGGAAAACTATCTGGCACTGCTCGCTGATTTTGTCTTTATTATTGATTACCTCTTCATTTTTAAACAGGATACTATTTTTATAATGTGCCTCTGTGTATAAATAATAGTCATTCTTTTTAAAGAACGGCGTGATGCCGATCTGCACTTTTCTCAAACCTATCAGGCTCTGTACATGCTGTTGTAATTCATTGTATACTTCCACATCGCTGAATGCATTAATATTCAGCAGGGCATTTTTAATTTCACTGATCACCTGTTCCTGGGTTACATCTGTTACATCAATTACTACAAGGCCTTCAAACCGGAAATTTTCCAGAGGGAATAATTCTTTTAACTCATCTACTTCTATGGTCCTGTGTGGTGATAACCCCACTGGCAAGGCATATTCTTTATTGACGATTTTTACATCGGTGAATTGTGCATTCAACCTCAGCTCGTAATATGTGGTTAGCTCGCTTTCTTTATCGGTAAACGGGTGCACAGAAGTAGCAATGATAGGTACAGGTAAGGAGTAAAACTTTTGAAGAATAAGGTTATAGGCAAGAGAAAGGTTGGCCCTCGCAATATTGATATTGGTTTTATGATCAGGTACCTGGATAGAATTTGAACCATCCTTTAAAAAAAGTTTTTTGAAGGTAGCCGAAGAATAAACAGTTTCTGATTGAAAGGGTAAAGAAATAGCATACATGTTTTGATCAGCGCCAGCAGATGGTGTAAATATGGTCGATAACAACGTTTCAATAAGAAGTTCGTGTTTTTTCAAAATGTCCGTATCTTCTATTGGGCGCATCAGCTCAGGAATAGCCTCTATTTCATTTAGCATGCCCTGGTATAACCGTTTGGCTCCTGGTTTTCCTTCAGCAATCATTTTTTTCAATACGACCACTAAAGGTTGTAGGGAAAGCACACTGTCAAACCCTTGATATATGTTGGAGATTGTGTTCATTATAACCTTTTGAATACGGATAAGATACAGTAATAGTTACTGTATATCAATTCAAAAATCAGGCTTAGTACAAAGTAAAGCAAGCTCTGCGCCAAAAAAACATTCTAAATTTTCCATTAACGTTTTAGCGTTCTGTTCAAAGGAAACTTATGTAAATGAGGACTTTTCCTTTTTTACCACCATGTGGTAATATTTACACACAGGTTTTAATCCACACTCGGGACATTTAGGATTACGTGCTACACAAATGTAACGGCCATGAAGTATAAGCCAGTGGTGGAATTTATGGACAAGTTCCCTGGGAATGTGTTTCACCAATTGCATTTCGGTCTGCAAAGGGTTCTTGGCATTTACGGTTAGTCCAATACGAGCCGACACCCGGAATACATGTGTATCTACCGCCATGTTTGGCTGTTTATCAATTACCGAGGTGATGACATTTGCTGTTTTTCTACCCACGCCGGGTAATTGTACCAGCTCTTCAATGGTCATAGGTATTTGACCCCCAAATTTCTCCATTACCATTTGGGCCATCCCAAGGAGATGACGGGTCTTATTGCCAGGGAAGGAAATGCTTTTAATAATGGCAAATACGTCGTCATAGTTGGCCTTAGCCAAGCTAGCCACCGTGGGGTACAAGCCAAAAAGGGCAGGAGTGGTCATATTTACCCTTTTATCAGTGCATTGGGCCGATAAAATGACTGCAACTAATAGCTCGTATGCATTGGCAAAAACAAGCTCTGTTTCAGCTTCAGGGCGGGTGATGGAAAAATAATCAATAACAGTTTTAAAGCGTTCAGGCCGGGTCATGGGCCGCAAGTTAAAGAAAGGAACCTATTTGGATGGGGTGAGTTCCTTCTGGCTGTAGGCGTACTTTAAAACATTCAGGACAACTTCGGTACGGGGAGAAACCTCAATGGAATCAAGGCGTTTCATGGATGTTTTGAGTACTTCTAACTTTTCTCTTAACGACCAGTCGTTTTTGAGAGCTTCTTCAATTTCTGTAGTGGTTTTGGGACTTGTTTCCTTATATAAATAAAGGAGAAGCTCCTCTGGAGAATAATTGTGCATAAACCAATAATTCTTAAAATTTATGAGTCTTGTAATCAGTTCGGTATATTAAACGCCCTGTATGGAATTGTTATTGTGCAGCTCCTGATTTTAATCCTTTTCCGCCGTTTGAATAACGAAAAGGTCCTCATTTTCTCTTTTCATTAAATATTTTTCTCTTGCGTATTTTTCAATGGCTGCGGGGTTAGACTTTAATTCCTCTAAAGCTTTTCGCTCTTTGGCGATTTCATCGGTATAGTAAGCTTTGCTTTCTTGCAGTTGGTGAAGCTCATTGCTTCTTTCCCGTTGAGTAATAATGTCTTTCGCATCAAAAAAAATCATCCACAATACAAAAGCAATAAAAGTAAGGATATACTTGTTTTTCAGCCAGGATGGAATGCGGGAAAAAAGGTTCATGGTGTTTCATAAAGTTAGAAAATGAAATTAGGAATCAAAAGATATATTGGCAGAAAATATTTTTTTATAGGTGATCCTGGTTAATCAATTGAAGAAGGTTGTTTTTCTTTTGCGGCCATTCATCGTTAATAATACTGTATAAGACTGTGCTCCTTGATGATCCATCCGGTTGGTAACTGTGCTTGCGTAGCATGCCTTCTTTCACACCTCCAATTTTTTCTACGGCTTTCTGAGAGCGGAGGTTGATGTGCGCAACGTGAAACCCTACCCTGTTAAAATTCAGTACCTCAAAAGCATATTGCAGTAATAAAAGTTTACATTCCTTATTATGAACCTTGCCCCATACATCTGGTATATACCAGGTATAGCCAATATCCAATCGTTTATGTTTTTGGTCCAATCCATAAAACCGCGTCATGCCAATAATCGTGTCATTATTGGTACGAAAAATAACAAACGTCTTTTGGAGCCCCGCCCCAAAAGAACCGTCACCATTTGGATGTAAGGCTACTTCCATGTATCGCTCAAACTGGCTATCAAAGGTTTCATTAATAAGCAAAGTTCTTGTAAACTCCCAAAGACGCTTATCTTTTGCCAATACTTTCAATTCGGAAATATATTCAGGCTTCAACTCCTGCAAATAAACATACTGGCCTTTTAATTTTGAAGTATCTATAATCATAAGAAAAAGCCACCGTTTGGTGGCTTCGTTTTTATTTTCCAAACTTTAGTTTGTTCCCGGGGTAATAAGCAGAAGTGCCTAGTAATTCTTCAATCCTGATTAATTGATTATACTTAGCCATCCTGTCCGTACGGCTGGCAGAACCGGTTTTTATTTGTCCGCAATTGAGGGCTACTGCTAAATCGGCAATGGTAGTATCTTCAGTTTCACCGCTTCGATGACTCATGATTGTATTGTACCCATTGTGCTGAGCCATCGTAACCGCATTGATCGTTTCCGTAACAGTTCCTATCTGGTTTACCTTTACCAATAAGCCATTTGCAATGTTTTTATCAATACCCTGCTGAAGGCGGCTTACATTGGTAACAAATAAATCATCGCCTACTAACTGCACTTTTTTACCAACAGCTTCTGTCAGCATTTTCCAACCTTCCCAGTCATCTTCAGCCATGCCATCTTCAATAGAAATAATAGGGTACTGAGCCACCCAGTTCGTCCAGTATTTCACCAGTTGTTCACTGCTCATTGTTTTGCCATCGCTTTTATGGAAAACGTATTTGCCATTTTTATACAACTCGCTGTTGGCAGCATCCATGGCAATAAATACCTGTGATCCTGCTTTATAACCAGCAGCATCAATTGCTGTCAGTACGGTTTCAATAGCTTCTTCGTTAGAACCGATATTCGGAGCAAAGCCTCCCTCATCACCAACATTGGTACTATATCCCTTTTTCTTTAGTACGGATTTTAACGCATGAAAGATTTCAACACCCCATCGTAAACCTTCACTAAAAGAGGCGGCGCCTATTGGCATCACCATAAATTCCTGGAAGTCGATCTTGTTGTCGGCATGGGCACCACCGTTTAATATGTTCATCATTGGCACAGGCAATGTTTTAGCATTAGTGCCACCGACATACCGGAATAAGGGAAGCGCTGCTTCTTCTGCGGCTGCTTTAGCTACAGCCATACTTACGGCAAGCATTGCATTGGCACCTAATTTGCTTTTATTTTCAGTGGCATCCAATTCAATCATTACCTGGTCAATGCCCGTTTGATCGGCTACATCATAACCTATTAATTCAGGAGCAATTGATTTATTAACATTGGCTACTGCATTCAAAACGCCTTTGCCAACATAAATTTTTTTATCGTCATCACGCAATTCTACTGCTTCGTGTACACCGGTGCTGGCGCCGCTTGGCACGGCTGCTCTTCCAAAAGCACCTTCATCGGTTACTACGTCTACTTCTACAGTTGGATTTCCGCGGCTGTCTAATATTTGTCTGGCAAAAATTTCGGCTATGTAACTCATTTTATGTTGATTAATTAATTGTTTTTATTATGTACTAAGCTGAATAACTAGTTTCAACTTTTGTTGCGTCGCACACTTCAGCTATTGGTATTGCTATGTGTCAGTGAACGGAAGACTTCTTCCAGGCTCTGGTTTTCGCTTTGCAAAGAAACAATATCAAGATTATTTTGGGCCTCTAACTTTTTCAGTTCCCTGCGGACGGTGTCTGGTTCGGTGGTTTCTATGTTCCAGGTGTAGGAATCAATTTTGTTTACCGATTTTACTCCTTGCAATCTTTTAATCCATTCTGCCTCCAGCGCCTCCTTGAAACTGACCCTTACAATGTTCATTGTTGAACGTTGCTGTAAGTTCTGCAGTTTGTCATCTGCAACAATTTTTCCTTTGTTGATGATGATAACCCGGTCACACAAGGCTTCTACTTCCTGTAAAATATGAGAGGAAAAAAGAACCAGTTTATTTTTTCCTTGTTCTTTAATTACATTCCTGATCTCTATGATTTGGTTCGGGTCCAGCCCGCTGGTGGGTTCATCAAGAATTAAAACTTCAGGGTCGTGCAACAACGCTGCTGCCAAACCTACTCTTTGTTTATACCCTTTGGAAAGCTGGCCCACTCTTTTTTTGCTTTCAGGCGTTAAACCTGTCAGTTGAATAACTTCTTCAATCCTTTGTTTTTTATTTTTTACTTCGTGTACATCCGCTATAAAGTATAAATACTCCCTTACATACATTTCATAATACAAAGCATTGGATTCGGGCAGGTAACCAATCTTTTTTTTTGCACTCAGCGGATCTTTTTTTACATCAATGCCACTAACGCTAACATCACCGGCATCCGGTTGCAGGTAGCCGGTGATCATTTTCATGGTAGTTGATTTTCCGGCTCCATTGGGACCAAGGAAACCAACGATCTCGCCCTTATTAACTGAGAATGAAATTTGATTAACCGCTTTTTGCTCACCGTACTGCTTAAGTAATCCTTTTACTTCTATGGACATGGTGTAAAGTTATGTGCAAATGACAGATGTTCAGAGGGCCAATGAGTTAACTAATGATGTAGCAGTTGCTTTTTCGCAACTGCATCAGGTCTTAATTTCTCCATCGTAAGCACCCTTCCAGGCATACCAGCCAAAGATCATGAGCCCAAGAGCAATAGGAGTAAAAATCCCAATGATGATGATCCAGGGCAGCGGTTTGTGAATATCACCGGCACCATCTGCTCCAATATTTTTTACAGCACCAACTAATAAAACAATAATGGTCGCCGGTCCTAACAGCATCCAGATAATTCCTAAAAAGCGTTTTAGTTTGTCCATACAATAAGTTTAGTCGGTAACGTCTTTATCAATTTTATTGGATAGATATAAGCCTCCAACTATAAAACAAAGTGCTGCTATTCCAATCGGGTACCACAACCCGGAAAGATGGTTACTGCCAGGAATAGTGGTAATTAGCGTGGCAATAAAAGGTACCAGACCTCCGAATACACCATTACCGATATGATATGGCAGTGACATGGACGTATATCGGATTTTAGTAGGAAACATTTCTACCAAAAAAGCTGCGATAGGTCCGTAAACCATGGTAACAAAGAATACCATAACCGCTACCAATAAAATCATTTTCCATTTAGCAGTTGCCGAAAGAATCACTTCCCTGGATATTTTCTTTTCATCGGTCAATAAACTTTGCGTGGTGGTAGTTTTTAAAGTACTGCCATCACTAAACTGCTTTGTAACGGTTGCCTTTTGGATGAAAGCACCGATGTCACCTTGGGTTGATAAAGACCTGCTTTCGTTAAGGATAGTTTTATTGCTTGTATCTGCAATAGAATATAACTGCTGAAAGATAGGGCGGTATAAAAGCACTCCCAGGAGCATTCCAAACATCATGATATTTTTTCTGCCCCACTTGTCAGACAGTGCCCCAAATACTACAAAGAAAGGTGTTGCAAAAAGCAGGGCAATCAGAATTATGGTATTGGCCTGCTCATACTCCACATTGCATTTTGTAAGAATAAAACTTTGTGCATAGAACTGTCCTGTGTACCAGATGACCCCCTGCCCCATAGTGGCGCCAAACAGCGCCAGCAAAACCATCTTGAAGTTTTCTTTATGTCCAAAGCTTTCTTTGAGCGGATTCGTAGAGGTTTTCCCTTCGTCTTTTAGTTTTAAAAATAAAGGAGATTCCTTCATTTTTAACCGGATAATAATCGATACAATAACTAACAAAATGGAAACCAGGAAAGGGTATCTCCATCCATTACCATTGGTGAACTCTTCTACTCCTACAAGTCGCCGGATAGCAAGTATTACGCCTAAAGAAACAAACAACCCAAGTGTAGCTGTGGTTTGTATCCAGCTTGTAAAAAAGCCTCTTCTTTCAACAGGTGAATGTTCCGCTACATAAGTGGCTGCTCCGCCGTACTCACCACCCAAAGCTAAACCCTGCAATAGCCTAAGAATTAACACAAGGATAGGTGCTAATGAACCTATGGTTTGATAAGAAGGCACTAATCCAATTAAAAATGTAGAACCTCCCATCAACACCAATGTCAGTAAAAAAGTGTACTTACGGCCAATCAGATCGCCTAATCTTCCAAAGACCAAAGCACCAAATGGACGAACGATGAAACCAGCCGCAAACGTGGCGAGCGTAGATAGTAAAGCTGCTGTTGGATTTTCAGATGGAAAAAACTTGGCAGCGATAATGGTGGATAAACTTCCGAAAATATAGAAGTCATACCATTCAATTAAGGTACCCACGGAAGATGCGGTTATAACTTTCCAGATGCCCTTTGAAGAGGGTTGCGCCATTGGTTGTGGTTTGTTTTTAAAAATAGGAAAGTTGAGTTAAATACCTCCAACTTCTTTAGTAATTGGCAAGCAGTTAAATAAGGGCTTTGTTGTTTTTATAGCCGCACTGACGGATTCCAAAGAATTGACAAAATTGCAATAGATTCTACTAATTGTAGAGGTGGAGACAAAACTGATTATTGAATCGCCTGCAGTTTATTTTGTTGCCGTTCCATGGCTTGATTGGTATACGCCTCATCATTATAATTATAAATCGTCAAATTCATATAGGGCGTCGATTTGAGTTCCTGCTTTCATTTCATATACTGGTTTGATGAGGCCATCCTTCAGCCCATAGACCCAGCCATGGAGGTCAGGTCGCTGTTCTTTTTTCCAACATCGCTGAATAATGGTAGTTTTCGCAAGGTTATAAACCTGCTCCTGCACATTCAGCTCAACCAAACGATCGTTACGTAATTCCTCATCTTTGATCGCTTCTAACTCTTCCTGATGATGGCGAATAACATCTTTGATATTACGCAACCACATATTCAATACCGGCCTATAATCTTTTTTAGTAGCAGCTGCTTTTATGCCACCACATCCATAATGGCCGCAAACAATCACATGTCTCACTTTTAAATGTGTAACGGCATAATCTAGCACTGCCAGTAAATTCACATCTGTATTTACTACCAGGTTGGCTACGTTTCGGTGAACAAAAATTTCACCAGGCTGCGTACCAGTGATTTCATTGGCAGGAACTCTACTGTCGCTACACCCTATCCATAAAAACTCAGGCGTTTGTAAATGGGATAGTCTTTCAAAATATTCAGGATCGGCTGCTATTTTTTCTGCTGCCCAGGTTTCATTGCCCACTAACAATTTTTCATATGAATACATATGTTTCATTTTTAACAAAATAAATAAACGTCTGTTTGCTAACGAGCCATGCTTTGTTGTTTTCGATCTGAAGATACTGTGTACACGTTTGATTGCAGGCGTTCGTTTTAAGATAACGTATCAGGGAATTAGAAAAATGCCAGCGAAGCCTTATGCTAAAATCAGGAAATCGTTTGGTTCGCAAATGGTAAAGTATTATTTTGCAGTGCTTTTGATGACGAAATCCAGAAAAACATATAATGTTCTCCAACTCGCTTCTGCCATCGTCATGATATTGGCATTGCTGTGGTTGACTGTAAGCACCCCGTTTGTTTATGCCAGCCAGCAAGAACTAGTCAAGCAAAACAAAAATGTGAATTATCAGTCGCCTCTTTCGGGCACTGAGGAAGAAGGCTCAAATCCTTTTGGTAACACTACGGAAGAAAAAAATCCTAACAGTAGCACCTCCTTTTCTGAAGAATATCTGCATGATCATCACCTTGATGATTACTTCTTTTCTATCATATCGCATCGCTATAAATTTGAAAATGCAGGTACCTATATTGCATTTCACGGCGAAGTTCAAGTTCCTCCTCCCAACGTAGCATAAGCTATATTATTTCCTTTTTTATTCGGCTTTCGATAAGCCGCTCTAACGATTGCATTGCTATAACCCCATTATTACTTCATCACATGTTGTCAAATTTTTGGCAGCAACCTAATATTTATTATAATGAAAAAGCATTCGAAAGAGTATTTGCAAAACCTTAGCCCATATCAGGGATACGAGTTATTAGTGGAAGGCAATAAAAGATTTGTCAATAATCTTAAGGCAGATCATGACCATTTGGAACTACTCAATCAAACAAGAGAAGGACAATATCCTTTTGCAGTGATATTGAGCTGCATGGATTCCCGCACATCAGTAGAACTAATATTTGATCAGGGTCTGGGCGATTTGTTTAGTATAAGAGTGGCCGGCAATATTGTGAACAACGATATACTTGGCAGTATTGAATATGCAATAAAATATATAGGCTCCAAAGTGTTAATGGTATTGGGTCATACCGAATGTGGCGCCATTAAAAGTGCCAAACAGGGGGTAACCGATGGCCATATAACTGACCTGTTAAAGCGGATACAACCTTCTATCAGCAAGGCATTGCTTCGGGAAGACAAAGACCATTTGTTTGGTGATAAAGTGGCCTATGCCAATGTAGAAAACAGCCTGGAAGAGATACTAACCCGGAGCCAGATCGTGAAAGAAATGTTCGAAAAAGGACAAATTGGAATTGTAGGAGGCATATATAATATTGAAAATGGCCAGGTTGATTTTTTTAAAAATTTAACTACAAAGAAGAAGGCAGATAAACAGTTGGTTAATGCCTAAAACAAGTATTTGAGCTTAACAAAAATTATTAAGTAATAAAAGTAACACGATGAAACCAATTACAAAGTTTTTGAAGGCAGATAGCCTGTCTGGTATGGTAGTATTTTTAGTGGCATTGCCTCTCTGTCTCGGTATTGCGGTAGCCAGCGGAGCACCGCCGTTTGCAGGTATAATTACGGGAGTTATTGGAGGTATAGTGGTAGGTTCTTTGAGCAGTTCAAATGTAAGTGTTTCCGGACCTGCTGCTGGTCTTATTGCGATTATCCTGGTAGCAATAACGGACCTTGGATATGAAACTTTCCTTGTAGCGGTTGTTATTGCAGGCTTCATCCAACTGGCACTTGGTTTTGCAAAAGCAGGTACCATTTCCAGTTATTTTCCAACCAGTGTTATTGAAGGTATGCTGGCAGCCATTGGTATTATCATTATAAAAAAAGAATTGCCACATGCTATTGGCTATGACAAAGCCCATGAAGGTGATTTCTTTGCTTTGGAAAAAGGGTCAGAAACAGGGTTTTTTACAGAGATCGTCAATTCAATAAATTATGCACACCTCGGCGCCATCATCGTTACCCTGGTTTCAATAGGCATACTTGTTGCCTTTAATAAGGTTGCCTTTCTGAAAAAGATTAAAGTCGTACCCGGTGCCCTGGTAGCTGTCACGGCAGGCATCGTTATTAATGAACTTTTTAAAGCCAGTGGATCTAGCCTCGTGATATCTCAGGAGCATTTAGTAACACTGCCAACAGCTTCTTCTTTTAAAGAATTCATTGGTCAATTTACTACTCCTGATTTATCTGGTTTTGCTAATTCAAAAACATGGGTTGTAGGACTTACTATCGCAATAGTGGCCAGCATTGAAACATTGCTGTGTCTGGAGGCTGGTGATAAAATGGACCCAATAAAAAGATACTCCAGCGCCAATACCGAGTTGAAGGCCCAGGGTATTGGAAATATGCTGGCTGGTTTTATTGGGGGCTTACCAATGACGTCTGTAATTGTAAGAACGACCGCCAATATAAATGCTGGCGCCAAAACCAAATTATCAGCAATAGCACATGGCGTTTTTTTATTATTGGCTGTGGTAACCATACCAGGGTTGTTAAACAAAATTCCCATGGCCTGCCTTGCTGCTATTTTAATAATGATCGGTATAAAGCTGGCAAGTCCTAAAGTGTTTAAACACATGTGGCATGTGGGCAAATACCAATTTGTACCTTTTTTAGTAACTGTCGTTGCCGTTGTATTTACCGATTTATTAAAGGGTGTAGGTATTGGCTTAGCAGTAAGTGTGTTCTTTATTTTAAAAGGAAATATGAAACTGGCTTACTTCTTTAAAAAGGAAAAACATCACGAAGGGGAAGCTATACATATTGACCTGGCGCAGGAAGTTTCTTTTTTAAACAAGGCGGCTATCAAACAAACTCTGGCACATTTACCTGCAAACAGCAAGGTAATAATAGATGCGGCGGGTACAGTATACATCGATTACGATGTATTACAAATGATCAAGGAGTTTGTGCAATTCGGTTCCAAAGACAAGAACATTCAGGTAAGGCTAAAAAATTTCAAAAAGGCCTACAAAATGGAAGATGCCATTCATGTGCATTCCGAAAATGATGAAATATTAGAAAGAGAACCAGTATTAATTCCCCAAAATAATTAGAAATGGACATTGCTATAAAACAACATACAGAACTAATACAACATAAGGAAGGTCTTGCTGGTAAGGTGGATCATCATTTTGACGAAAATCGTGTGCTGAATGAGTTAAAGCACTATCTGCCATCGCAACAGGCACTGAAGGATTTTATTCATCATAACTCTTTACATGCATTTCAGCACATGAAGTTTTATGATGCCATTTTTAAAGCATCTAAAATTTTTGGGTTCCAGGTTCATTTGCAATTGCCGGAATACAGGGCAATGTATGAAACGGGACGAATAAGAAAAGATGTGCTTGAAATGGTAATCGCCAATAAAAAAAACCTTGTTGACGAATGGAAGTATAATCTTTTGAATAAAGAATACGACACCATCAACCGCCCCAGAATTGGCCAACTACGTAAGTTGTGGAAGGAGGTCTATCATTTAGACCTCGATAATAAAGTACACCCGTTTTTATTCCGTATCCTTTGCGGTTTTTTAGATCAGGGTATCGCTGTTCAAAGCTTCCCTGTGGCTAATAAAGGGTTTATTGAAAGTATAAGAGAGCTGGAAAGAAAAAGCCCTGTAAGCTTTTTCAAAACAAAAGCAACCAGAAAAAAATTTATATCAGGAGATTATTCTGTTGCCACCCTGCTTAAAACCATCGTAGGAAAAGAACAATATTTCGAACAGTACATATTCGATCAGCAATTTACTCATCATGGTTGGAGTGGGTTTGTCAGTGCCGTAGAAGATAATCCGCAAACATTACTAGACCGAAAAAAAATTACCCTGAAAGAGCTGGTGGAGTTTGAACTGTTAATGGAGTTGGATGCACTCAATGCTACCCTAAAAAATAAATGGCAGCCCTTGGCTTTTCACGCAACCGAGCCGCCATTGGATTTATTTACAAATGTTGAGCGAACAGAATGTTCAGAGGTAATTGAATTGTGGCAGGATGCCTTTGAATGGAGTTATTATGATTCGGTGTTAAAAGGGATCAGCATGTCTAACGAAAAGAGGACTTCTCTGAACGATCATAATCTGCAGGTTTGTCAAGAAGGAGGACATTTGGAAAAACTTCTTTCCATAAAAGACCAGGCGAGCTTCCAATCAATTTTTTGTATTGACGAAAGAGAAGATTCCATTCGCCGGCATATTGAAGCCGTTGACAAAACATGCGAAACGTATGGCGCTCCAGGTTTTTTTGGTGTCGAGTTTTATTTTCAGCAACAGGACAGTAAGTTCTACGATAAGCTATGTCCCGCGCCAGTTACACCCAAATATTTAATCAAGGAGTACGACGCCAAAACGCTACGCAAAGGTGAGCCGCTTTATACAAAGTATACACATGGCTTTTTGACCGGCTTTGCGTTGAGCATCACATTTGGATTCTGGGCTTTGGTAAAAACAGTGTTCAATTTATTTAAACCAAAAATGAGCCCTGCTATTTCCAATGCTTATGGGCATATGGATAAACAATCTGTTCTTACCATAGAAAATAGAGATCCGCATGATATTGAAAATGGCTTGCAAATTGGTTATACACTGGATGAAATGGCAGTAAGGGCCGAAGGCTTTTTGCGTGGAATGGGGTTAATTAAAAACTTTGCACCACTTGTGTATATAGTTGCACACGGAAGCAGCAGTGCCAATAATCCGCATCATGGAGCACATGATTGTGGTGCCTGCAGTGGAAGGCCCGGCGCTACCAATGCAAGAGTGCAGGCTTTTATTTTAAATCACAAAGGAGTAAGGGAAGTTTTGGAATCAAAAGGAATTGTTATTCCCGAGACAACACAATTTATAGGCAGCATGCATGATACCGCAGCAGATGTTATAGGTTATTATGATGAACAAATATTGAGTGTTGAAAATGCAAAAAAGCATCTTATCAACATGCAAAATTTTGAAACGGCCTTAAACCTGAATGCAAAAGAGAGGAGCCGCAGGTTTGCCTCCATCAATACAAAGCAGGAACTGGAGCAGGTGAGGAAAGCCATTCATAACCGTTCTGTTTCTCTGTTCGAGCCAAGGCCGGAGTTAGGGCATGGCACCAATACCTTAGCGATCATAGGGCGAAGAGAAGTAACCAAAGGATTGTTTTTAGACAGGAGAGCATTTCTCAACAGTTACGACTATACAACAGATCCGGACGGGACCATTCTTACAAATGTTATGAAGCCTATTGGGCTGGTTTGCGGCGGTATTAATCTCGAGTATTATTTTTCAAGAGTAGATAACATAAAACTGGGTGCAGGTACCAAGTTGCCACACAACGTAATGGGGTTGTTTGGTGTTGCCAACAGCAGCGATGGCGATCTGCGCCCTGGGCTTCCCTGGCAAATGATAGAAGTGCATGATCCTGTAAGATTACTGGTCATTGTGGAGCACAGACCTGAAATTGTTTTAAAAGCGATTCAATCTTCCAATGAAGTATTTGAATGGTATAAAAACGAATGGGTACATATCGTGGCCTTACACCCGCAAGAAAAGCAATTTTATTATTTCCGGAACGGTGCCTTTTTAAAATATCAACCAATCACAGGTGCAGAACAAATTAAAACCATAAAGAACATGGAAGAATTTATAGACGGTGCAAGAGAAATGGAAACCAATCATATTGTACATGCAACCGAAGAAAACCTACCCGTGTATTTATTAGACTAATTTTTGGCACAGGCGACAGCGCTGCCGGCACCGGCTGTTGCGTCGCACACTTGTACAACATACCGATACTGAGCAATAAAAAAATATACAGTGAATCAACTCAACAACATACTCAACCAATCACTTGCATTATTTATAATTATACCGCTTTTGGCTTTTTTCATTTCGTTGTTCTGGCAAAACAAGCAGGAGAAGCCAATTGCTTTTATTGTCCAGTTTACAAAAGCGTTCTACATGGCGGCAGCCGTAATTTATGCGGCTCTTTGGTTTATAAATGGCAGAAGCTCCGTCAATCAAACATCGATTACATTTTACAAAACTGACCATTTTGTTTTTGCCATTCAGTTTTACTACGATCTGATAACGGTTGTGTACAGTATAGTGGGTGCTGTATTATTTTTCCTGGTGTCCACGTTCAGCCGTTATTATATGCACCGGGACGAAGGATATAAACGCTTTTTTAATACGATACTGTTTTTTGCATTGGGTTATAACCTTATTATTTTTTCGGGCAACTTTGAAACGTTATTTATCGGCTGGGAAATCATTGGATTATCTTCTTTCTTATTAATTGCCTTTTATCGTAATCGCTATCTCCCTGCAAAGAATGCTTTTAAAACTATTTCCAATTACCGGTTAAGCGATGTAGCACTGATACTGGCTATGTGGATGATGCACCACCTGACGCATCAAAATATTAGCTTTACCCAATTAGCCCAAGCAAAATCCAATGCCTTGCAGAGCGGCCATTCAGGCATGGCGATATTCATTGTAATAATGATTGTATTGGCAGCAATGATAAAATCCGCTCAACTTCCATTTACTTCCTGGCTACCTCGTGCAATGGAAGGTCCCACTACATCCTCTGCCATATTTTATGGTTCGCTGAGCGTACATATAGGTGTGTTTTTATTATTACGAACCTGGCCATTCTGGCAGGATATGTTATGGGCTAAAATTGCAATTATCGTAATTGGTGCATTAACGGGGATTATTGCCACGCTGATAGCCAAGGTGCAGCCTACGGTAAAAACACAAATTGCATATTCGTCCGCAGCGCAGATTGGGATTATATTTATTGAAATAGCATTGGGTTGGCACGTTTTAGCTTTAATTCATTTTACAGGCAATGCTTTCCTTCGAACCTACCAATTGCTGGTTTCGCCTTCTGTATTGAACTACCTGGTACACCACCAATATTTTCATTATCATCCTCCACAGGAAAAATCTATTTCAAAAATGCATGCTGCGGTGTATATGCTTGGAATAAAAGAGTGGAACCTGGACAGCATAATGTATAAATATCTATGGAACCCTTTCAAAGGGATTGGTATAAAAATTGAATTTTTGCAGTCACAGGTAGCAGCCATAATCACTACATTAACTGGAATTGTTGCTTTGACGATTTCAATAATAAGACCGGAATTTATGTTGCCCGGCCATGCAACAATTTCTGTTATATTACTTGCCATTGCGCTTGCCATAATACTCTTTACTTTTTCTTATCGCGGTTCCGCCTTAAAGGCATGGGCGTACTTGCTATTAGCGCACGTGTTTATCATGGCAGGCATTAGCAATAACACAGCACACATTAATACAATTGAGATCATATTCTATACCAGTGGAATTGGACTTGCATTTATATTAGGTTTTTATTGTTTAAAGAGAATGGAGGCCATTGATAACGATATTGTACTCAACAATTTTCATGGTTACGTATACGAAGAAAAGATTACTGCGTTACTATTTTTAGTGGCGGCTATTGGTATGCTCGGCTTTCCAATAACGGCTGCTTTTATCGGTATTGATGTGCTGTTTACTTATGTTGGAGATAGCCAGGCAGTATTAATTGGACTGTTAGCACTTTGCCTGCTTTTTATTGAATTGGCTGCTATTCGTATATTTTTACGCATCTTTTTAGGACAACACAAAAAACTACATCATCCCGTCGCTTTTCGGTCTTCTTAATCAGAATAAGTAAGCTTGATAATTGTCAATCGCCGGTTTAACATCCGGCGATTTCTTTTTTGTATGAACCAATCATGGCAGGATTAAAATATATTTACAGCCATAGAACTAATCGTTGCACCATGTCATTTCCTTACCAGATAAAATCAGCAGAAGACTATCACCAGCAATACCGACAAAGCATTGAAGATCCCGAAGCTTTTTGGGGCGGTGTGGCCAATAATTTTCACTGGCGGAGAAAATGGGACAAAGTGCTGGAGTGGAATTTTAAAGACCCGGATGTCAAATGGTTTGCCGGTGCAAAACTAAATATTACAGACAATTGCATTGACCGCCATCTAAAGACTTTGGGTGACAAGCCAGCTATCATTTGGGAGCCTAACAACCCCGGGGACAGGGCAAGAACCATTACTTATAACCGCCTTCACAAAAGGGTTTGCCAGTTTGCCCAGGTATTAATAAACAATGGTGTTCAAAAAGGAGACAGGGTTTGCGTTTATATGGGAATGGTCCCTGAGTTGGCCTATGCTATATTGGGTTGTGCAAGAATAGGGGCCATTCACAGTGTGATCTTTGGTGGATTTTCTGCACAGAGTATTGCTGATAGATTAGAGGACGCTAAGGCCGGGTATATTGTAACCTGCGATGGCGCTTACCGTGGTGAAAAAGTTATTCCGCTGAAAGATGTGATTGATGATGCACTGATTGGAAATAAAACTGTGAAGCGGGTGATTGTGTATACCAGGACGAGAACGCCTGTTTCTATGATTAAAGGAAGAGATGTATGGTGGGAAGATGAAATGGAGCATGCAGAGTCGCAAGTGGAGA
>DAIQPL010000458.1:0-2109 GCA_036787395.1 Flavisolibacter sp. | reverse complement strand
TCTGTAATTCCGCTTACTCCTTTTTTCTTTCTTTTTTGTTGTGCACTATCAACTATTGACAAAAGAGATGGTTTGATGAGTGCCTGTTGCGGCAATAAATCCGATAACCGGATTTGATTGATTAATGGGCCTTTTATTGATGTCTACCAGCAAAAACGCTTAAATCACCCTCAGATTCCCATTTCGACGAGGTGTTATCCTGATTTGTTAACCCTTTTGGTTGCCGTAACCTCAATGTTCTCAAATGCAGTACTGGCAAAGACTTCAGCCACATCAAGGCCTTCTTAAATACTGGAAAACAAACCAAAATTTGTATGAAAACCCACACTCGGGTAGTCTACCTTACAGTTGGGGACGTTATCCTCCTTTTGCTGCTATATGAATTTCAGGGATTGCTAACCATAAAACTGCCGATAGCATTGTCTGCCAGCGCAATGATTAATTGTTGGGCAACAAGCTCTAAAAAAATTTGCAATAGTTCTTTATTTATTGAATGAAGGGTGTATTTTAGCATAAACAGTACATCCTTTATGCGGAAGAGCAAAATATATAATGTCATCAACACAATAGCTATCATTATTGTGGTGGTCATTATTATTCCTGCACAGCATGGAGGTGGAATCTAATTGTAGCTAAAATTTTAAATACAAGACCCGCCTCCAAAAAGGCGGGTTTTTTTATGCAAAAACGGATATCATGTATTACAACGAAAACACAGTTATTTATTACAAAGGCGAATTTATAAAAGCCACTGAGGCAAAGGCTAATGTGTATGACCAATCCTTGCATTATGGTTATGCCGTATTTGAAGGGCTCCGGTCTTACAATACAGAAAAGGGAGCTAGAATATTCAAAGTAACAGAGCACTTTGACAGGATGAAATTTTCTGCTGAAGCTGTTGGCATTCCTTATCACTGGAGTACAGAACAATTGACAGAGATCAGTTACGAAGTGCTGAAAAGAAATAATTTAAAAGATGCCTACCTACGCCCCCTGGTGAGTTGTACGCCTAATATGTCCCTTACTAAACCAAAAGAGTCTGAGCTTTTGATTGCGGCCTGGGCATGGGGAACTTTATTAGGTGATAAGTTAGTAAACCTGAAAACTTCTTCATATAGAAGAATCAATCCTGCAAGTTTTAAGGTAGCTGCTAAAGTTTCAGGTCATTATGTAAATTCTATCCTGGCTTCGCAGGAAGCAAGAGACCTAGGCTATGATGAGGCCCTTTTACTTGATATTAACGGTTATGTAGCAGAAGGCCCCGGTTCAAATATTTTTATTGAAAAAGACGGTGTTTTATACACGCCACAATTAGGAAGTATTTTACCAGGCATTACAAGAGCTACCATTATAGGACTTTGTATGGAATTAGGTATAGAAGTAATAGAACCACAGCTTACTGTTGAAGATGTGTACAGTGCCGACTCGGCTTTTTATTGTGGCACTGCCGCTGAAGTAGTGGGCATTGGTTCTTTAGATGATAAACCACTTACAAAGCCCTGGGCCGAAACGTTCGGAGCAACATTACAAAAAGCATATAAAAACCTGGTACTGGAAAAAGAATACAGAACAGCAGAACAAACAGCATGAATGAATTAAATAAATACAGCAAAGTATTAACGCAGGACGAAACCCAACCTGCGGCACAAGCTATGCTTTATGGCATTGGTTTAACTGACGAAGACCTGAACAAAGCACAGGTAGGTATTGTGAGCATGGGCTACGATGGCAACACCTGCAATATGCATTTGAATGACCTGGCAAAAATTGTAAAGGAAGGCGTTTGGGATAACGACCTGGTAGGACTAATCTTTAATACCATTGGTGTAAGCGATGGCATGAGTAACGGAACTGATGGCATGCGTTATTCTTTGGTAAGCCGTGATATTATTGCCGATTCAATTGAAGCTGTGTGTGGCGCTCAATACTATGATGCTCTAATTGCCTTACCCGGATGTGATAAAAATATGCCGGGCTCTGTAATGGCCATGGGCAGGCTGAACCGTCCTTCTATTATGGTATATGGCGGAACTATCGCGCCCGGCCATCATAACGGACAAGACCTAAATATTGTTTCCGCGTTTGAAGCATTAGGAGAAAAAATAGCTG
>DAIQPL010000248.1:0-6370 GCA_036787395.1 Flavisolibacter sp. | reverse complement strand
TAATTGATTTCGTAATCAATGTTTTCCTGCAAAATTTGTCCGCCAGCTGTTACCGACACAGAACCGCGGGGAATATTAAAGCCTAGCTGGTAATCAGTATTTACCGTTGATTTAGAACGCCCTACCAGTTTAAACCGGTTTAGGTTGGCATAAGTTTGTGCAATGGCACGGATGGTATCATAAAGGGGATAATATATTACATAAGGCCTGTCGGAAGGTTTCACAGCATATTCCAGGTCCCGACCAAAAGGCTCCAACACCGGGAAGATGATCCGGCTTTGGGAAGAAATGACCGTAAATCCCTCGATATAGTCAAACAATCCATCCGGTTGCGGATCGTTTTGGTTGTTCAGCCGATCGAGATTGGTCAACGTCAGTATTGGCGTTCCTTTCGCAATTGCTGATGAATCAGTTACAGGAATAGGCAAATACCTTTTATCTCCCTGGCTGGGTTCTTCGTAAGTAACGTCTAACCTAAAGTCATTTCTTTCCAATTGCCCGAATCCAACGCTATAAACGTTTTTCATCATCAGGTCCCAGATGGGCAAATTGGTTCTTTGGGAAGTGGCTTTCATTAACTTTAAAAACAAAACTCTTTGGGAGTTGCCGCTGCTGTCGGGGGCAATGTCCTGCGAAAATTCACCTACCTGAAAAACCCTTCCGTTGGAAGTATATTGATAGGCCACTCCTACCACTTCATCTGGTTGCATTGGCTGATTCAGAGATAAAAATCCAATTTGTGGATTGAAATAATAATCGGTGGCCGGCAATTTACGGGCAAATGTTTTTTCAAAATCCTGAACAGGCTGGAAACCAAAACCAGTTAAAGTGCTTTGAACCAAAGTAGAATTGCGTGCATTAGCACTTGACCTCAATAAATCCAAAAGGTCATTGGCGTCATTTCTGGGCAAAGAATCGCCCCGGCCTGTCAATAATGGGCTATAAGGCTGCCGTTCACCCATGTCCATAAAAGCAACAATGTCCCTGGTATCGGTAGTAGCACCGGTGCGGTTGGTTACCCAAACCTCCACCCTTAGAATCTGAATAGGCGATCGCACAATGGGCAGATCTTTCATGGCCTTATTGTAATTTTTGCGGAAGTATTGAGCCATCAAAAAATGACGGTTCTCTTCATACTCATCGCCCCTGATACTGAAAGCCTGCGTAGCGGAACCTCCCTGCATACCTAGGGACTGGCGTTGGGAACGCTGATTTGCGATAACGCCGGAAACAAATAATTTACCAAATTGAAGTTGGGTTTTGATACCAAATAAGGACTGGGCTCCGGGGATCAGCGTTCCTTTTGATGAAAAGACCACGTTACCCATTTGGAACTCTTTTAGAATCTCGTCATCCTTTCCACGGTAATCCAGTTTTAACTGGTTTTCAAAATCAAAATTGGCTAATGTGTTATAGTTGATGGGAAGGTTGATCTTATCGCCGATCTTGGCATCAACCTGTAGTTGTGCATTTTGGTTAAAGTCGAATCCCCCGGTTTTACGGGCCCTTTCAGGCAGGGTGGGATTTTTAATATTCTGGCCCTGGTAACCTGCCGACATATCTACATAACCCGAAGGCCGGATTTCTACCTTACCATTCCCGGTAATACGATTGACCCATTCTTTTGAAAAACCGAATTTCGGCTTAAAGTTTCTGCGGTTCAGGTTCGATAGCAAATCGGCTCTCTTTCGGAAATAGGCTTGTTCATCTTTATTGGCCTGAAGCCTCAAAAACTCCTCTTGTGAAAAGGTTGCCGGGCTTCTGTAGTACTGGTTGCCTATTTTTTCTACTATAAAATATTGCTTTGTCTTAGGATCATACTCGATGGTACGTTTTATAAAAGAGGTATCCTTTACATCAAACGGGTTACGTGCCGGATAGTTATAAGGATCACCCCTACGGTCAGTGATAGGATAAGGTAAAGAATCGGTACCCCTTGCCGGCTGTTGGGAATATGCTGTATTCACCTGTAGTAATAAGGCGGATACAACGATGGTAACTACCAGCGTACAAAACTTATAGGTGAAATTTGAAGCCAAGTCTATTTTCTCTACAATAGTTAGTCAATAAGGTAATCAAAGGATTTGCAACGCTTTTTTAATGAGTATCTCCACGCCCGCACCGGGTTCTTGCGCCAACACCTTTTGTATGGCCTGGTCAGCAGCCTGTCGGTTGATGCCTAAAGCAATCAGTGCATTTAACGCATCGGATTGTAAAGTATTGCTCTTTGGTGAAGAAATATTTAGATCAGATTCAATAGGTTGTTTTGCCAGTTTATCCCGCAACTCTACCACTATCCTTTCCGCCGTTTTGCGGCCGATGCCCTTGATGGATTCCAAAGCCTTTACATTACCTTGTACAATGGCCCTACTGAGTTCATCGGGCCTCATGTAGGAAAGCATGACACGACCTGTATTCGGGCCAATGCCCGAGATAGCTATGAGCTGAAGGAACATTTCTTTTTCAGCCAGGTCAAAAAAACCAAACAAGATATGGGCGTCTTCCCTTACAATAAAGTGCGTTTGCAAAACTCCCTTATCCATGTCCTGGATTCGGGAATAAGTATTGAGGCTGATTTGAACTTCATAGCCAACACCACCCACCGCTACAAAAACATATGAAGGAGTTTTCTTTACAAAATCTCCATTTAAAAAGGCGATCATGGCTGCAAAGTAAAGGGAGAATAGTCAATAGTTGATGTTCAATGGTTTGGTGTCAGAAGTTATGTTTTATTTTTCAGGCGAAAGTTATATGGTATGAAATGCTGATCCTGGAATCATCTACAGCCATCGGCTATTGACTTGTCACGTATCTTCGCCAACCTGAAATCGATAAAATGCATCAAAAGATTACTGCAGCAATAACGGCCGTTGGAGGTTATGTGCCGGAAACGAAACTGACCAATTTTGATTTGGAGAAAATGGTGGATACTAATGATGAATGGATCAGAACAAGAACAGGTGTGGAAGAAAGACGGATTTTGAAAGAACCTGACAAAGCGTCCTCTGACGTGGCGGTACCGGCGGTTAAACAAATATGCGAAAAGAGAGGCATCAATCCCGATGAAATTGATTGCATTATTTGTGCAACCGTTACTCCGGACATGGTTTTTCCGGCTACAGCTAATATTATAAGTGATAAGGTAGGAGCCAAAAATGCCTGGGGCTTTGATTTAGGTGCAGCCTGTTCCGGTTTTTTATATGGTGTAACTACCGGTGCTGCCCTGATTGAAAGCAGACGTTATAAAAAGGTTGTTGTAGTAGGTGTGGATAAGATGAGTGCTATTATTGATTACAGCGACCGTCAGACCTGCATCATTTTCGGCGATGGTGCCGGAGCTGTTCTGCTTGAACCAAACCACGATGGATTTGGTATTTTGGACAGCATTTTAAAAAGTGACGGAAGTGGATGGCAATACCTGCATATGAAAGCAGGCGGTTCCTTAAAACCCGCTTCGGCAGAAACCGTGGCTAATAAAGAACATTTTGTTTACCAGGAAGGGCAATCCGTTTTTAAGTTTGCAGTAAAGGGCATGGCTGACGTCAGTGCCGAATTACTGGAAAGAAACAACCTCACCGGAGATGATATTGCCTGGCTGGTTCCTCACCAGGCCAACAAAAGGATTATAGACGCAACTGCTGATAGAATGGGTCTAGATCACAAAAAAGTGATGTTGAATATTCAACGTTATGGAAATACTACGGCCGCTACTCTTCCCTTATGTCTTTGGGAATGGCGGCATGAATTGAATAAAGGAGATAATATTGTACTGTCTGCCTTTGGTGGCGGATTTACCTGGGGCGCTACGCTGGTAAAATGGGCTTATTAAGTTTAGGGCTTATAGTTTATCGTTTTGTAGTTGATTAGTTCCCGTGACTCTTTTGTTGATATCGTCCTTTTGCACATTCACAACTTAGAAGCGTTGCAGCATATAGATTAGCAGTTGAAGTGTGCGACGCAAGGGACGATGACACGGATTCAACTGTCGGCTTACTAAAAATAATTAAAGGAGATAACGTAGTGGTGAACTATTAGTGAAAGATAAACCTCTTAGGAGACTATAAACTACGAACGACAAACTGCTATTTCCTTACTTTTGCCCCCAACTTATAAAAGACAGTATGAGCATCCTTGTCAACAAGAATTCTAAAGTACTGGTGCAAGGCTTTACCGGCACTGAAGGTACTTTTCATGCTTCACAAATGATAGAGTACGGAACACAACTGGTAGGCGGGGTTACACCGGGTAAGGGTGGCACTTCGCACCTGGACAGAAGAGTATTTAATACCGTCGCCGATTGTGTGAAAGAAACGGGCGCTGATGTATCCATCATTTTTGTTCCACCTGCTTTTGCAGCAGATGCTATTATGGAAGCAGCTGATGCTGGTGTTGATTTAATAGTATGTATTACTGAAGGTATACCGGTACAGGAAATGGTAAAAGTGAAAACATTTCTGGAGGGAAAAGGTACCCGGCTCATTGGGCCCAATTGCCCTGGTGTTATAACTGCTGACGAATGCAAGGTCGGAATTATGCCAGGCTTTGTTTTTAAGAAAGGAAGAATTGGGATTGTTTCCAAATCCGGTACACTTACATATGAAGCAGCCGACCAGGTAGCTAAAGCTGGCCTGGGCATTTCAACAGCGGTAGGCATTGGCGGTGATCCTATAATTGGCACACCTACCAAGGAAGCAGTGGAATTATTTATGAATGACCAGGGAACTGATGCCATAGTTATGATTGGTGAAATTGGTGGCGGCATGGAAGCAGAAGCAGCAAAATGGATTAAAGAGACAGGAAATAAAAAGCCGGTAGTTGGATTTATTGCCGGTCAAACCGCGCCTCCCGGAAGGCGTATGGGCCATGCCGGTGCTATTGTTGGCGGCGCCGATGATACAGCAGCCGCCAAGATGAAAATTATGTCGGAGTGTGGAATTCATGTTGTGCAAAGTCCTGCAGATATTGGAAAGACAATGGCGGAGGTGATGAAAAAGAAATAGTCTGTTTCATTGAGCCAGTCAATAAATTATTGAATCATTATAAACCCGCGTATGTGCGGGTTTTTTTATAATAGGACATCTCGTATTCTTTGGGCTTTATGCTTTATATAGGATAGGTTACGATCCAAATGTCCATACCGTTTTAATGCAGATTTAGATTATAAGTAAGCACTCTTATTGAAAAGCTGGTACGATTCTTAGATTATATCATTTAATTAAAGCTAAAATAGTGAAGCCCTTCTAAGTCGAAGGGCTTCGTCGTATTCAGTAAGTATCGGATTAGTATTTGTAATTAGTATCTGCTATTCCCGATGTAGCTATCCAATTCAGCTTGTGCATTATAAGAAAGCAGGTCATATAATTGCCTGTAATTATTCCTGTCTACCGTTTTATAATGAGACAGCTTTGCGAGTTCCAGCCTATCCTTATCAGATGAGAAGATTTGCAAAATCTGACGCACCTGGTAAGTATTGAAGTAATTGGCCGAATTTTCAATTGATTGTTTGGCTGTACCGAGTTTGCCAAACCATTGACGTTTGATGTTTTGAATGAGCTGATTAAAATTGTTGTCATTCATAGGGCTTCGATAGGTATTGTCATACCTGCCGTTGTTGCCATACCCGTTGTTGCGGTCATATTTTCCATCATCATTGCGTCTTCCGTTACGACTATTAGAATTGCCATAGTTGTTATTTCTTCTTTCATTTACATTTACCCTGCCGTTTTTGTCAACGGAAATAAATAAATCGTACTGCGGCTGCACGATAAAAGAAGAAGAATACACAACATCGTTGTTGTTATTGCGACCATTGCGGCCGTAATCCCGGTCATTGCCTCTTGTCCGAATTACCTGAATGGTATGTTGTCCGGACGACAGATTGCGCAGGTAAACGGTATTGTCGTTGGAATAATTCCCGCCCGATACGTTCCTGCTGTCAATTAAAACCTGGTACTTGTTGCTGTTTGAAAGGGATACGGTTACGTCGCTGGCGAAGGCTGAAACGCTAATCAGCCCGCCTGTTAAAATTGTAAAGAGTGTTTTCATTTTTAGGTTCCTCCGATAGCATCAGAAGATTTTACAAACCAAACGTTTAGCGGCGTATAGATAAACAAAAGTTAAAGGGCCGCTGCTTTCACATCTTCTTCACGAATGGGCAATAACTGATTGTGTAATTGCGTATGTTAGTGCATCTCATTGCAGCGATTATCAACAACTCTTTTATGAAGTCAATCAATTGCCTGATTCTTTTTATTGCCTCGATGACTTTTAGCTCTTCGAAAACCTTCGGCCAGATAAAAACCTATGATGCCCAATGGAAAAAAGTGGATGAACTAATACAAAAGAAAAACCTTCCAAAATCAGCTTTGGC
>DAIQPL010000045.1:0-19749 GCA_036787395.1 Flavisolibacter sp. | reverse complement strand
TTCCATCCAAAAATATATTCAATGAAAAAAGCGCCGGCCAAAAGTTCAGCAAACCAACCTGTAATAGCAGTGATAACCGGGTTTAAAGCATTGCGCAAGGCGTGTTTCCAAATAACTGTGTTCTTGCCAAGCCCCTTTGCATATGCCGTACGGATATAATCCTGGTCCAGTACATCAAGCATCGCACTCCTGGTTAGTTGGGTAATTATTGCCAGCGGACGAATGCCTAAGGTTACAGCAGGAAGGATCAAATTTTGAAGGGTTAACCTTTTTTGTCCATGCTCATCAATATCAAACCAGCTACCTGTAATATGCAGACCCGTCCAGTCACTCAACACAAACCCAAACAAATAAGCAATAATAATCCCCATAAAAAAAGAAGGGGCTGATATGCCAACGATGCTTGAAAAAACAGATGCTGTATCTAACCAGGTATTTTGTTTTACTGCGGCTACTACGCCCAAAGGAACCCCGATAAGCACAGCAATAAACATAGCTGCAAGAGCTAGTATCAAAGTGCCGGGCAAAGCCTCCAGCAATACTTTACTGACAGATTTTTTTGTTTGATACGACTTGCGCAGGTAAGGAAGTTTGATAGCCAGTTTTGTGTTGCCACCGATAAAAATTCCCTTTAACTCTTTTTTTTCTATTTCTTGCCCGGTGTGAATACCCAACGGAGAAACGTCATTCAAATACAAAACAAATTGTTTCCACTTTGGCTGGTCTAAATAAAGCTCCTTCCGGATATTGGCTTGTGTAGCTGCATCTCCCGTTTGGCCCATTACCAGCCGGGCCGGATCGCCAAAACCCTGGAACAGTACAAACACAAGTACCACCACGCCAATTAAAACCAATAAGCCGTAAAAAACTTTTTTAAGTATGAATTTGAGCACAGGGGTAAATTACTGAATTAAAGTTTTTGAGAGGACAGGTCCTTTGTTGCTTTATCAAACTGCATAGTGCTATACTTATTTATGATTACTCCATTCTTCAAAAGAAATATAGTTGGATCTGTACGGGCTGCTGTTCGTACTACAGTAAAATCACAATTAAAAAACTGAACGCCGGAAATATTATTTTTTCCCAAAAGGTTCATGGCATCTGCTAAAGATTGAGAAGCAAAGTACACAGGAATGCTTTTAGCTTTTGCTTCGTCCACTACCTTTTTAAAATCGTTTACCCAGGCGCCGCCGTGAAGTTGTTGAGCAAAAACCAAAACAGAAAGCGGTTGCGATAAAATGACCTGTGTTGAGTCCTCTCCTGTGACACCAGAGAGTGAAAAACCTTTAATGGCGGGTTCTGCATTTCCTTTCCGGACCAATTTATCCTTGCGGTCAATAAATTTATAAGTAGCATAATCTGCCGGCAGATTTTCGGGTGCAAACTCGTATTGCTTCCCCCCTTTCTCATAAATAAAACGAATAGCAAAGCTGTCGGGAACCGAACCGGCGGGCGGCTTAATCTGCTGG
Source organism: Flavisolibacter sp. (assembly GCA_036787395.1). GTDB lineage: Bacteria > Bacteroidota > Bacteroidia > Chitinophagales > Chitinophagaceae > Flavisolibacter. Next base: position 18,280 of record DAIQPL010000045.1, on the reverse strand, counting down.
GCAATATTGTTTCCTTTTTTAAAAGGAAGGCAATCTGCAATTGGTAAAAAATTTAAAACATACCATTGCAATGCAACGCTGAATAATAATGAGCCGGCTAGTATAGCCGATCTTGCCCTTGAAGTCAAAACTGGTGTGACATACTTTCTGCCGAAAAGCAATACCAGTATCATAACTGATAAAGCCAGATCTTTTAGAAAGGATGTCAATGGTGTAATAGGAAGACAATCTCCAAAGCATCCGCAATTGGTAAACTTGCCGGAGAGATATGCATAACCTGTCAAGAAAGTAAAGAAAATGATTAGCAACAACAGCAACCACAAAACGAAATTTTTCATCCATCCCAATAAAAGCGCCATGCCCGCAATGATCTCGAGTGTTATCATAAACACCGATAAGGCCAACGAATGGTTATGAAGGAAATCAAAAAAGGAAATCAACCCATTTTTTAAAAAGAAATGGCTGCTCGCCAGCTCACCGTTCCATAATTCAAAAAACTCCTGCATTTTATAACTTAATCCTAGAGGATCATTGGCCTTGACCAAACCGGAAATAATAAAAAGAACACCAACAAGGATTTGTATGATACGAACGAGACCCCGCATGAAAATTATTTTGATTCCTGCATTAATATTAAGGCAAAAACCGCATAATTGATCAGGTCATAATAATTGGCGTCCAATCCTTCACTGATAAGTGTTCTTCCTTTATTGGAAACTATTTGGCGCATGCGTTGCAACTTCATTAGTATTAGATCAACAAAACTTTCCTGTGTCATATTCCGCCAGGCTTCACTATAATCGTGGTTCTTACTTTGCATGAGAGATTTGGCTGTAACAAAATATTTGTGATATAACACTTCAACTTCATCTACCGTCAGTTCTTCAGAGTCATTATCGGTCAGTTCCATTTGTATTAGCCCAATGACAGAATAGTTGATAATACCAATAAATTCTGACCTGATATCATCTCCTTCTTTTTTTACTTTTTGTTCTCCCTTCTCCTGTATGGTACGAATCCTTTGTGCTTTAATATAAATCTGGTCAACTATGGAAATGGTTCTTAAAACCCGCCAGGCGGTTCCGTAATCCTTTGTTTTCTTTATAAAAATTTCCTGGCACTGATGAATAACCGATTCGTATTGCTGGTTTGTATCTGCCATATTTGTTATTCGTGTAATTCCTAAAAATTGGTGTTATTCGTATTTTACTTTAATTCCAAAAATAACAAACACCGTTTAATGTTCACGCTTAATTGTAAAGGAAGGCTGCTTGTAATTGATGAACCCATTGTTATGGGCATCATCAATATAACGCCGGATTCTTTTTACCCGGCAAGCCGCAGCAAACAACTAAGTGACATTCTCCTTTATGCAAGAAAAATGACAGAGGACGGCGCTGCTATTTTAGATATTGGTGGACAAAGCACCCGCCCTGGAAGTGAACAAGTGGGAGCTGATGAAGAATTGAAAAGAGTGATACCAGCTATAGAAGCTATCAGCAAGGAATTTCCACAAGCAATTATTTCTATTGATACGTTTTATGCCAAAGTAGTAAGGGAGGCTGTTGATGCAGGAGCCGTTATAGCCAATGATGTAAGTGCCGGAACAATTGATGATGAATTATTGCCAACAGTAGCAGCTCTACAAATTCCTTATGTTTTGATGCATATGAAAGGCCATCCCCAAACTATGCAGCTGAACCCAACTTATGAAAATGTAGTCACCGAAGTGTTTGATGCACTTAATTATAAAATGACAGGGCTTGTTAAGGCGGGTATTAATGATATAATTATTGACCCTGGTTTTGGATTTGGCAAAACCACAGCGCATAACTTCCAACTGCTAAAGCAGCTTTCCTATTTTCAACAACTTAATAAACCTTTGTTGGTTGGACTATCCCGCAAGGCAACTGTTTATAAGACATTAGGCACTACAGTTGAGGGAGCTTTGAATGGAACGACTGTTTTGCATACCATTGCTTTGCTAAATGGAGCGCACATCCTTAGGGTACATGACGTGAAGCAAGCCGCGGAAACTATTAAGCTGGTACGCGAATACAAAAAATAAAAGAGCAGTCATAAAACTGCTCTGTCAAAATCCACTCATAACCATAATGATATATTGTACAGAGATGGTGAACGCTTTTAAAGGATTCGAAAAAAACTATCGTTTGATAGAAAAGTACGGTGGGTACAGAGTTAAAACAGGTTTACAGATTAAGAGGAAAGTTGGACTAAAAACGGGACGTCGAGACAGTTCTTCATTCTATCAAAAAAGTCCATCCGAACCGGATGGACTACAAAGTTCGGGAATTATTCAATATGATTATTGTTTAGTCCTGGCCGTTGTGTCAACATTAACTTGCGGAGTAGGCGCAGGCTGAGTATTGCTGATATCTAAAATTTCCATATCAAAGATCAGGTTTTCATTGGGGCCGATTTTTGGTGCGCTTCCCTGTGGACCATAACCGAGTACGGATGGAATATAAACTTTTCCTCTTCCACCCTTTGCCAGTTCTTTTGCTCCCATTTCAAATCCTGGAATAGAGCCGCCCATGCCGATTTGGATGGGATAAACTCCTGAGTCAAAAACCTTTCCGGATAAATCGCTGCCTGTGTACCGGACAGAAACATATTGGCCTGGAGTTGGTTTAGGCCCCTGGCCAGGATTAAGCGTTTGTATGTAAATACCCCATTCTGTTTTTTGAGCTTGTATGTTATTTTTTGCTAAATAGTCTTCAATGATCTTGCTGTCGCGGGCAATTTGAGATTGCACGGCAGTATCGGTTTTAAATCTTTTTAAATTGTCTTGTTGCGTTTTATCATAATTAGCCATACGATCTTTTGTCACAGCGGCCTGTGCTTCTTCCGGTGTTTTGTAAACTTCCAGGATCTTAATTGTAGTAATAAACTGGTCGCCTTTTTTTACTTTAGCCTGTGTAGCAAGGTTAGGGTTTTGCTTGATCAGGGAGTCCGTAGATTGCACCACGTAAATGCTGTCGCCCTTCTTTGCTTTTGAGAAAATTTCCATGATATTTCCACCAATGTCATTATAGCTTAGTGTAGCCGGCACGGGCTGAACTTGTAAATATTCAGGCCTATTCATCTTATATGAACTATATAGAACTGTGTCTTTGGTTTTCTGAATTACCTCAAATTTTATGATATAATTCTGGCGAATGGAATCGCCACTTCCTTTGCTGAAAATTTTATAAGGCACACCAGCCTTTGTTTTCCTGAAATCAACATTGTTGCAGGCTGTAAACAATAAGCCTACAGTGAGAACACTAAAAACACTTTTGAAAATTTGCATTTGAATGATTGTTTATTGTAAAAGAGAACTGTTTTCTTTAATTGCTTTTTTAAACTTCTGAACGGTTTCCTGTAAGGAAGCAGAGTCATGACCCCCTGAAGCATTGAAGTGGCCGCCACCGTTAAAATATTTGCGTGCAAATGTATTGCAGTCAAAATTGCCTTTGCTGCGGAACGACCATTTTCTTTCTTCATCACGGTCTATTACACAGCCAACTAATTTAATTCCCTGTATAGAAAGAGGATAATTGACCAGGCCTTCCGTGTCACCCGTTTTGATCTCGTATTTCAATAGTTCGATCTTAGAAACATAGATAAGAGCTGTATTTAACTCATAATAAATTTCCATCCTGTTTGAAAGCACATGTCCCAGAAAACGCAAACGGTTCTCCAGGAAATTATCATACAAGGCCTCATGTACCTTGATGTGTTCCAATCCATGTTCTTTTAATGCAGCAACCATGTGGTGTACGTTGGCAGTAGTTGATGAGAAGCGGAAAGAACCTGTATCCGCTACTACTCCTGCGTACAGGCACTCAGAAATAGTCTTGCTGATTTTATCACGATGGCCCGACCCAACAATAAGATCATAGACCATTTCACAAGTGGAGCTTTTACCGGTATTTGACACACCATATTGAAAAGAGGGGGCATCAGGTTCCTGGTGATGGTCAATAAGGATCTTGGTACATGTAAGAGAAGCCAATTTTGGAGCCATTGTTTTAGTACGGCTGAAATGATTATAGTCCAAACAAAACAACCAATCGGCAGCATCCAAAGCTTTGTGGCCCTCAGCTTTATTCAATTCATAATCTATTACTTCGTCTACACCCTCCATCCAGTTTATCCAGCGGGCCCAGTTGGTTGGAGATATAACCGTTACTTCATGATCGAACTGTCTTAAAAAATGGCGAAGGCCCTGGGCAGATCCCATAGCATCTGCATCAGGCTTTTGATGCATCGTAATGACAATTTTTTTCTTTACCGTTAGTTGTTGGTATATTCCTTGTATCGGCTGCATAAAGAGCCGCAAAAGTAGGGCAAAGTTTGTTGTTTCGAGTGCCAGCTTTGCAGTTTAGGATTTTATTTTTTAACCTGCATATCAGGCCAGCTTAAGCTTTTCGTCCAGGTCTTTAAGTAATTTGAAATGCCTTTTTGAAGCACTTAGAAAACGGTGTCCTTTTTTTAAACTCCAATATTGAAATCCTGTTTTGCGATTTTCTTCACTGATTTCAAAGAGATATCTCCAATGTTTTAATATTTCTTTATATGCCTGCCATAGTGTATACGTACCTGTATAAATATGGTTTGGAACAGACCCCGCCCCATTGAACTCAAGTATTTTGAAGCCCCTGCCCTTTTTTAGATCATCAATAGAAATACATTTGATGTCATAGCGGCCATAATAAAATTGGTTGTCATGGCTGATGGCATCAAATACAGAAAGCAGGTCGCCGTCAATCCCATGGTTTAAATTGATAAACCTGGCACCGTTAAACAGGTTGGCTACATGAGATAAACAGATCTTCTCTCCTTTCGGAACAATTGTATTTTCCCCGTTGGCAAACTCAGTTTTTAACTTTTTTAAAAGGCTTCTGGCGTAAGGGTGATCTTGAATAAGATCTGCCAGTCTTGAGTTTCCATCACCTGTAATCTCCAAAAGATCTTTTTGTATAAGTGCTGTGATGATACCTTTTTGTTCGCGGGGCTTCCGGCAATAAAATACACTGACTTCATAAGGCATGGTTACATATTCCTGTATGATGTAATCAACCGGCATGTGAAGATGGTATTTGGCGAGTTGCTCTTCGTTTTGGATAATCCGGAACAATAATCCCTTCATCCCAATATCCGGCTTTACAATAAATGGATAGACAAACTGGTTAACCCTGAGTTGCTGTAAAATATCATCAAAAGATGTAGCAGGGGCAATATACAGGCTTTTAGGACAAAGATGAGAAGGCAGCTGTTTATAAATGGCGCTTTTTTTCTCTCCTTCAAATCCGCCAAATGCCAGCGTAGGATTTGATCCGGTATAAAACCAGATAGAGCGGCTTTTAATAAAATAAAGCGGCCACGCATAAGAAATAGGAAAGTAAAAAAAATAAAAAGGCCAGTGTTCCCACTCTTTGATTTTTGCGAATAACTTCCTTGCAGAATTAAAAAGCATAGGTTTTTGCTTCTAATAACCTGTTTTGAGCATCAGCATAAATAATTTTAGGCTCAAACTGATCAGCGTCCTGTTCTGTTAAATATCCATAAGCAAGTACATGAATTTTATCGCCCCTTTTAAACAATTTGGACGCTGCACCGTTCAGCGTTACAAAGCCTTCTTGTTTACTGCGCACTACATAAGTAACTATACGGTTTCCATTCGTTAAATTATTTACGTGCACCTGTTCAAACAAGCGTAGCCCCGTAGCTTCAATAATCTCATCGGGTAATGCTATACTCCCGGGATAGTCTTCAGAACTTTCCGACACAATTAATTGTTGAACTTTCACACGTAATAATTGAATAAGCATAGACTTGTATTTAGTAAGTGGTTACAGAACTATAATAATTATAAAATATCAGGCCAAATAAAATCACCAACCAATTGCAGAGTTTGCAGTTGGGAACTTACTTTTCTTTTATGTAATGGCGTCAATTTTGTTGAAAAATAAATGGTGTTATGAAAAAACAACAGAAGAAAAAGGATAAGCAAACCAGCAATAAAACAGAACGTCATGAACCTAACAGCAAATACCTCACTGCTAACCAACAAGGAAACGGTCCCCACGAAGACCGGAGTGCAAAGACCGACCGTAGTGGCGCTGGCCAACAGCAGGATTCAAGCGGAAGTCCTATAAACTCTTAAGAAATTTTCCAACTCAACAAATTCAATTCAGCATGTGCTAACACGGAGCTATTGATTCCGGTTGTAGCTATTTTGGCCAATCAACTTATATTTGCGGCCAAATTGAAAATTAAGCACAATGACCAACAGAACATTTACCATGATCAAGCCTGATGCTATGAAGAATGGACATGCAGGAGCTATATTGGATAAAATTATAAAAGCCGGTTTTCGTATTGTGGCGTTAAAGCAAACTCAATTAACCCGCGAGAAGGCGGGACAGTTTTATGAAGTACATCAAGAAAGGCCTTTTTATGGCGAATTGGTAAGTTTCATGAGCAGCGGAATTATTATTGCTGCAATTCTGGAAAAGGAAAATGCAGTAGCTGATTTTAGAACCCTGATTGGTGCTACTGACCCTGCGAAAGCTGATGAAGGCACCATTCGCAAACTATTTGCCAGGTCGGTTGGTGAAAATGCAGTACATGGAAGTGATAGTGATGAGAATGCAAAGATTGAAGGTGACTTTTTCTTTTCGGGCCTGGAGCGATATTGAGTACACTGACAAGTTGATAATGCACTTTTTGTCTTATCAACTTGTCAAACTTTATTAGATCTCTTTAGTTTTCTTCCTTGTCATATTGTTTTTTACCGGCTCTACTTTATAACCAGCTTTACGCAGTAAATTGATTACTCCTTTTTCTCCCGGCAAGTGCCCGGCTCCCACCGCTATTACCAAAGAATTACCAGCCAGCAATCCTTCCAGTTTTCTAGCCCAGGCCGTATTGCGGTTGTATAAAAGCAGGTCAGTAAAATTTTTAATACCCATATCTTCTTTTTTGGTCATCTCTTCCATTTTATCAAGTTGCTGGTTGCGATAGGCATCTGTCATTTGCTTCATTTCACTTTCCTCGTCTTTATTGTCGTCTTCCACCATTTTCACCAATTGCTTTGCCTGGAAGGAATACGGAATACTATCAAAAATGCTCATTTGATATTCCATGCTTTCCATGCCTTTAATTTGCACATCATCCTTTTTTGCCTGCTGCATAATTAATTGCTCCATCGAAATCATATTCTCACATTTACCAGCTTGTTGCTCCATAACCATGGATGCTGCTAAAAGCGGTTTAAACGTTTCCAACATAGAAAAAGGAAGCATCTTACTATTTTCCTTAAAGAAAGCTTTTACTTTTTCATATTCGTCTTTTGTAAGCAGGTCAGCCAGTGTAGTGTCATTGCGCATTTTCATTTTTGTCATGGCACTCATCATTTCAAAAAGATTATCCATGTCCAATTCCAGGTAAACATTGTCTGCATTCTGAATGGCATTGGTCAAACTATCACTTAGCTGGATATCATCGGCACAAAGCATGTGCATGGTACCAAATAAATAAGAAGGCTTAACAAGATTTTTTCCGGAGATACGCCAAAGCAAAGTATTGTTGATGGAAGCAGGTACGGCGCGGGGCGATTGGCTATAGGTCACAAAACCAATCACTGCAAATAAGCTGAGCCAAAGTATTCTTTTCATAGAGGCAATTTACGTTTTCAAATGAATTTATGATAACTGCTCATGATACTTTAACAGCCATTAATAGAAAACTTCTGTCCAATAGCGGGAAAATTTTGTGTCCCATTTTGGGTTCAATTCGGAAGATGCAATTGAAAAACCTAATTCCTGCTTTATAGCCAGCAAGGGTAAGTTAATGCCAGCACCCAAACCTGCAACAATAGTTCCCTGAACTCTTGGGTTAATCTCTAATAACCGGGGCTGACCATTTACAGTTTTTTTTAGTTGTATTCCTATGTTTCCATGTAAGCCGATTGCTTCCAGTATTTGTGAACAATAATTTATAATTATCTCGTCGTTTATAAATTCACCCTGCACACTTATTCCATTGATCATTTTATTTCGACGACGGGGAACTATAATCACTGCTTTTCCATGATTAGCTAAACAATCCACCGAATACTCATCACCCGGCAAATACTCGCTTACCAATAACTCTGGAAATGACTGAGATGATAAAATTTTTAAGACATGTGCATAGCTAATATATGTGTTGTATGGTTTATGCAGAAACAGTTGTTCGCTTTCGTTAATAGAATCGGGCACTATTCGAAAGCCCCTGCTGCCATTAGAAACAGAGGGCTTGAAGCAAAATGGTTTTTGCGGATGGCCTAATTCAAAAGCTGCATGAATAAATTCCTCCGGAGTGCGAACAATATAAAATCGTGGAACAGCAATATTTCTTGATTGTAAAAATTGATAACAGAGTGATTTATTATTAGAAGTGTTGATTGCTTCTTCGGAAGAAACCAAAACATGAATGCCTTCAGCTTCGAATAGATGTTTATTAGCAGAAAGAGCAAATAGCTCTTTGGTAACTAAAGGAAGGATGATGCGAATATTTTTTTGTTTACAAACATTCAATACCTCAGAAACGAAATTTTTTTCAGACGCTTTAGGTATTTGTATAAAGTCTGCATGTAAATATTTTCCGGTGGCATTTTCATCTGCGTCAGCTACCGTAAGTTTTAGAGACGGATGTTGCAACAAACATTTTATAATTCCCGCAGCACCGGGAGCGCCGCCGCCGGTCATTAAAACACATAGAGAATTGCTTTGCATGAAATGAAGATAAAATTAACTATGCACAACAGCTTCTTCACCATAAACCTGGTTGCGGAATTTTAAAGATGGAGAAGGTACAAATTCGCCGAGGCCAAGCTTGTCCCATTTTGCATCCACTGCTTTTATAGTGGCTTCGTCAGATACGATGATATTAGGCCAGTCTCTTTGGAAATTGTCATGTTCCTTCGTTTTGATTGTACCATCTAATCCTATACAAGCAAAAATTTTGTCAGCATTTATTTTTAGAGGTCTTTGTGCCAGTATGCTGTCTCTTTTTGGATCAAGGTTATTACAAAATCGCCAAAGGGCTATGGGAAGATCATTAGCATCAACCGTATGCTCTACATACAATATCATTTTCACTCCTTCCACTTCTTTTGCTTCACAAATATGCTGATGCAACTCTCTTATGTGTCCCTTCCTATTCTTCTTTACAGAAATAATAAGCACGGGAATTTCTTTTTTAATAAGAGATGTATTGACTGAATAGATCTCTGAGAAGCTTGTACTTAATGTGTCCAGCCATGGTGTATCAATTATTGACCATTCACTATTCTCATCCATCTCCTCTTCAAACTTGGCTGTTCCATCAATGCACATCTTTCCACCAAACCCCAACTTACTACAGCTATGATCTAATACATCCATAGGTCCTTGTGAAAAATAAATATCGGTTGCAGGGTTCAGGTTACCGAAAACATATTTAGCCAGCACTTCATAATTTTGAATCCGTGTAGCTTCATCACTAATCACTAAAATTTTATTAAACATCATTTGCCCGGCACCCCACATTGCATTCATTACTTTTTGTCCCTGGCCTGCATATGTTTTTTTTATCTGGGCAATAACAAGATTATGGAAAACACCTTCTACCGGCATATCCATGTCAATGATTTCGGGCACCATGGTCATTTTCATCGGGGCCAGGAAAATGCGTTCAGTGGCTTTTCCCAGCCACGCATCTTCCTGCGGAGGAATGCCCACTATTGTAGCTGGATAGACCGGAGATTGTTTATGCGTAATACAGGTAATATGAAAACGTGGATACCAATCGGGCAATGAATAATAACCGGTATGATCACCAAAAGGACCTTCCCAGATCAGCTCATCACCCGGATCAACATAGCCTTCAATAATAAAATCGGCATCCGCAGGTACTTCAATATCTGGTTGCGTAATACATTTCACCAGCTCCACTTTTTTCTTTCGCAGAAATCCCGCTAACATGTATTCATCTACATTTTCGGGTAACGGCGCTGTTGCTGAATAAGCATATACAGGATCGCCTCCAAGGGCCACAGCCACCGGCATTCGCTTGCCTAATTTTTTATATTCATTAAAATGCTTTGCTGAAACCTTATGCTTATGCCAATGCATGCCGGTCAGTTGAGGTCCAAATACCTGCATACGATACATGCCTACATTGCGGGACAAAGTACCTGGATCTTTTGTATGAATTATAGGAAGTGTAACAAATGGTCCACCATCTTTGGGCCAACAGGTTATTACAGGAAGCTTTGTGATATCTGCTTGAGAGCCTTGCCAGATAACTTGTTGGCACTCTCCTTTGCCGGTTCTTACCTTCGGCATCCAACTGGCAAACTGGCCAAGTTTGGGAAGAAGTTTTAGTTTGTCAATAATGCTTTCTTTTGGCGAAGCCAGTAAGCCAAACAAAGCTTCAATCTCTTTGGCAACGTCATTCAAATCGTTTACCCCAAGGGCGAGGCACATACGTCTTTCGCTGCCATAGGCATTCATTAGTACTGGAAAAGAATAACCAGTGTTCTCAAATAAAAGGGCCTTTCCGCCGCCCACTGTTTTACTGACACGATCAGTAATCTCAGCTATTTCTAATTTTGGATCAACGTACTCTTTAATGCGGACCAGTTCACCTGTTCTTTCTAATACGTCTATAAATTGTTGTTGATTCTTGTACGCCATGCAGTCACAAAAGTAGTGGCCGATAGCCTAGGAAAAAGCTTAAAATACTTTTGGACAGCCATATCCTTTGTCCCGGCCCCTTCCTTCAATGCTTCCCAGCGCAAAAGACAGATGTAAGCCGGTGAAATAGTAATAATCTTTTGATTTAGGATTTCCTCGGGTAAATCCTTTGCCAGGATAATCGGGAAACCCGATTTCATCTCCCCGGTAGGACAACTCAACGGCGCGTTGGCCATTGCCTGCCTCCAAATCTATGGGGTCTGCATATTCGCGGCTTACGTCGTCTAAATGATCATTAAACGTTTTACGAAGGCCAACTTCCAGCCCCAGGTGTACCCGTTCACTGATAGCATATTTGACACCGCCGCCAAAAGGTAAAGACAACTGTGTTAGCTCGTAAGGGGCATTATATCCTGGAATCCCTTGTCCTTCTGTAGTTAAAGGCTGAAGGTAGGTTTGAGTGCCATTCTGATCAAAAGTATAAGGATTAAAATGATAAAGCGCTAATCCGCCGAAGATATAAGGAGTCCACCTGACCTGGTCTAAATTGAAAATATTGTATTCTCCCATGACGCTGAACTCGGTAATCTTGGATTGAAAACTTAGGTTACGGGCTATAAGTTCAGGTTTTTCAGCCAAGCTGTCTGCACCAGCCACCTTTGCAAATGTTAGCCCTGCTCTTATACTAAATCTTTGAGAAACTGGAAATGTGCCTGTAAAACCAAAGGCGCCCTTTGAACTTTTGTAAGGCTTATCAACGAGGTCTCCCTGGTAATTGGAAATGCCACCAAAGATGCCTAACCGGAATTGGCTGAAAGAAGTGTAACTAATGAATAAAAGAACAAGAACAAAGGTGTTTTTTCTCATTAAGAGGATATTTTCTTCCTCATTAACAAATTTAAGGCCGCTTTATTGTCTTGTTTTTTAAAAATTACGTCATTTCCATAATGTGTAAGAAAGTGAATGGCAAGGAAAGAACTAAAGCTCTTTTTCGCCATTTGTTATCTGTTCCACCAAACCTAACCCCTGGTCGAAAGGCAAGGCAGCTCAAATAATGAAATTGTCTAGCCTACTTATTTTCCTCAGGCACGTCCTCTACCATATCATGTAAAGAAGATAGACCCTGGACATTAGAGGCTGACCAACGAATATTAAATATTCCTCCACCCAAAACTTTTACATTTTTAAACCCATTTTGTACCAAGGTATTAGCTGCAGCGTATGCTTCAGGAGTGCCCGAAAAAGCATAAACCATAATGGGTAAGGTTTTATATTTTTCAATTTCTCCTATCCGATTGTTTACATCTATTGAAGGTATGTGGACAGCATTTTTTAAATGGCCAATATTTCTGTAGGAGTCTGTATGCTTATTGGCAAATTCTTCCGGTGATCTTACATCGAGAATAAGGTAAGTTTTAGTTGCCGAAGCAAATTTTTGGTAGTCCGCTGAACTAAGTATATCATACGACACAGCAGGAACGTATAAATTGGCGCCACAAGTTAGTTGCGACTGATCAGAATAAAGCCACCTGTCTATTCCTTCAATTAAAATGGAGACATTTTTAAAACCCTTCTCTTTTAATTTTCGTGCAGCTATCGCAGCATCGCCTCCAAACAAGTCTGTTATTATAATTTCCTTATTTTGTGGCAACACCGATAATTTTGAGTCCAGGTTTTCCAACCCAATGTGTTGTGTACCCTTTAAATAGCCATAGGCATTTATCTTTGGATTTGTTGCAATATGATTCCAGGCCGAATCATTTCTCACATCCAACAGATAAACGTTGTGGTTTCCAGATAATAATTTTTTACATAAATCTGTTGGAGAAACAATAGCGTAGTTATTGCTCGTACCAATCATTGATGTTAAACAGCCTTTTTTGATTTCGTCGAGCAAATGAATGGCTGTCATCCCACCATTGATGTTATTGATGTGAGTAAAGCCGCTATCAGCAAGCATTTTGCTAACCCTGCGGCTTCTTTGGCTATGAGAACAATAAACGAAAACCGGTTTGTCCTTGTAAGAAGCAATTTCATTTATTCTCTTTCCCATTTGCCTGATATCTATATTAATAGCAGGCTTCAGGTGACCTATATTTAAGCCGGTGCTGGATGACGTGTCACTGTATTCTCCAGCTGACCGTACGTCTAATAAAATGTAACCAGGATTTTTTTCAAGTTCCCTACAAAGCTCCTGGGGGAATACAGTTTTATACAGTACGTTATCGTTTTTGTATTGTGCCATTGATGTTAATCCGATAAAAGACGCAAGAAGCATTGAAGGCAAACGTAGCATAGCAGTGAATTTGTTAGATTAATATACCGAACTAAACAAAAGCTCTCAAGAATTTTGTATAAACGGGAAAGCAATGCCTGAAACTTACACTAAGGATATTGAGAATATTAGCTCAGGTCAATTGCCTAATTCGATTAACAAAAATCAATAGTTTGATAGTGCAACTAACTGCCTTTTTTATATTTCTACCACCTTTTTCACCAAGAGTAAGTCATCTTGTAGTGTGCAAAAAAAAGTGTAAAACCGGTGTAGAAGAGGACGCATTAAATTTTGAATGGAAAGATTGGGCGTCATAACTTAGAGGTGCAATTGAAACAGCAGAAATCCTTCAACAAGATCGCTGCCAAATCAAGCGGAAGGCATCGGGTTAGTAAGTGATACAGGTTTCGGCCGGTATTTTCAACAAACTTGGTGCTTTTTCTTTTAAATAACCCTTCCGATTTTGATATTTCTGCCCTTCTTTTATTAGCTTCGGGAAACCTTCCCCCTTCCTGTAAAAAGCAGTCACCTCACCAATTGTCCTGGCAAAGCTTTTGATTATTTACATGTAAAGAGTTGATATGTACTTACTGGAAATAGCTAATAACCTTACGGAAAGGATTCAGGAAATTGCCTTTGGATTGTCTATCATAATTTCCGGTTTATTCCTGCTGGAGTATAAAAAATACAGCGAAGAACAGGAAAGAACCGAAATGATAGACGGTTTTTTGAACGATAACTAATAGCGGCTAAGAAGCAAGCAAAGCCGAATCCCTAGTCGAAGGTTATTTAAATGTCTTATTATTATTTCCGCTATCGCTTATATCCCTGTTTTGTCTCGTTCCCTCCATTGCTTTATTGCGTGCGCCAGCAATTTCATCTTCATTTAAGGGTCTTCCAGTATCGTCGTTTACATTTTGAGATTCACCTTTGTAGTCGTGTGATTGTGCAGCATCCCTTCTTGCTTCTGCGTCTGTGTTTTCATCCTGCCCAGTGTGCTCATTTTCCATAAAGTTATTATCCTGTTTTATGTTTTTCACAGCTTGTGCCCGGGCAGCCTTTGCATCGGCATCATCTCCTGCAAACCGTCCGGCATTGTCCGCTTCTTCAAACCTTTCCTGCGCTTCGGTTTTGCGATTTTTATTTTTATTCTTTGCCATAATCAAACTTTTTAAATAGAAAGCAAAAGTTCTGCCGTTTACAGCGGTTATTTTTATTCTTCATCTAAAGAAGTAGATACTTTGTTCTCCGCCCAATCGTCATCACTTGAATTGATCCGTCCTGCTCCATTGGATTCGTTTTCATCATCATTCTCTTCCTGGCGGGCTATATTTGTTGCTTCCGGACTTTCTCTCCGGCTTGCTTCTTCCGACAGATCATAGCGTTTTTGAGGCCGGTTATTTTCCTGCTCCTCCGATGTTTTATTTTTATCCATCTCAATGATTTTTATTAGAGAAAGTGTTTCAAACAACTTGCCAATGACTATCTCCAGGTTCTTTTAAGCTCTTTTAATTCAACAAAATTGTTGCCATCGCTGATCCTGCCCCAGAGTGTTGTATAGTTTTCCATGGTAAGCATTAATAAAATTGTTGAGTTCCACATCTGCAGCCAGAAAACAATTGGCACTAAACTTTCGGACATACCTCCATAACAATTTTTTTAACCTTAAAATTTATGTTATGGCACAAAGTTCGAAACGTGGGTTTGGCTCAATGGATGAGCAACAAAAAAAAGAGATAGCGAAGAAAGGTGGTGAGTCATCAGGCGAAGGAAGAGGCAAAAGTGGTAATAGTGGATCCTCCGAACGTGGCTTTGCAGGAATGGACCCTAAAGAACAAAGACGAATTGCCAGTGAAGGTGGCAAAGCTTCTCACGAAAAAGGCACAGGTCATGAGTTTACATCTGAAGAAGCAAGGGAAGCTGGCAGAAAAGGCGGACAAAGTTCAGGCGGCGGACGTTAGTTAATTTGCTGAATGAAATTATAAATGCCCGGTACTCTCCGGGCATTTATAATTAAAACAGTTTGGATATAGCTAATCCTATTTATCAATAACTTCATCCATTAATTGCCTACAGATGAATGTTAAGATGGAGTCTTCGTGGAAGGAAGCGTTAGAAGATGAATTTAAAAAGCCTTATTTCAAGCAAATAGTTGAACACCTTAAAACCGAAAAAGCGCAGGGCAAAACAATTTACCCGCCAGGTTCTCTGATTTTTAACGCCTTTGATAAAACACCACTTGAAAAAGTGAAGGCCGTAATACTTGGACAAGATCCTTATCATGGACCCAGACAAGCAATGGGATTAAGTTTCTCCGTGCCAAAGGGAGTGGCGCCACCACCCTCTTTAATAAATATATTTAAAGAATTGCATGATGATGTAGGCGTTCCCATTCCCAAACATGGCGACCTTACCAAATGGGCGGAGCAAGGTGTAATGTTATTAAATGCCTCGTTAACTGTAAGAGCCGCTGAGCCGATGAGTCATTCTAAAATTGGCTGGCACCTCTTTACAAATTGTGTTATCTCAACTATTTCTCAGGTAAAAAAAAATGTTGTGTTTCTTTTATGGGGAAAGTTTGCGCAGGAAAAAATTGAATTGATCGAAATAAAAAATCACTATATTTTAAAAGCGGCCCATCCCTCTCCCCTGGCTGCAAAAAACGGCTTTTTTGGGTGCCGGCATTTTTCAAAAACCAATACATATTTAATGAAACAGGGACTCGATCCCATTGACTGGGCCTTGTAACTTTGAATATGAATTTCTTGAAAAACATTTTAGGGAGAGTTCTTGCCTTGTGGGCATTACTTGTATTTGCAGCGTCCTTATTGATTGTTTTTATTCCTATCTGGATTACAGGTTTATTGCCCGAACCCAAAAAGACTATTTATGTTTTTAAGATATTTCAGATTTGGATGACTTTCTTTTTTGTTTTAATCGGTGTCAGAAGAGTCTATAAAGGCAGAAGCAACTTTAAAAAAAGAGAAGCCTATGTTGTAGTATGCAATCATAATTCTTTTATGGATGTACCGCTTTCAAGTCCAGGAATTCCAGGGCCAAATAAAACGATAGCTAAAGTGGAGATGTCCAGAATTCCTCTGTTTGGTTTGATATATAAAAGTGGCAGTGTATTAGTTGACAGAAAAAGTGAAGAAAGCCGGAGAGCCAGTTATACAAAAATGAAAGAAGTGCTGGAAATGGGCTTGCATATGTGTATTTACCCGGAAGGAACCCGGAATAAAACAAGAGAACCATTACAGCGGTTTCATGATGGTGCCTTTCGGTTGGCCACTGAAACAGGAAAGTCTGTTATTCCTGCAGTCATTTTTTACACAACCAGGGTATTACCAACAGATAAAAAATTTTTCTTTTGGCCCCATAAAGTAGAAATGCATTTTTTGCCACCTATAAGCGTTGCAGGTAAAACTTCACAGCAGGTAAAAGAAGAAGTTTTTGCACTGATGAAAGAATACTATTTACAACATCAATAATTGACAAAGGTGCGTGTGCGGTTCACTCTAAGGTCTTGCAGTATACCTGATTTAGGACTTATGGTGATATTAAAGTAACGATAGTTACCGATTGGTGTTACATTGATAGACATTTGCCAGCAGTGCATATCACGAGACACCGACATAGTGAACTGCGTCAATTGTTTTGTATCAAAATCATAATATCCATTGGTGCTAAAATTCCATTTTGGTGTTAAGCTAAAGCTGTTATTAAAATTAAAACTTGACGACACATTGGTTGTGAAACGCTGTAAAATAACATCATAAGTTTTACTAAAATTTAGGGAGAAGGAAAGATTAATAGACCACGGTATATTGAAATCAACAAACTCTGCAGGGTTGCGTCTCATGTATTCCTGCAGACGTTGTTCATCGGCCAGGAGATTGGGGTCGTTTATACGCCTGTTTACCCCAGCATCTGGATTTGGCGCTTGCTTTGGATCTCTCGGCTTACTTTGAAACTGGGTAGACATGGCAATACTACCACTGGTAATTCTTCCGGGACTTAAATGGTTGTCCTGCCATACATAACGATTGATGGTTCTTCCTAAAGAATCTACGTTGTAGGGGTCCAGTAAAGCTTGCGCCGTAAGACTCACTTTTTGAAATAATGTACTTCGCAGGTAAAGACTAAACTGTTGAAGCTTTAATGAATCCTGTAAAAAGTTATAACCACTCGAAAATCCAAATCCATCTATTAAACTAACATTTCTAGCCACTGAATCTTTTTTTCCTTTCCATTTCATTTCAAGGTTGTTGTCCACTCCAAAGCTTATACCGCCGTATTTACCATACCCGTATCCGCGGAATATAAGATTGTTGTCAAATTGAGATAAGGCTTGAGTATGCCCATAAATATCCGTGATGAGGTCGTGTTTATTTTTAGAAAGATTAGGGCGGTAATTAAAGCTAAAAGTCGGCCTGATCACATGACGTATGGCTTTCAGCTTTGAACCTTTAAAAGGAAATAATCCGTAAATATTGGTATTAAAGCCAAGGCCAAAACTTACCTGTCTGTCTATGTAAAGGCCTTTCTCGACAAACATTGTATCTAATTTATTAAAAAGGGGATTCCATTGACGTTTTATCCGATGCGTTAACCAGGTTTCTTCATAAGATACAGAGGGAGATACAATAAAGCTTCCGAGAGGTGGTAACGACAAAGTAATAGGAAACCGGTGTTGTGCACCCCATTCCAAGGTATCAAGAAGCCGGCTCAACGTGTTTTTTGCGGTATCGTAAAATGCAAGCTGGTTCCGGGCAATACCTGTGTACCCGACGCCTATTTTTTCATACCACTTTTGAGTGCCCAGCTGCTCTTTTTTTTGAAAAGGATAAATAGTTGTAACACTAAAGCCGGCATCAGGCAGTGTAACATTCATTAAATGGGTATTGCTGTTCTGGTTTTGATTAGCACTTAAAGTAAGGTTATAAGGTTTTCCTGTCCATGTTTTGGAATAACTAATTGAGGAGGCCTGGTTGTTGGTAATATTACGGACGGCATTATTGGGAACGTATTGATTATATTTTGTGGAACCGGCGTTTACGCTGGCTGAAAAGTTTGTTCCTGGCTTGGCCCTCGCATCAACTGAATGATTCCATGAAATATTGAATGTTTTAGTAAGGCTGTAATCAGGGTCACCTTTGAAATTCATTTTAGTGCTTTGCAGACTAAGGTTGAATGACCCCTGGTAACGGTAACGTTTTCTATAAGTGGGTGTAAGGTTAGCACTCCACCCTCCATAAGAATAGATATTTGTCCT
>DAIQPL010000247.1:0-6419 GCA_036787395.1 Flavisolibacter sp. | reverse complement strand
CGGTGTATGCTGATGATCAGAAAAACATTGCTTATTGGCATGGCAACTTTGTTCCTGTGCGGGATTCAAAAATGGACTGGGCTTTGCCTGTAGATGGAAGTTTGCCTGCTACCGAATGGAAAGGCGTTCATAAGCTGGATGAAATTGTTCACTTGTATAATCCAGCGAGTGGCTGGATACAGAATTGTAATTCTACTCCTTTTACTTCATCCGGGAATAGCAGTCCGAAAAAAGAAGTTTACCCCGAATACATGGCGCCTGATGGCCAAAATGCAAGAGCTGTGAACGCGGCAAGGCTATTAAGTAATGCTTCCAATATTACCTTAGATAAAATTATCGGGATAGGATATAGTCACTACCTCACAGCTTTTGATATTTTACTTCCCTCACTATTTAGAGCTCATGATGATTCATCGACTAGTGATCTAAATAGAAAGAGTTTGCAATTGCCCATTGATATTTTAAAAACATGGGATAAAACATCGTCTGCAAGTTCTATTGCAACAACATTAGCTATTGAATGGGCAACAAGGTTAATGGCTAAAGCTCCGGCCTCTAAAACGGACAGGGAATCAACAAATACTATAGCCATATTCAACTGGCTGGCAACAAATATTTCGCCCAAGGAAAAATTGGACTTATTACAGGAAACTATTGACGATTTGCAAAGCAGGTTTGGAACGTGGAGGGTAGCCTGGGGTGATATCAACCGATTTCAGCGAAATGAAAAAAGTAATAACACAGAGTTTAGTGATAAGGAGTGGAGCCTTCCTGTAGGACTTGCTTCTGCCACATGGGGCTCGTTGCCCTCTTTCAATGGTCGTCGTTTTCCAGGAACTAACAAACGCTATGGAGTTTCTGGAAATAGTTTTGTGGCCGCGGTAGAATTTGGAAAAAAGCTCAAGGCAAAAACTATTATGACGGGTGGGGAATCTTTTGATCCTTCTTCCAAACATTTTACCGACCAGGCAGAAGGATTTATTGATGGAAACTTTAAGGATGTTAATTTTTATAAAGTCGATGTATTGAAGAATGCGGTGAGAACTTATCACCCGGGCGAATAACCAAAAAGAATGGTGGATAACCGAGTTTATTTTATTATTCGTAGGCTTGAGATTAATGAAGGTTAAATAAATATTCAGAGTCACCATTCACCAATCAGTTCTTTCTGGTGTATTTGATTTCCATAGTTTTAAATTCCTTGCCATCCGGCCCTGTAGCAAACATCTCCATAACCTGGTAATTGTTGTCCAGGGGTTTAAACACTTCTTTTACGTCGGTTAATTTGCCGGTGCCCGGGTCTACCATTCTTCCGGTTAAAGTAATTGATTTGGTTGCGGCATCCCAGGGACCCTCCATTGCCATAACACCTGTACCCATATTGTCGATCCAGCTTGAGATGTACACTTTCCTTGCATTATCAAAGGCTAAAGTGCTCATGCCTTCAAAAGGCATGTTATTGAATTTTCCTTTATGAGAACTTTGTAGATAACGTCCACCTAACACCATCTTGTTAACGGCTGTAGACGTACTTTTTGCCGGCTCTGCGCCAGGTGCCATCCACATCGTTACTTCCCCTGTCCATGTACCACTCCAGGAGGCCATTAATTTATGAGCATCACCGGGTGTTTTATAGCTGTCCCAATTTTTCATGGTAATAGAATCAGGCATGACTTGAGTGGTGGCTTCGGAGGGAGTAGAAGTAGCTGCAGCGGCCAGTTTTGGTTCGGCTGTTTTTTCCTTTTCATTATTACAGGCAAAAAGAATGACAGCTGTGCAGATAGTGATGGTAAGGAGTTTCATGGATATTTTTCTTAAATATAAAAAAAGAAAAACAGGGATGCAAGGGGTAGCAATTCAACAATTAAAAATCTCATGTTTATTTTACTGTTGAGTCCAGTGGGTTGTGCAATGGCATAATCTTTACATGATTTGCTTCACTTGTACACTTACCAAGCTTTGAACCCTATTGAACATCCTGATTTATGGAGCCGTTAAATAAGCCTGTTTTATTGTATGCAGAAGATGATGTAGACGATTTTGAAAGCCTGGAAGATGCGTTAGCACAATTGACCGATAAGTATGAACTGGTTCAAGCTAAAAATGGTACGGAAGTAATTTCTCTGCTTCAGAATGACCTATTTCAAAAACTTCCCTGCCTGATTATTCTGGACCTTAACATGCCTGTGATGGACGGAAAGGAAGTTCTTAGCTGGCTTAAAAAGGAAGAATATTATAAAAATATTCCGGTCATGGTTTTTACTACCTCATCAAGGGAAGAAGATGTAAAGCTTTGCCAGACTCATAGATGTACGTTTTTTCGTAAGCCTACTTTATACCGCGATCTTTTGCATATTGCCCAAACGATGCTGGATCTTTGCAACGATAAAAGCTAAGTTTTGTTAAACGATAGTCATACACAATTTTCAGGACTAACTACCAAAATTTATTCACATCGTTTTAGGAAGTTGCCGAAGGCTGGAGGATATTTAATACTGAGTAAGTTTCCCGTATAACAAAGATGCCAGTTGCTATTTTGAGATACATAAATTACCACCATGGCAAAAGTGTTTACTATTGAATTTGTATATAAAGCAATTAGTTATCCTGCGTTAATAACCGTAAGATCAGAAGGTAATGAGCATTCAGTGTTCGCACATGTAACTGACAAAAGCCTTCACCATCATTTGCCCGAAGGGGAATTACATTTCAGGATTACAAATGGAGCCAGACGGCCAGCAGTAACCGAATCATTTTCCGGCGATAAACGGATATTAGTGCAGGCCATTCGCGAAGAAGTAATAAAGTATTTACGGAAACCGGCTTTACCAGATCCTTACTAGAGCTTTGTATTACTATTGCAGTGTTCATGTAATGTTAAATGAAACAGATGATTTATCAGTTTGGTCCTTTCTTCGTTTATTAGCCTATGGAATTTTTTGTAAGAAAAGATTCAATTGTGAGGCAGATCTGGGGTAAGGGCGATACTATACTTTTTATTTTCGCCGGGGCCTCGGCGGAATTTGCACTCAATAAGGCGGTAGACTGGTTGTATTTTACGGGTCGTCTTCCAGCCGATCCATTGGGACGACTATTTTCAACGGTTACTTATGCAAGGGTCATTGTCTTTGCAGAAAAAGAAGGAGCTCACAGGGCTATTGATAAAATGCGGGCTATTCATTCCGCTGTTGAAGCGAACCGGGAAGCTACCATTCCTGATTGGGCTTACAGGGATGTATTGTTCATGCTCATACATTATTCTATTGCGTCCTTTGAATTGCTTGAACGCAAACTAACGAAAGACGAAAAAGAAGAAGTATTTAACGTGTTTTTTAGGGTAGGAGATAGGATGGGGTTAGTTGGATTGCCCACAAACTATAATGATTGGTGTGTTATGCATGAACAACACCTCCAACAAAATTTAGAAAAAAGCCATTATACAATTGACCTCTTCAAGCAATACAAAAAACACCTGGGTGCTGGTCGCTATTTTCTTTTAAAGCAATCACAAATATTGGTGGTTCCAAAAAGGGTGAACAAACTTTTAGGGCTGGGAGATTTCTCCGTTTTGGGTGTGGTCGTTCCGCTTTATCAATTAAGCAGAAAAATAAAATTGGACTGGTTCCTTAAATCATTGATTCTTCCGTCCAATTATAAAATACAGATTAAAGACCTGGATGTAGCACCTTCTTAAACCTATATTATTTTTTAATCAGCGTAGCGCTAGCAACCGAAGCCACTGAAAAAAATTATAAATGTTTTTTATAGAAATCCAGTGTTCGTTGCCAGGCTAGCTTAGCAGCGGCTTCGTTATATCTTGCAGCAGAAGTATCGTTATGAAAGGCATGGTTCACACCTTCATAAACGTAAAGCTCATACACTACTCCTGCATTTTTTAAAGCCTGTTCATAGGCCGGAATGCCTGCATTTATCCTTTCGTCTAAACCACCGTAATGCAATTGTACAGCTGCTTTAATCTTATTTACCTCTTCAGCTTTTGGTTGAGCACCATAAAAAGCAACCGCTGCTTTTAGTTCAGGTACATTTACAGCTAATTGGTTCGATAGTCCGCCACCCCAGCAAAATCCTACGCAACCTAAAGAACCATTGGCATCTTTACGGGCCTGTACATAATTGAACCCATTGATAAAGTTTTGCAGGTTTTGTTTCGCATCCAGCTTGCTGAACATGTCTCTTGCTTTATCTGTGTCATCTGGTGTGCCGCCTTGGGGCGACAAAGCATCAGGTGCAATGGCCAGGTAACCTGCATTGGCTGCTCTTCGGGCTACATCTTCAATATGCGCATTCAATCCCCTGTTTTCATGGATAACCATCACCGCAGCATATTTCTTTTCTTTTTGCGGCCTGGCTATATAAGCATTCATTTTTCCGTTAACACCTTCATAACTTACACGTTCAGTGAATAGTTCATCTGTAGTGGTTTTGTTAGACGCAGCGCAACTTTCCAGTAACGGTATCACAGTCATGGCAGTGGCCAGGCTACCTGTAAGAACTATAAGACGCTCAATAAACTCGCTGCGTTTTAAAGGTTTGTGGGTGTATTCATCGTAAAGATTAATGATACGCTGATCCATGTTGAAGTGGTTTAAGGTAAATGGTATAAAGAATTAAGGTAAGAGAAGTTCCCCATTTGGCAAATCACTTTAATTTTTTAGCAACAGTAGATGGATGTACAAATTCTTTTGACGGTTTTCACTTTTATTAAACATTTCTTATTATTGCAAATACCAAATGACTTACTGGCTTAAGAAAATATTGGTGATTCTTCCGGTATTGGTGCTTACTGTTTTTTTTCTTCACGATCATTACGCATCGGACTACAAACATGTAAGCAACAAACGATTAATCTTTCTTGGTTTAACAATTTTCCTTCTTTATGGTTGGATATTGATTGAAGTCTTCTATCGAAAGCAGCCTTCTGTTTTTAATATGGTACTTCAATCAAGTTTCTATGTCTATGTTTTCAGCGTGTTGACGCTCACCGGTTTTTTTATTCTCTTCCGCGAGATATCGGTTCACGACTGGTGGCACAAAATGGAGCTCAGGGTAGAAAAAAGAACCAGGGTTAATTTTGAGCTGTTCAAAATGTTCAAGATATATAAAATGACCAGCAAACAAGTGGTCGGCAATTTAATAATGCTTCTTCCCCTGGGTATTTATCTTCCGCTGCTCTACAAGAGAATGTCCACTTTCTTTCCGGTCATTATAGCATCTATGTGTATCTCAGTAACCATCGAGTTGCTTCAGTTGGCCACCAGTTTCAGGAGTACAGATATTGACGATGTGTTGTTGAATACAACAGGAGCAGGTGCAGGTTTCATAATTTACTTAGTCATCAGAACGGCGGGCAGACCGGCAAATAGTATCTCGCATATTAAACCTTCTGTTTCCTAATTACCCCATTTTTCTCCGGAATAGAATTTGAATGCTATGGGGTATAAATTCTAACTATGTTCACGTTAATTACTCAATTAAAGGCAGGCCGGCCTGTACTTATTCTCCTGTTTTTTTTAATATTAGCCTCCTGTGGTTCTTCCCGTCGCACGCTGGCAGTTGATGAAGGATGGGAACTACTGGATGAACGGAAAGTAGATTTTGTGCGGGACAAGGATGTCATTGAAGTGCACAGCCGTAACCAGTTAACGGGTATTCAATTTAAGGTGGAAGACAGGGATGTCAGGATTAATGAAGTAAAGATTTTTTTTGACAACGGAGACAAATTAGAACCTGCTATTGATGATGTAATAGCCACCGGTGAAAGCAGCCGGTTTATTGAATTTGGTAGAGATGGAAGATATGTAAACCGTATCGAAATGAAATACCGTACTACCGGGAGTGTATTAAAGGGTCGTGCACATGTATTGACCTTTGGGAGAAAATATGATCTGACAAGCTATTGAGAAAGATGGTTTCAATTTTCAGAAAATACGCACGAAGCGTCTCAGGCAAGGTGCATCAAATTTTCACTGGCTAGCCCTTTTTTGAAAGGGATAATATTTGTCCAAAGTAAAGGGTCTAAGAAATGTTGTTATCGACATCTCAACATTAAATTATTCACATGGGGGCTGTTTTTACGTTTGAGACATTTTATTGAAGGATTCGCTGATTTAAATTTTTAGCTAATGGAGTTGCAAGCGGTTGCGCTGTTTGAAGAAGGCTTGGCTTATTATAACATGTCTCCTCAATCAAATAAAATTTACCAGTCCCGCTTTTTACAGTATGAAGGCGGCCCTGGCAGAACCCCGCCTTCCGAAGTTACCCTTGTTCGTGGTTACCGGCAATGGTCAGGCAGGTATGAGAGACAGACCTCTTGAACGAAATTGGCAATGCAATTGAAAACCGGAACCGTACAGGCGATCCTTCGCCTTTGCCTGGCCAGCATATGGTTGATGGAAAAT
>DAIQPL010000246.1:0-6421 GCA_036787395.1 Flavisolibacter sp. | reverse complement strand
ACCTGTAATGCGTAGTTTGTATTTTCCAAAGAGGGGGATATTTTCTACACTGAAATCACCGGTGTTACTTGTCAGCATTCCTCCAACGATCAGGTCTTTTGGTTGTTTGGTTGCAGAATCCATTTTGGTAGTTACAAGAGTAACAGAGGCCGCTTCAATTCCTTTATTAGCTGCATCAACTATTTTACCATAGAATCTTCCCGTAGGCGGTTGGCCATTGCCACGCATTTGACCAGAAGGGAACTGCGCAAAACCCTGCCCTGCAACGAAGCCGCAAATCAATAAACCAAATAATTTTCTCATGTATTCTTCATTTTATTGCGCGGCAAAGGTACGGGCGTGCGGCTGCGCACTGATTTGTTATTAACCTTAATTAACAATAAAGAGTATAAATGGTTGTAAAAAGCGTTCAATGGCAGTAAAGAAAAAGCCTCCTAAGAAAGGAGGCTCGGGTGACTGACCGGGTTCGAACCGGCGACCCTCAGAACCACAATCTGATGCTCTAACCAGCTGAGCTACAATCACCGTTTGGCAGGCAAAAATAATGAAATGAAGTTGAATTTATTCTTCTGCTTTTTCAAAAAAAAACCTTGAAGTAATTATTCTTATTGAACCAAAATTGGCGCAACAATTAAATTGGTACAATAAATGGCTATACAATGAAAAGGATAAATTCGATTATAACATGCAAATACATTCAGCTACAGAATTTTCCGCCTGTCAAAAACGTTTGTTAAAGGGGAAAACAATGCTTTCAAAGCATTTTTTTTAAGCTAAATTTGATTCCATGCCTAAGGCAATAAAATATATGTTAGATATGAAAAGACTTCCAATATTAATTGTGATGGTGATAGCTGGCATTTTTCTGGCATTCAATACCATGGGAACTACCAATACCAAAATTCCACCGTCCAAGTATGAAAAAATCCTACAGATCGTTGGTGAAATTCTCGCACAAGGGCATTACAGCCCCAAAGACATCAATGATGAATTTTCAAAAAAAGTTTTCTACAAATATTTCGAGGAACTAGACCCCGACAAGAATATTTTTATGCAGAGTGACATTGCTTCTTTAGACAAATATTCTACCAAGGTTGACGACGAGATCAAAGGAGCTCCTGTACAGTTTTTTTTAGAAGCTGGTAAAATATTCAATAAAAGAGCTGAAGAGTCTTCTGCTATTTATAAAGAGATTTTATCGAAACCATTTGATTTTACTGCAAATGAATCTATTGTCACGGATTCCAAAAAAATAAGTTTTGTTTCTTCCCAGGCTGACCGCCGTGAGCAATGGCGTAAACGCTTAAAATACCTGACCCTGCAGCGCTTTGTTGACCTGCAGGAAGCAAGAGAAAGTAACAAAGGCAAGGAAGGATTTGTTACAAAAACAGATGTTGAACTGGAAAAAGAAGCCAGGGACAAAGTAAGAGTTGCCATGGATCGCATCTTTGAACGCTACCGTTTAAAGTTCAACGATGATGACAAGTTTAGCGTATATGTGAACACCATTACTTCAATGATGGACCCATACACAGAATTTTTTCCCCCGGTTGACAAAAGATATTTTGATGAACAACTTAGTGGTTCATTTTATGGGATAGGCGCTCAGCTAACCTATGATGAGGGTAATATTAAAATCGCCAGTGTATTACCTGGTGGCCCGGCACAAAAATCTGACCAAATTGAGGTAGGAGATATTGTAGTAAAAGTGGCCCAGGGCAAAGAAACGCCGGTGGAATTAACAGGCTATGACGTGACGGATGCGGTTAAGATTATCCGCGGCCAAAAGGGAACAATTGTAAATCTTACTTTAAGAAAAAAAGACGGTACGTTAAAAATGGTATCATTAACACGGGACAAAATTGTACAGGATGAAAGCTATGTAAGAAGTGCGGTGATCAACCAGGGTACTTCCAAGGTCGGTTACATCTTCCTTCCTGAATTCTATGCCAACTTTGATGATCCGAATGATCCGCACCGTAGTTCCTTAGATGTAACTGCCGAGGTAAAAAAACTAAAAGAGGAAAAGGTTGATGGGATTGTAATCGACCTTCGCAATAATGGAGGCGGTTCTCTGTATGATGTGATCCAGATTGCTGGTTTGTTTATTGACCAGGGACCAATAGTACAGGTTAAGGACAGGGAAGGCCAACCACAGGTCATGCGTGATAAGGATGGGGGCGTTTTGTACGATGGCCCTTTAGCTGTTATGGTAAATGAATTCAGTGCATCTGCATCTGAAATATTTGCAGCTGCAATACAGGATTATGGCCGGGGTGTTGTCATTGGAAGCACCAGTACTTATGGAAAAGGAACTGTGCAGCGGCCGATTGGTTTAGATCCTTCTTCTAATTTCTTATCTACTAACTCTGATTTAGGTTCTTTAAAACTGACACTACAGAAGTTTTATAGAATCAGTGGCGGTTCTACACAGTTAAAAGGAGTGGTACCAGATGTAATAATACCTGATTACTATGAATACCTTAAGCTTAGAGAAAGAGACAATACAAATGCTTTGCCTTATGATGAGATTGCTAAAGCTCAGTATAAAGTTTGGCAACCAGGATATGATATGCAAACTATTAAAAGCCTGGGCACAGCCAGAATTGCAAATGACTCCGTGTTTAACCTAATCAAGCAAAGAACGGACTTGCTAGCGAAACAAGATGATAAGGAATATCCTTTACAGATTGACCAGTTCAAAAAAGAACAAAAAGTTACACGCGAAGCGGTGAAGCAGATTGAGAAACTTGTTAAAGCAGATAAGAATACGCAGGTTTCTTACCTGAAACAAGACCAGGATCGTTATGTTTCAGCGGATAAGGATAAAACCGAGCGCTATAAGCAATGGCTTACTAATTTAGGCAAAGACATCTATGTAGACCAAGCGGTGAAAGTGGTAAATGATATTGTGAACCAGCAAAACCTGGCGAAAGGAAAAGTAAAGACCTTTTAATAATAATTAGACTATTAAGACAGACCATCCACTTATGCGTGGATGGTTTTTTCTTGCAGGTACCTCTTTAAAAGAATATTCTTGTGGTGCAGTGCATGGCCTATAATAATAAATCCAATTCCTCCAACGTAAATGGAATTTCTATTAGCTATGCCGGTTTCATTTAACTGTTCGTCATCAAACGAAGCAAACAATTTTGCAGATGCTTTTTGAACAATGCTTAACTCGTCAATAAGATCTTCCTTAGTTCTTTTATCTGCCTTTGATGCTTTGGCATAATCGTTTTCTTCAAAGCCTGGCAATTCAATTTTGTCCTGCCTTGCAATGTGTAAGGCTCTGTAAGAAAAGATGCGCTCTGCATCAATAATATGTTGTACCAGTTCCTTAATTGACCATTTTTGCTGCTCGTACCGATGATTCCATTTTTCCCCAGGTATGTCCATAAGAATCGAGAGTAAATTCACCTGATGCTTCTCAAAAGCTCTGGTAAGATCAGGTTCAGTAATCAGGTTAATGTATTTATGATAGAAATCAGGTACTCTCGGTAAATCAACATTTGTCATGACAGTATTTTGAAGTGAAAATAAAAAATCCCGGCGGAAGCCCACCAGGATTTTTAAAATATCGACTATTTATATTAAGCCTTTTTTGCCGTCTTTACTTTAATCTTTGTCTTGACAGGCTGTGTTGGCGCAACTTGTCCTGTCAATGAAGCGGCCACTTTAGCAGCTTCGTAAGCATTAATAATACCACCGCTCTTGCTTAGTTCTGATAAACTGACTTCTTTGTCCGAATTTGGTTGAGTTGCTTTTATGGAAGGAGCCACAACACTTTTTTCAATTGCTTCTTTTACCTGTTGTGGTGTAAGGGTAGGGAAGTATTCCAGAAGGAAAGCAGCTACACCGGCTGTAACAGGGGAAGCCATACTTGTTCCGGATAAATTTCTGTAGGTATTGCCACCAGGAACTGTTGAATAAATATTTACTCCTGGCGCAAAAACATCTACTTCTTTTTTACCAAAGTTGGAAAAAGATGCTACCAATCCACCATTGGAAGGATCACCGCTGGCGCCCACCATAAT
Organism: Flavisolibacter sp.; assembly: GCA_036787395.1. Taxonomy (GTDB): domain Bacteria; phylum Bacteroidota; class Bacteroidia; order Chitinophagales; family Chitinophagaceae; genus Flavisolibacter. The sequence continues at coordinate 2,384 of DAIQPL010000246.1, read as the reverse complement.
CCAATTTGAAACTTTCTTATTGTCCAACAAAATAGGATTGGGATAGTGCGGCATGGTATCAACCAAAAAAGCTTCATTACCTGCAGCGGCTACTAACAAAACTCCTTTGCTTTCAGCGTATTTTACAGCATCGTCTACCCATTGCTTTTGTGGAGAAAAATATTTGCCAAAACTCATGTTGATTACTTTAGCTCCATTGTCAACAGCATATCGAATAGCCAATGCAATGTCTTTGTCATGTTCATCGCCGTCCGGTACAGCCCGAATCATCATAATACGTACGTTATCAGCAATGCCATCAATGCCCTTTCCATTATTTCGAACTGCGCCAATAATGCCTGACACGTGTGTGCCATGCAATGCTGTGCTTGTCATGATATTATTATTTCCGTAAAATTTATCATTGATATCACCCTCATTATCTTTTACCACCTCCCTACGGTAATCTTTAGGAGCAGTGTCTATTGATTCTGCTTTTTGAATATCACCTTCAATACCTTCTAGGATTTCCTTATTTGTAATCTCAAAATTGTTGTTATTACCTTCTGAAATATTAAGAATAACGTTACGGGTTACTACAGCGTCTTTATCTGTTGGTTTATAAGGCTTCAGGTCATTGCCATTGTATTCTTCTTTTTTTAACTCCAGTTTGATCACAGAGTCTCCTCTTTTTAGAGAAGGAAATAACCTCTTAATAAAAAAGAGTTCATTCTGATCTACGCCTTTAGTTACATCAGCTTTTGCTTTTAACCAGGTGTTGTATAACTCCTGATCTTCTTTGCTTAGTGTTGACGGGTCTTTAAGCCCCTCAAAACGGCCCTTGTATAAATGATAAACTCTTGCAGCTTCGTAAGAGTCCTTTTCTACATTTTTGCCGTCACGACCTCCTAAGAAGTTCCATCCGTGAATATCGTCTACATAACCATTGCCATCATCGTCGATTCCATTTCCGGGAATTTCTTTTGTATTCGTCCAGAGAATAGGTTTGAGGTCTTCATGTGTTGTATCAATACCAGAATCAATAACGGCTACCACAACAGTCTGGCTTTTTTTCCCACTTACAAACTGGTAAGCTTTATCTAAGCTTATACCATAGTTGTCTTTTAAATGCCAGCCGTTTGAAACCGATTTTTTTGAGCTTTGGGCATAGGAGGACAAACATACTGCCACAACCAGGGTCGTCAGTATGGAATTCTTAACTGTTTTAATCATCTACTTGGGTTTTGTGGAATTGAGTATTTGTAAAAATATATAAAGCTCTTTTAGCAAGTTGTCAAAAAGAGGACAAGCGGCTTGCCGAAAATTGTTAATTAACAACTATAAATCGAATTTAATTCCCTGTGCCAGGGGCAAACTGGTGCTATAATTAATTGTATTAGTTTGTCTTCGCATATATATTCTCCACGCATCGCTGCCACTTTCTCTCCCACCACCGGTTTCTTTTTCACCGCCAAAAGCTCCGCCAATTTCTGCTCCCGAAGTGCCAATATTTACGTTTGCAATTCCACAATCACTACCAGCGGAAGAAAGGAACTGTTCAGCTTCGCGGAGATTTAAGGTCATAATTGAAGATGATAGTCCCTGGGGCACACCGTTTTGAATGGCGATAGCTTCTTCGAATGTTTTATACTTTAACAAGTACAAAATTGGAGCAAAGGTTTCGTGCTGTACAATTTCATAATGAGGTTGTGCTTCTGCAATACAGGGTTTTACATAACACCCGCTTTCATAACCTTGCCCTTCCAATGTTCCGCCTTCTACAACAAACTTTCCTCCTTCCTTTTGGCATTTATCTATTGCCTGCAAATACATGTCAACAGCATCCTTATCAATTAAAGGGCCTACATGATTTTTTTCCTCTAAAGGGTTTCCTATCCGTAACTGCTTGTAAGCATTCACCAGCTTTTCTTTAAACCTGTCATACACCTCTTCATGTATGACGAGGCGCCGGGTGGTAGTGCAACGTTGGCCGGCTGTTCCCACAGCACCAAATACACTTCCCATCAGGGTCATGTCGAGGTCGGCATCTTTTGAAATAATGATGGCGTTATTGCCGCCTAATTCTAGCAAAGATCTACCTAACCTTGCGCCCACTGCAGCACCAACGGCTTTGCCCATCCTGGTAGACCCCGTTGCTGACACTAACGGTATACGATTGTCACTTGCTATTCGTTCACCTAATTCTCTTTCACCAATCACCAAACCGGATACACCTTCAGGAACACCATTTTGTTTAAATACGGAGGCAACTATATTCTGGCAGGCAATGCCACATAATGGCGTTTTTTCGGATGGCTTCCAAATACACACGTCACCACATACCCAGGCGAGCATAGCATTCCAGCTCCATACAGCAACCGGAAAATTAAAAGCAGAAATAACTC
>DAIQPL010000245.1:0-6447 GCA_036787395.1 Flavisolibacter sp. | reverse complement strand
TACTCTATTTCTCTTTTAAGTCCGTTTGCAGAAAAATATTCTGACTACCCTGTTCCGGATTTTTCATTATCTGGAAATGAGCTAGATAGCCTCCTCGAAGATTATAGCATAGGCATGCAGGTCCAGAATGTATATGCAAGCGACAAAGTCAGGAACTTCATCATGCCTGAACTTAAAGACACATTTCCCTTTTTTGGCCGTCCGGCTTATACCTATGTGTTAGATGACTATAGAAGGTTTACAACAATGGAGGAAGTTTTAAGAGAGTATGTAAGAGAAATTAATGTAGGGGTAAGAAATGGAAAATTGTTTATGAAGCTTCTGAATGAAGACCGTAGAGAATTTTCCGATGATAATATATTGGTATTACTGAACGGAATTCCCCTTAAGAATATAAACGAGATATTTTACTATGATCCTCTTAAATTTAAAACACTTGATATTATACCCCGACCTTATATTTTAGGGAGCTCCAGTTTTGTAGGATTGGTTAATTTTTCAACGTATGGTGGTGAATTACAAGACCTGGATTTAGATCCTCATCTTATTGCAGTTGATTTTGACGGTCTGCAACTACAACGGGAATTTTATGTACCTGCTTATCAATCTCCTGAACAACTGAAAAGCCGCACTCCCGATTTCCGAAATACCTTATTTTGGAATTCTACTATTTCGGTTAATCCGAACGAACTAACTACATTGAATTTTTATACTTGTGATCAAAAGGGAAATTATGTGATTCTATGGCAAGGGATTAATAGTAATGGAAAAATAGTAACGGGACAACTTCCATTTCAAGTGAAGTAATAAAAGACAGTACATCGGAAGATGTTTTTTTAGTGTTGATTTAAAGTTTATTATTACTCTTCGTAAATCCACTTCTTAAACAAGGGTGCAGTTTCCTGGCTTACAATAATATTATGGCCATTAGATGGAAGCGTTAAGCTGACTTCCAACTTTACTTTTTCAAAGGTTTTAAATCCTCTGATATAGTGAATGTTAACAAGATACTTACGATTGGCTCTGAAAAACATGGACTCATCTAACTCTTCTTCCAAAGCCGAAAGGTTTCTGTCGCACAAATATTTTTTTTCTTCCTTATCCACAGCTACAATAATGGTGTTATCCCTATAAATAAAAGCGATGTCCTCCACTTTAAGCGCTATATTCTCATTTCCTTTGCGAACAATAAGTCTTGTTTTCTTCTTTTTCATAGTAGTTGTCTCTTCCATTATCCACGATTTATTTCGTAAGTTATTCCTTATAGTTGTAAAGCTTTTGTCACATATTGCTCAATTGATGAACGGGAAATAGTGTTGTTAAGCGTTTTAATTTTGTCAGTTTTTTACAACACTGACTTGTTGCACAGGCAAACACTATCCATAACCAGTCTTTAGGGAACCTTCATTTGTGTTTAGTTCATAGATAATATAGATAAACATACTTCAGACTATCGCTATTCAACTACTCAGTATTTAAATAAGTTTAAACCTCATGGATTGACTTAACAGCTCTGTTTCAAAGCAAAACTTTCATGCTTCGGCTATAGGGAAGTCTCATTCTTTAAATATCATTTTTTTGGTCTTGCACTTTCATTTTCATGCTTGGCATATTGTGCGTGGTTTATTTGAAACAAATGATATGAATTTGTGGTCTTTGTTAACAAAAAACATAATGCTAATGGGAAAAAGAATCTTATCCAGCATTGGGCTTTTTCTGCTCTGTATGCAGGTGATAGCCCAAACAAGAACTATTACCGGTAAGATAACAGATGAGAATGGAGTTGGTATTTCCAACGCTTCTGTAAGAGCGAAAGAAACGAGTATTGGTACCACAACTGATATCAATGGTTCTTTTTCGCTTAGCTTACCTCCTGGAGCACAAGTTCTGGTAATCTCTTCTGTAGGTTATGCTGCGCAGGAAGTTTCTTTGGCCAACCGATCCACTTTTAATTTAAGCTTGCAAAAGGACGATCAAAAAATGCAGGAAGTAGTTGTAGTGGCGTACGGTACTGCAAAAAAAGGTGCTGTAACCAATTCAGTAGCCCAGATTACTTCAAAAGAATTAGAAAACAGGCCGGTTACAAATGTAATCAGTGCCCTTGCTGGTATGGCACCCGGTATTACTACCACCACAGCAAGTGGGCAGCCTGGATCATCGGGTGCTGTAAGTATAAGAGGCTACGGTTCCATGAGTTCATCCAATGCGCCTTTATATGTTGTAGATGGAGTGCCCTACGATTATGACATTAGTAATATTAATGTGGACGACATAGAGAACGTAAGCATATTGAAAGATGCAGCTGCTTCTGCGCTTTATGGTGCCCGTGCAGCCAATGGTGTCATTCAGATTACGACAAAGAAGGGGAGAAAGGATCGCACACAGGTCCAGGCCAATATTGCACAAGGTTTTATTTCCAGGGCGCTGCCTGAGTATGACCGTATTGATGCTTTTCAATATTATCCCATCATGTGGGAGGGGTATCGAAATAGTTTAGTTTATCCTGCTTCTACAACTACGCCTGCACTAAACATCGATAGCGCCAATAAAATTGCTTCAGGTTTAATGCCCAGGCAAACTACTGGTAATAATGCCGGTTTGCAGATTTATAATGGCAGGTTTTATTCTGATATTAAGCAATTGGTTGGATACAATCCTTTTAATGTTGGCAATACAGAAATTATAGGCACGAATGGTGCACTGAACTCCTCTGCTAAATTGTTATGGGCCGATGACCTGGACTGGCTAAAAGACATTCAGAGAAATGGAAACCGGGGAGATTATACAGTAAGTGTAAGTGGCGGCGCTCCTAAAACGGATTACTACTTTTCTTTAGGCTACACCAATGAAAAAGGCTACGTTTTAAATTCTGATTATAAAAGATATTCCGGAAGGCTCAATCTAAATACCCAACCTTTTGAATTTTTCAAAACAGGTTTGTCGTTAGCGGGTATTGTTACACAAGCTAACCAGGGTGCGAGTGATGCCAGCAGTACCGGCTTGGTGAACCCCTTTTATGCAAGCAGAATAATAGCACCGATTTACCCGGTGTATGTGCATGATCCAACAACCGGGGCTTACGAATTAGACGCTAATGGAAACAGGGTTTATGATTTAGGTAACCTTGGCTCTCGTGGTGCCCCTTATGCAAATCGTCCAATTGCCGGCGGACGTCACGCTATTTATGAAACCATTCTTAATCAGAATATTCTTAAGCGCAATGTTTTAAATACGAGGCTCTATGGTGAAATCAGCTTTTTGAAAAACTTTAAGTTCACCACTAATATTACAGCTGATATTAGCAATAGCCTGCGTTCCCAGGCTGAGAATAGGATTGTAGGTGATGGCGCACCTTCAGGAAGGTCAAGGCGGAATGCTTTTGATAATCTCACCATGACCATTAACCAGCTATTGAACTTTAACCGTTCATTCGGCAGTCATTCGGTGGAGTTACTGGCAGGACATGAAACTTTTGACGGCACTTATAAAACGCTTACTAATCTGCGGACCGGGCAGGTATTTGAAGGTATAACGGAACTTGCAAACTATACAACTACAAGCAGTCTTACTTCGTATACAGACCGATATAAAATTGAGAGCTTTCTTTCGCGTGCCAATTACAACTTCGATAACAAATATTTTATATCAGGCTCCTTACGCCGTGATGGAACGTCCCGTTTTGCTCCTGAAAACCGGTGGGGCAATTTTTGGTCGGTTGGGGCTGCATGGCGTTTAGACAGGGAAGGTTTTATGAAAATCGTTCCTGTAATTAGCGCTTTAAAATTAAGAAGCTCTTATGGGCTTGTGGGTAATGATGCCATAATTGAAGAAAGCCTCGGAGCTCCTGTATATTATGCTTATCAAAACTTCTACAATCTTGGCAATAATAACAATGCAGAACCAGGTGCTGTACCGTCAAGAGATGCCGGAAACCCGAATTTGAAATGGGAAGTAAATTCCCAGTTTGATATTGCGCTGGAGTTTGGCCTTTTCAAAAGCCGGCTAAACGGTACTCTGGAATATTTCAACAGGAAATCCAGTAACCTGTTGTTCAGAGTACCACCTCCCGTTTCAAGCGGAGCACTAACCCTTACCCAAAACATTGGCGCCATGTACAATAAAGGAATAGAGGTTAACCTTAATGGTGACATCCTTAGAAATAAAGATTTTACCTGGAATATGGGAATTAATTGGACAACCTTTAAAAACAAGATTACAAAACTCCCTGAAAATACGCCTACCATTCCCGCTAATACGTTTACTGTGCAGCAGTGGGAGGTTGGCCATTCACGCTACGAATTTTGGGTTCGTGACTGGTATGGTGTAGACCCAAGTGATGGAGCAGGGCTCTTTGTAGCTAATGCATGGAATGTATCCAATTCCCGTGTTATAAAAAATGGAAACAGCAATGATACCGTTACAACAGATCAGAACAATGCAAAATTCCATTATGAAGGTAGTGCCGTACCTGACTTCTACGGGTCTATTTTAAGTAATTTTTCATTTAAGGGTTTTGGATTAGCCTTCCAGCTAAACTACCAGGTTGGCGGATTGGTGTACGATGCCACCTATGCGCAATTAATGCACGCCGGAACTTATGGCACTGCATTGCATCCCGATATTTTAAGACGGTGGCAAAAGCCTGGCGACATCACAGATGTTCCTCGTATGGATGCCGGAAGAACTAGTGTGTATGGAGCTTCATCTGACAGATGGCTGATCAGTGCTACACATTTGAATGTTCAAAACGTAACGTTGTCTTATACGCTGCCTAAAAGCTTACTTAGCCGTGCTTATTTACAGAACACAAGGGTATATGTAAGTGGTGAAAACATTTACATGTTTAGTAAGCGAAAAGGAATGAATCCCAGCCAAAGTTTTGCTAACCAGGTTTTAAATAACAGCGGTGTAACACAAAATGTGTATTCTCCATCCCGCACTATTACCGCCGGCATTAACCTGACATTTTAAATGAAAACAATTATGAAAAAAATAAAATTTCTTTATTTAATATTCCTGCTGTTATCTTTTGCTGCCTGCAAGAAAGACTACCTTAATACCGGGCCTACAGACCAGGTGCAGGAGGCAGATGTGTTTACGACAACTAATAATGCATTGGTAGCCTTAAATGGTATTCATCGCATTATGTGGACGCAGTATTTTTTCCAGGACCAGGCAGGCCAGAGCTCCATGATGATTAACATGGATGTAATGGGTGAAGACCTGATAAACAACAGTACTTCTTCCGGAGCTTTTTTTAACCCGCAATACCGTTGGGCAGACCATAGGAATACCATAAGCTCCAGTACGCCTTACTTTGCCTATCATTTTTATTACCGCATTATTGCCAACGCCAATAAAATTATTGGCAGTATAGATAATGCAGTAGGACCGGAAACTGATAAAAAGTTCATCAAGGGGGAGGCATTGGCTTATCGTGCCTGGGCACATTTTAATTTGGTACAGTTGTTTGGCAAGCGTTATGATGCGGCAACAAAACCCAACAACCAGTTAGGTGTACCATTGATGTTGGCATATGGCCTTGAGGGCAAGCCTCGTGCAACAGTGGAAGAAGTTTACACGCAAATAAATAAAGACCTGGAAGATGCCATTGCCAATCTTACCGGATTTTCACGGTCAGGAAAATCACACCTTAATATTAATGTAGCCAAGGGTATTAAAGCAAGGGTGGCTCTCACACAACAGGATTGGACAAATGCAGTAAAATTTGCTTCCGAAGCCAGGCAAGGTTTTACATTGATGGACACCACTCAATACAAAGCAGGATTTAATGACGCGTCTAACCCCGAGTGGATGTGGGCAAGCATTATACCGAATGACCAGGGCACGTTTTTTTATTCCTTTTTTGCTTACATGTCTAATTTTAGTTCTAACGCCACCCGCACAAATCCAAGGTCTATTAACTCAGCCCTATACAATATGATCTCTTCCACCGATGTGCGCAAGCAATTGTGGACTCCGGCAGGTGTCACCCCTCCTGCCAATGGTACAAAGTTCCCTTATACAAGTAGTAAGTTTAAGGTCAAGGATCTCAATGTGAGTGTGGGTGATGTGCCTTATATGAGGGTTGCTGAAATGTATTTGATTGAAGCAGAAGCTAACGCCCGACAGGGTAAAAATACGGAAGCCCAGGATTTGCTTTTTACGTTTGCAAAAACCCGTGATCCAAATTACACAAAGTCAACAAAGACCGGGCAGGCTTTGATCGATGAAATTATGTTTCAGAGAAGGGTAGAGCTTTGGGGTGAAGGGTTCCGTTTCCTTGATCTTAAACGCACCAATAGTCCATTAGACAGGACAGGGGCTAATCATAATACTTCTATTGCCAGTGTATTAACAGTGCCGGCTGGTGACAAATTATGGGAATGGCTATTTCCGCAGGATGAAATCAACTCAAATCCATTAGTAGAACAAAATCCTTTGTAG
>DAIQPL010000044.1:0-19818 GCA_036787395.1 Flavisolibacter sp. | reverse complement strand
AATAGTTTTACAAAAGTCTATCCTAATCCCGCAAAGGACCAGTTGAATATTTCATTATCATCGGAGAAACCGGCAGACTTTACAATCGAGTTGCTTGATATAACTGGAAGAAGCATTTATAGTAATGAGTTAAAGGCAATTGTAAATACAACATTAGTGATAGGAAGAGAAAAAAATGTACTTAAAGGCATCTACCTTCTGAAAGTTACTAATCATACAGGCAGTTCTGTGGAAACATATAAAATACTGATGGAATAACGTTATCCCGGTTTGGTTCAACAGGCCGCTTCTTCACGGAGCGGCTTTTTTTATAAAAAAGGCTCAGTGGCAGAATAATTGTACTACCCCAGGAAAGAAAGGTTATGAAAAAAATAATGATGCTTTTTAGTACAGCTATTATTTTCAGCTGTGGGGGCGCCAACGACGGAGATGCACGTACCGATACCACTTCTATGCCGATAGATACTAATTTAACTAAAAAAGAAGTCAATCACAGTAATTCATCAGTAGGGACAACGATAGCAGATTCAACCAATAGAAAGGATTCAGTGTTTTCTCATTAACAGAAAATCTATCCTACATGCCTCACGTCCTCTTACCTAATTGACGGGTAGTTTATTTAAAACTAAAAGGCAGGGTCACAGAGACATCGTCCCATGACATAAGCAGGTCAGCACCGGCACCGGACTTATTAAAACTCATTGTAAACGCTTCTGTGATTGCTGTGGTCTTTTGTACAGGCACTTCTACCCGAAGTACATCTTTCTTTTCGTCATACTTAAATGCACCCCATATATCCGTGTCTTTATTAAAAATGATTGTCCACTGCGAAGTGGTTGGAATTGCATACATAGTATAACGCCCCTTAGCCAATTTTTTGTTTCCGGTTTTCACATCTTTAAAAAACTCAATCTCTGTAGCTTCGTTAGCCCCTAATCTCCAGACCGTATTATATTCTATGAGCTCTCCAAAAACAATGCGGTTATCTTTTTGTGGACGACTATAAATGACTCTTGCCATCAAAGGCTCCATAACTTTATCCTGGGTTCTTAATACCGGGTAATTGGCGGGATAATAGGCCATATCCATTGGCGACTTGTCCAAAACAGGAAGCTTGGGTTTAAAAGAAGCCTGGGTTTGCGCGTCGACGCCAAAAAACAAAACCACCAGGAGAAGGGTAGAACATAGTTTTTTCATAAAATGGAAATTTGCAAAGCAAAAATATGTTCCCTTGGGTTATGACGACGGCGATTATGTGAGAAGTTCCTTAAATCTTTTTTTTGCAAACTGCTCAACATCCGGAAAAAAAATGTTATAGCAATCACGTAAGGCGTCATAATGGTCCAAAAATAAATTGTATGCAGTATCGCTTTCAGATAAGTAGGCTGCCCGTCTTACTAGTCCTCTCAGGCTTCTTTCCATTCCATGTTCGTATTTATAATTATATAGCCAATCTTCCATCTTCATATAATATAATACTTGTACAAAACGAACGGGCAAGTGTGCCGTATGCTGTTCCAGAATTGAATATACTGTTTGGGTAAATTGCTTTAAAGCGTCCTCTTTAAAAATTTTCCGGTCGTTAGCTAAGAAATGGTCATACAAAACATCAATCAAAGCACCGCTATATAACCTATAATGTGGCCTGAATATTTCCTTAGCTTTTTGTGTAGCCCAATGTGTGTCTGTGAAGCTATCAATCTCCCGATGTAAAACGATGCCTTGCCGTACATCCTTTGCATATGTATCTTTTGCAGCTCCTTTGACGAAGTCACTTACCATATTACCAACCAAAATTTGCGGGTGCAAAAAAGATAAATAAGCGTGAGCTAAAAAATTCATTCATCTAAAATTACAATTCATCCGCGTTAACATTTTCCCAAGCTATGTTAAGGGGTTTAACAGGCACTTCCAGTCGTCACAATTCCTTTGTGGTAGGGTGTAACCTGTTCTACTTTTGTTTCGTCATAGTAATCAAACAAACAAAAATTAAAACAAAATAAATTAATGTTTATGAAACGGATCTTAGTAACCTTAACCATTCTGTTCTCCTTAGTAAGTATAAGCAGTTTCGCGAACGAAGGCAAAGTAAACTCCAGAATAGAACAATCGTTTAAAAGCGCATTCAAAAATGCAACTGAAGTTAATTGGACCATTAATCAAAATTTTTACAAGGCAGACTTTTCTTTAAATGGACAAATTGTGGCCGCCTTCTATGACGAAGCAGGCCAGATGTTAGCCCTTACAAGAAACATTAGTTCTTCTCAATTGCCTATTTCCCTGCAAACAAATTTGAAAAAAAGCAACGAAGGTTTTTGGATCAGTGACCTTTTTGAAATATCAAATGGCGAAGGAACATCCTATTATATAACGCTTGAAAACGCTGATTCCAAGCTCGTGTTAAAATCTAATGGTTCCGGTTGGACCACTTTTCAAAAGCAACGCAAATCGTAGTTAGTTTTAGTGTGTGTAAATAATCCCGCCTGCGGCTTAAGCCCGGCGGGATTTGTTTTTTCAAATAGATTAGATTTGCCGCTCAATTTTACGAATATGAGCAAAGGCCCGGTTTCGCAGTTTATTCAACATCACTACAGACATTTTAATGCAGCAGCTTTAGTAGATGCAGCAAAAGGTTATGAGCAGCATTTAGCAGAAGGCGGTAAAATGATGGTGACTTTAGCAGGCGCCATGAGCACGGCTGAGTTAGGAATTTCACTTGCAGAGATGATTCGCCAGGATAAGATCCAGATTATTTCCTGTACAGGTGCCAACCTTGAAGAGGATATTATGAACCTGGTAGCGCATAATCATTATGAACGTATTCCTAACTGGAGAGACCTGACACCCGAAATGGAGTGGAAGCTTTTAGAAAGGGGATTAAACCGTGTGACAGACACTTGTATTCCTGAAGAAGAAGCTTTCCGCCGAATTCAACGCCATATACATAAAATATGGAAGGATGCAAATGACAAGGGCGAACGCTATTTTCCGCATGAGTATATGTACAAATTATTGCTAAGCGAAGTAATGAAAGCTGATTACCAAATTGATCCAAAAAATAGCTGGATGATTGCTGCTGCCGAAAAAAACTTACCCATTGTGATAGGTGGATGGGAAGACAGTACTATGGGTAACATTTTTGCATCTTATGTATATAAGGAAGAGATTAATGCAAGCACTATGAAGAGCGGTATTGAATACATGGTGTGGCTTGCCAACTATTATAAAGCGCATAGTGCTGAGAAAGGTATTGGCTTTTTCCAGATTGGGGGTGGTATCGCCGGAGACTTTCCTATTTGCGTAGTACCCATGATGTACCAGGACCTGGAGATGCATGAAATTCCGTTCTGGAGCTATTTTTGCCAGATTTCAGATTCCACTACTTCATATGGCTCCTATTCTGGCGCCCATCCTAACGAAAAAATTACCTGGGGAAAGCTGGACATTCATACGCCGAAATACATCATTGAAAGTGATGCTACCATTGTAGCTCCATTGGTATTTGCTTACGTACTGGGATGGTAAAGAAAATTGTCGCAAAAAATAAAAAACCCCGGACATGCTTGCCATTGCCGGGGTTATTAAAAGTAGGGATTAACAATAGATTAGTTATCAACCAAAAACTAAGACAACTAAACGAAATTGAATGCTGCTTACATTTTAAAGCGGCTTATAAACCGCCTTCGTTTTCTCCCGTAATTATCTATTAAAGATGCCTTTGTCTAAAGGAATGTCTCTTTTCAACATGTCATTCCTGTTAGCCATTTCCCATGCCGTATAAAAGACCAGCGCGGCTCTTTTTGCCATTAGTGGATAATTTATTTTATCAGGTGTATCTGTCGGTCGATGGTAATCACCTCCCAGCATACCATCGTAATAAAAAATAATAGGCACACCTTTCCGGGCAAAGTTATAGTGATCGCTCCTGTAGTATATCCGGTTCTTATCATCCGGGTCATTAAACTTATAGTCGAGCTCAAGTTTTGTATACTTCTTATTGATCCCTTCGCTGATTGGTTTTAGTTCAGAGCTTAATTTATCATCACCAACAACATATACATAATTCGTCGTGTCTCCTTTCCGGGTTATATCACTTCGCCCGATCATATCAATGTTCAGATCAGCGGTTGTTTTGTCCAAAGGAAATAAAGGATGATCGGAGTAATATTCCGATCCCCACAAACCTTTTTCTTCGCCACTCACCGTCATAAATACAATAGAGCGGCGTGGACCCTTGCCAGCAGCTTTTGCTTTAGCAAAAGCTTCAGCTATTTCTAAAACGCTAACTGTTCCGGAGCCATCATCATCTGCACCATAGTAAATTACCGAATCACCTCTTTTACCTAAATGATCGTAATGAGCTGTAACAAACAAGTATTCGTCTTTTAGATCTGTCCCTGGTAATACGCCAACAACGTTGCTGCTTTGGGCAGTTAATGTTGTTTTCTTTACATCAAGTAAAATATCAGCCGTGTAAGTTTTTACAATGGACAAGCTGTTTTTTACGGTATCATAATCGCTGCCAATAATCGCTCTTGCCACATTTTCAGAAACAGTATACTGCTGCGGCGAAAGCGTTTTCCTGAATCCGCTGATTGTTTGAACGCCTCTTCGACTAAAAGTGCTTGTCCTTGGATAAACATTGCTCACTGAAAGTATTCCGGCGACGCCTTTAGACTGAAGAAGGCTTATTAAACCACCACCTTGCGACCTGTTGGCCGCAGGTACTATACCAACAATCATTAATAACTTACCACCAAGGTTAGCATTTTTTAAAGAATCAATAGCATTAGATCCAATGAAAACCACTTCGCTAAAACGCAGCGTGGCAGGAATATTACTAACAGAAGGATTGAAGTCTTTGTCAAGGTTAAAAGCCTGGCCGTTTACCTCCAGGGCGGCACCAACTAACGAGTCCTGGTATACGTCATAATTCATTTGATAACTGGCCCCATTGCCTGGTTGCAAGCCAAGCTTTTTAAAATGGTCTTCAATGTAAACCGCGGCCTTTCGCTGGCCGTTGGTTGCCGTTTCACGACCTTCCATTTCGGCACTGGCCACAACGTATAAATGTTTTTTCAGGTCTTCTTCTGTAATTGTTTTGGCGAAAGTTTCAGGTTTCTGAGCAAAGCTGTTGATAGTGCTTAGCATAAGCACCACGGGAAGGAGTTTGTTCATTATTAAGTAGGAAATTAAATAGATGAAAATAGCATTTACATACAAGCAATCTTTTGCACACGGTTTTGATGGCGGCCTCCTTCAAAAGGAGTAGCCAAAAAAATATTAACCATTTCCTCTGCCTTTGGAGTAGTTACAAAGCGGGCAGGGATACAGATAATGTTGGCATCATTATGTTCGCGGGCCAGTTTAGCAAGGTCACTCTGCCAGCATATGGCAGCCCTTATATCCTGGTGTTTATTGGCTGTAATAGCAACACCATTGCCACTACCACAAATCAGGATTCCGCAAGCCGCCTCACCGTGCTCTATAGCTTCAGCTACGGGATGCGCAAAATCAGGATAATCGACAGAATTGGCGCTGTAAGTGCCAAAGTCTTTTACTTCCAAGCCTTTATTTTGAAGAAGATCAACAATCACAGTTTTGTATTCATAGCCTGCATGATCACAACCTATCGCTACGGGCTTTGAAAGGTCAAATGAATTCATAAAAAATTTTTACAAAGGTAGGAGAGTTGCCAGTTTTTTGCATACGGTTATTACTGTAAAACATTGCTCAATAGAACTGGTGTCGTACGAGAGAGTGACACAAGGGACGCTGAAAAAAGTACAGAAGATGAGACCTTAAAAATATTGAATGGAGTATCATAACTCAACTATAAGGTTCTAACTCCACTCTTTTGCATCTTGCTCAGCTCTTTCCTTATCAACCCTCCGGGCGAGGAAAATACTTATCTCGTATAGCAGCAATAACGGTAGTGCCACTGCCAACTGGCTAATCACATCCGGACCTGGTGTGATAACACCCGCCACTATAAAGATGACAACAATAGCATACTTTCTTACGCTGGCCAGGTAAGAAGACGTTACAAGCCCAATCTTTGCTAAAAAGAAAATTACAAGAGGCAATTGGAAAGCAAGACCGCTGCCAAGCACCAGCGGTAACATCATGTCTATATAACTATTGATGGTCCACCGGTTCTCAACAATTTCATCTAATTGAAAATGGAAGAAAAAGTTTAAAGCATAAGGGGCTACTACAAAATAACCAAAGAGAATGCCGGTAAAAAAAAGGAACGACACCCAAAAGATGACACCCGTTGTCCTGTTCAATTCCTTTTTTGTCAATGCCGGTTTAATAAAACTCCAGAACTGACCGAAAACATAAGGAAAGGCAATGATTAAACCACTTACAAGTACTACTGTAAACCACATGCTGAATTGGCCGGAAACAACGGTGCTTTGCATTTTGATGGCTAGCCCCTGCATACATAAGGCGTTACCCAGGTTGAGAGACTTGCCTATTTTACAGATGATGCCATAAGTAGGAAAGCCGTCATGCGTAGGGCCGAGTAAAACCTGTTTTATAATAAACTTGTTGTAGATACCGGCAATAACCGCTCCGATAGCGATAGCTACTACACTGCGAAATAAATGGCCTCTTAAAGCCTCCAAATGGTCAATGAAGGACATCTCTGCCCGTTCCTCACCTCTATTTCTTTTGAAAAAACTTAAAGCCATTATTGTAAAAAGTGCGGCAAAGATAACCGCAGATTAATTTTATTGAAAAGGATTTCGCAGAAAGGCTTCTGAAAGTTTGATTACGGGGCGGTCTGCACCGGCCACAGGCGCCGTATACTGTGTTTCTATTTAAGCACTTTTAGTTTTACCATTTCGATTCGCGTATCACTTACACTTAAAATATCAAACTCATAGTCATCGATGATAATCCTTTCTTTCTGCTGAGGAATTGTTTCGTAGTGATTGATTATGTATCCTGATAAGGTTTCTGAATCGTTACCGGCAAATTCCAGGGCATATTTTTCAGAGATATAATCCAGTTCCAGCCGGCCGGAAAAAATATATTCATTCTCAGCCAGGCGTTTTTCTACAAATTCTTCGCTGTCATATTCATCATGTATTTCTCCAAAGATTTCCTCTAATAAATCCTCCATGGTAACTATACCTGCAGTTCCTCCAAATTCATCTACCACCCAGGCAATACTTTTTCGTTCCTTGGTGAATTTACCAATCAGGTCAGTGGCACTCATGCTTTCCGGTACTGCCGGAATAGGTAACAATATAGATTGTAAGTCCTGCGGGTTTTTGAACATATCCAGTTGATGTATATAACCAACGATGCTATCAATATTGTTTTCGTAAACAATGAGCTTACTAAGTTTGGTATCGATAAATTTCTCTCTTGCCTGTTCTGCAGTGCACCGGATTTCCAGGCCAATAATTTCTTTCCGCGGTACAAGGCATTGCCGGATTTTTATTTTGGGTAATTCCAACGCATTTTCAAATAATTCCGTATTAAGTTCCTGTGGCTCATAATCGGTGTCGTTGTTTTGTTGAAAAAGTGTGTCAAGGGTTCCGCTTGACAAACTGTCTTTTGTATGCCTGATGCGCACATTGAAAATATATCTTAATACCCAATCAGATAAATTCAGGAACATGCTTGCAATAGGTTGCAACAGTTGGTAAAAAAAATTGATCAACCAAACCATTCGTGATAAGATCCAGTTGCTATGTGCCCTGAAGATGGCCCTGGGAATAAACTCAGCAAAGATCATGACAATAAAAGTGGCCAGGATAATGTCTAATATCAAACGGGCTACATCATACTTTAATCCAATTAAATTCCAGAGAGGAAAAGTAACCTGAGTAAACAATAAAGCGAAGCAAACGAGGAAAAGTGTAAACCCGAGTAAAGTAGTGCTTAAAAAAGCTTGCGGGTCTTCTATCAGTTTGGAAAGCAGTATAGCACTGTGACGTCCCTGCTTCTTTTTTAATTCAATTCCAAAACGGTTGGCGCTGTAAAAGGCCATTTCCACACCTGCAAAAAAACCCATCATCAAAATGGTAACAAAAAACCATATTAAAGTAGTAACAGCTATCATCGAAGTAAAGATATAAAAACTGTGAGCTTATCCGATAAAGGCAGAAACAACAGCCTCCGCCTCTTTACAAGCTTGTGGCAGGTTGCTGTTAACTATAATATGATTAAATGAATGCTTAAAAGACAATTCATAGGAAGCTTTGTTCACCCTTGCGTTTAAAGATTCGTCGCTTTCTGTTCCTCTTGATTGCAAACGGCGTTTTAGTTCATCAACACTGGGCGGTTCGATAAAAAGAGACAAAGTGGTTTCGGGAAATTGTTTCTGTACGTGAATGGCGCCCTTTACATCAATATCTAAAACCGGGATTTTCCCTTCGCTCCAAATGCGGTGTAGCTCCGATTTCAAAGTGCCATAATACTTTCCTTCATACACCATTTCCCATTCTACAAATTCTTCATGCTGGATTCTGTTGATAAATTCCTCCTGGCTAATAAAATAATAGTCAACACTATTTTGCTCTTTGCCCCTCGGTCGTCTTGTAGCTGCGGAAACAGAGAATCCTAGCTTTTCAGCAAAGGTGGTTAACAAATGCGTGGTAATACTGGTTTTCCCTGCACCTGAAGGGGCCGTGATAATGATAATCTTTTGCTGGATGTTGATCGTCATACAAGGTTGCTAAGTTAGCCCTTAGACCGAAAGAAAAGTGAAATTATTGTTACTGGCGTTTGTATTACGGCGTACCAACTTATGACTGCAGTAACTTTAACTTGTGCAACATGTTGAATTTTTTCATAAGGATCATTTTGAGTTCCGATATCACCGAAAAAAGGCGAAAAAGGTGTTATCCCATTTCATTGACTTTTTTTGGGAGACGAATTTTGAAGAATTATACCAACAATATCCCGGTGGCTTCTCAGATGCCTTATTCCCCAACGTAGGGTACACCTATCTTATCAACCTCGGAACTCCATTTGTGATGCAATTAGAAGAGGAATCTTTTGAAATGAAATCTGATGGCTTTTTACCAAGGCATAAAAACATGATCTGCCATCATTCTACCGGCAATAAAATCTTTGGGATCAAGTTTAAAGTGTCTCCGGTAATTTTTGAAAAAAAAATAAATTTCTCGGAATACAAAGAATATATTTTTCCATTGGCCTACTTAATGGATAGAAAGATCTTAGGTAAAATAAAATCAGCTGAGTCGTTTGAAAAAAGGATGCAGATCGTATCAGACTATTATGAACGCATTATAGAAAGGTATTCGGGCTCTTTAAAACAGGTAGATGTGGTTACCAAAATTTTGAAAGATTGTGCTCAGCAAAACAGGTTCGATATTCCCATTGAAGACCTGGCCCGAACCTACAAGATCAGTTCCCGTACCTTACAACGATATTTTGAAGCTGCTACCAGTATCACAAGTAAACAGGCGTTGCAGATTATGCGTATAAGAAAAGCTGTAGAACATTTAACTACCTCACACGATACCTTTCATTTCAGTCACTATGGCTATTATGATTACAGCCATTTTTACAAACACCTGAAAAGCTTTATTAACAAGCACACAATTGAAATCATTGAGCCGCACCTGCAATTATTAAAAGCAGGATCAATAGTGAATGGTGAATAGTCAAAGCCGCATTACTTCATATTCATCGCTAACTATTAGCTCCCTCCTGCCCTTTGTCTTTCTTCTTCCGAAGCAGTAGTTCTACGGCGTGCAGCCTGCACTTTATTGTTTCCAAAGCGATAAGTAAAGCTCAGGTTAGCAACTCTTGATTCCCGAAAGGCGTGCCAGTTCTCGATATAGCTGCCTTTATATTCCACTTTGGCTTTGGGAAGGTTAGTCCAGAAGATATCTGTGATATTGAAACGCAGTGTGCCTTTTCCTTTCATTATGGTTTTCTGTGCTCCTGTGCTTAATCCCCATTGCGGTTCTAGCATCATGTATCCATATCGTCCGCCGGTATTAAGGTTAGCATTTAATTCTGCCGACCATCCTTTTTTAAATGTGAAGGTGTTATTGGTTCTTATGGTAGCTGCAGGAGCTCCCTCGTTCAATTGAGCACCGCTTATGTTACCGTTATATTTATTGTAAAAGAGATTGAAATTGTTGATCATGTTCCACCATTTATTAATCCGGATAGGTGTAGTGGCGGTTAATCCTACATAATCAGAGGACGTGAGATTTACGGGTATTTGTACGGTTATATTAGAGTCCTCACCTTGTTCTATAGGAAACCCTGGAATGACGTCTAAAATACGGGCTAATACAGAACTTTGCGGATCTTTAGTATGGCTATATCCTGCTGTAAAATTTAAATTTTTTAAAGTATAGCTCAACTCATAAGACCAGGTAGTTTGCGGCTTCAAAAAGGGGTTGCCTGTGGAATAGATAGTAGGATCGACCTGGAATAAGAACGGGTTTAACTGCGAATACCCTGGGCGGTCAATACGTCGGCTAACTGATGCGCCAACAGTTTTATCTTCCCTTAATTTATAGTTGAAAAAAGCACTTGGAAACAACTGGAAATAATCATTTTCAAACTTTTTATCCCCTTTTACCTGGCGTGTCTTTAAAGAGGTATGTTCGCCACGTAATCCTAATTGAACATTAAATTTCTTAAACTCTTTGCTATAATTTACATAACCAGCATTGTTGTATTCGTCATAAAAGAAATGGTTTGTTTTACCGGTATCTACAATAGTGCGTGAAGTGACCACATTGAAAAACTTAGCATCGTTATCAGAAGATACATAACTTGTTTTAGCACCCAGCTCAAACTTAGCGCCCTTCTTTAGTGGATTTACATAATCTACTTTAGCTGTCCTAAGAACCAGCTTACCATTTTGGTCTCCATCTAAAATATTATCTCCTTTTTTCTTTGTTCCATCTGGGTTATAAAACGAACTGGCCGTTCTTGTTATAGAACCGGAGTTAAAAACACCATAGTCAATGTCTGCCGTTACCTCTTTGCCAATGCTATCAAATTTGTGTTTGAAGTTAAGGTTGGCTACGGTATTATTAAAATGATCGTCGTTAGTGGCTAAGGAAGCGATTTCGGAAACCAATACATTGTTTTTGTTGTTCTGTTCTGTATTGATGTTTGCTTCGCGTTTAAAAAAATTAAAACTGTTATTGACTACAAAACCGAATACAGTGTTTTTTGACGGAAAAAAATCAGCACCAACTCTTGTGGTATGAGAGTTGAAAGGCATCCACGCATAATTGTCTTTATTATCTGAAGCGGTTAATACGCCGTTAGTAAAAAAATTACGATTGATGATCAGGTGATTCAGATTTTCCCTGTAAGCATAATTATAATTGCCAAAGATGTTCATTTTCTTATTGCGATAATTAAGTGTGGTTCCGGCGTTTGCTTTGGGATATACACCCTGTCCGTAGCCAGCAGTAAAGGTTCCATTGGTACCGAGCCGCTGGTCTTTTTTCATTCTTATATCAATTATCCCTGAATTACCGGCAGCATCGTATTTGGCTGAAGGATTAGTTATAATCTCGATTCTTTCAATAGCATTGCTGGGCAGGCCTCTTAGATAATTTGCCAGGTCAGCGCCAGTCATAGCAGAAGGCTTCCCATCGATCATAATAATAACACCGGCACGTCCTCTTAAGCTAATGGCATCGTTTTGATCTACCGTAACCCCGGGAGAACGTTCTAATACATCTAATGCAGAACTGCCTGCACTTACTATACTATTATCTACATTCACAACAATGCGATCATTTAATTTTTGAATGAAGGGTTTTTTTGCGCTTACCGTTACTTCCTGCATTGCTGCACCCGTTTTAGCTACCAGGTCGATTGCAGGGAGATTAATTGAAGACTGTTCTAAAGAAAAAGCAGTGCTATATCGGGTCGCAAAACCCACGTGACTTATCCTGATGATATAAGACCCATACACAATACTTTCAAACTCCGCTATGCCTGATTTATCAGATAGCGAGGTCTTAACTAAAGCGGAATCTTTGGTTCTTAATAATTCTGCAGTAGCATTTTCAACCGGGTTATTTTGTTCATTGGTAATGGCAATAGCCACTTTTCCTTTTGGGGATTGAGCAAAAACAAAAATGGTTAGTAGGTTATATAGCAGCACTAAGAAGATAGTTCTCATTTATGACGATTTCCATCAAAACACAGAATAAAATTCCAAAGAGAATAAGCAAAGTTTACCAACGCTTTTTCTTTTGCTGTGAATGGAAGAAACGCTATTTGTACGAAAAATCTCGTGTCGGTTTTTTACATTTTAAAACATTGTTTTTATACTCTCCGGCAAACCTCCAATTTTGCGTGATGAAATTTAATGCAGAAGAATTGAATAAGCTGATCCGTAACCGGCGTTCCACTTTCCCGGAACAATTTGAAGAAGGTAAAAACATAGACGATGTTATTGTGCAACAAGTAATAGAGAACGCCACCTGGGCGCCTAGTCATGGCAATATTCAGCCGTGGCAGTTTGTAGTATTTACAGAAACAGGCCTGCAGAAACTGGCTCGTTTTCAGAGCGAGCTATATAAAGAAAGTTCAGGTAGCAAGTTTAAAGAAGCTTCGTATCAAAAGCTTCAAACCAATCCCTTAAAAGCCTCTCATGTTATTGCGCTTTGCCTAAAAAGAGACCCGAATAAAAAGTTTCCTGAAGTGGAAGAAATTTCAGCCGTAGCTACTGCGGTTCAAAATATCTATTTGTCTGTTACCGCTTATGGTATTGGGGGTTATTGGACCACGGGTGGCATTACCTACAATGAGAAGGCAAAGCCATTTTTTGATCTGGGAGAGGATGATAAATTAATGGGATTTTTTTATATGGGTCATATTGCGGTGCCTTCGCCTGAGCAAAAACGAAAACCCATAGAAGAGAAAGTGATTTGGGTCAGAGGATAACGAATTTGGAACGGACAAAAAATTATACTTAATAACCAGCCACAACTCACACTCTTTTTATTTCCGCCCCCAGCTTTTGTAACCGCTTATCAATGTATTGATATCCCCTGTCTATCTGGTCAATATTCTGGATAATGCTTTTGCCCTCTGCGCTTAATGCGGCAATCAGCAAAGCCACACCGGCCCTGATGTCGGGTGAACTCATTTGTATGCCACGCAATTTGAATTTTCTTTCTAATCCAATTACAGCGGCCCGGTGTGGGTCGCATAAAATGATTTGAGCACCCATCTCTATCAATTTGTCTACAAAAAATAACCGGCTTTCAAACATTTTTTGATGCACCAGTAATGAACCTCTGGCCTGGGTAGCCACAACTAAAATAATACTGAGTAAGTCCGGGGTAAGACCAGGCCACGGATGATCATAAATGGTTAGCACACCACCGTCTAAATAAGTTTGAATTTCATACAGGTCTTGCTCAGGAATATGAATATCATCACCTTTTACATTCATCTGAATGCCTAGCTGCTGAAATTTTTCAGGGATAACTCCCAGGTGCTCATAACCTACATTTTTGATAGTAATATCGCTTTGAGTCATTGCTGCCATACCAATAAAAGAACCAATCTCAATCATATCAGGTAGTATATGATGCTCGGTTCCATATAGCTTTTCTACTCCCTGGATGGTTAACATATTACTTCCAACCCCGCTTATATTAGCGCCCATATGGTTGAGCATTTTGCATAATTGCTGCAGGTAAGGTTCGCATGCGGCATTATAAATGGTTGTAGTTCCTTCGGCCATTACCGCGGCCATTACAATATTAGCGGTACCTGTTACTGAAGGTTCATCCAGTAACATATATGTACCCTTCAATCCTTCAGTGGTAAAATAAAAGAAACCGTCTTCGGCATAGTACGTAAAATCCGCACCTAATTTTTCAAACCCTATGATATGTGTATCCAGCCGGCGCCGGCCAATTTTATCACCTCCTGGTTTTGGAATAAACGCTTTTTTATACCGGGCCAGCATAGGTCCGGCCAGCATTACAGATCCTCGCAAACGTCCACTCTTGCTTTTAAATTCAGGGCTTCGCAAATAATTTAAATCTACATCATCGGCCTGGAAAATACAGGTGTGCCGTTCAGGCCTTTCCACCTTCACTTGCATTTCTTTTAATAGATCTATCAGGTTATTTACATCCAGTATATCCGGGATGTTACCAATAGTTACTTTTTCACCAGTCAATAAAACCGCACTGATGATTTGCAAAGCTTCGTTCTTTGCGCCTTGTGGAATGATCTCACCTTTTAATTTCTTCCCCCCTGTTACTTCAAATGACGACATGTAGTTTAGTTAAGTGATTGATAAGTGATAGGTTGATTGGCTGCAAATTACCTGCTAAAGTAAAAAGGTTGATCAGTTACCTAATCAACCTTTTAAAAGTGGTTTATATATTCTAATATCGCTTTTTCCCAAACTTTTGTCCGCCGCCACGTTTATCATTCCGGCCACCGCCGCCTCCGCCGCCACGATTATTCCCAAACTTTCCGCGTTGTTGTCTGCCATAACCACGGTCCCTGTTATCACGGTCCTGCGAAGGACGATAGGCTTTTACATACGGTGTGTTTGTAAATTCCAACTGGCCTTCTGTAATGTTTGTTAGTTCGCTTTGGATAGCATCGTCGTGGACTACATCCTTATGCCAGTTATTATATGCCAGTTTCATATAGTACGCAATAGCATTGGCAAACCCCTGACGCTTTTCTGGGTTCTCCTCCTTCAACGCCTTTGTGATCACTAATTCAAGGTTCTTTCCTAAGTGCGAATATTTTGGATAACGCTTTGGATACGGAAGCGGCCCTGGTTTTGCCTTGTAGGTTTCCTTTTGCGGAATGGGGTAAGGGCTCTCTACATCCAATTTAAAATCGCTTATATAGAAAAGGTGATCCCAAAGCTTATGGCGGAAGTCTTCAACATTTTTCAGGTGTGGATTTAAAAAGCCCATTAGTTCTATTACCACATAGGCTTGCTTCTGACGACGCTCCTTCTCTTCAATACTCAACAGGTGCTCCACCATTTTTTGTATATGGCGGCCGTATTCCTTCATCGTCAGGTAATTTCTCGTTGTATTGTATTCCATCAAGGCAAATGTAATAAACACCACGGTTGTAGCAATACCTGGCCTGGAAAATTGTGAATCAGCTTGTTTTGACCTGAGTGCCTTTCAAAACCCCATTTGGCCGCTGATACCAAATTGAGATTTCCATGTAACATGTTAAGACTTACATTCGTTATACGAAAGCTTTCGTTAAACACTTAAACCTTAAATCATTTGTATGAGAAAAATTTTTTTACTCGCCTTATCAGCCCTTATCCTAAACAGGGCATCTATAGCCCAGGAGAAACAGGAAACTTTAGAAGGCAACGGAAAATTAGTTACCCGGGATGTCAACGTCTCTCCGTTTGATGCACTCAAAGCAAGTGGAGTCTATGAATTAAAACTTTCCCAGGGCAGTAAAGAAACTGTAAGAATTGAAGCAGATGAAAACCTGCAGGACCTGTTCCAGGTACGTAATGATGGGAGTAAGTTGATCATAGATATGAAAAAGCTGGAGAATAAAAACCTGAAAACAAAAAATAAAATGAGGGTATACGTAACCTTCAAAAAAATAAAAGAGCTGGAACTAAGCACTGTTGGTAACGTGGGGTCAGAAGATCAATTGACTTTCGATGACCTGGATATGGAAAATAAAAGTGTAGGAAATGTAGATCTCAAATTAACAGCCAATAAAATTGACCTTCAAAATAAAAGTGTTGGTAATTTAAAGTTGAGTGGCAAAGCACAAAACGCTGTATTTAAGACTTCGGGGGTAGGTTCACTGGAAGCTGGGAGCTTTGTAGTTCAAACTATGAATATTGAAAATAGCGGCATCGGACATGCAGAAGTCAATGCCGAAAAAGACCTGAAGGTTAAAGATTCTTTTTTGGGAAAGGTAAAAAACAAAGGAACGGCCCAGGTGCGCAAAATGAATAAGGTTCGGGTGTAGTAACCCAACTGTCAACGATGCGGCTCTGTATAGTACAGGGCCGTTTTTTATTAGGGCTCAAATGAAAAACTCCCTGGAAATGAATACCATTCTTTAGCCTTTCTTTTTATTCAAAATACTCCAATCAGTTTCTTCTGCTATGAGCGTATTAGCCAAAGTTCCCAGCTCGTCAACCTCTAATTCTATCATGTCTCCTTCTTTCAACCATTGCTCCTGGTAATTTGGATCATTTAACTTTCCTGTGCCATTGAGTTCAAGGAAACAGCCTGTACCAACAGTTCCGCTCCCAATAACATCACCAGGATACAGATCTACACCATAGGATGCCCTTTCAATGATCTCGGCAAATGTCCAATTCATATCACCAAGATTGCCTTCGCTTACCTGTACTCCATTGACTCTGCAAGCCATTTTTAAATTCCAGCTTTTACCTACATGGTTTTCTCCAGGCGGAACTTCAAATTCCTGCAACTCGTCTAAGGATACCAGCCATGGCCCAATGGCAGTAGCAAAATCTTTTCCTTTGGCAGGGCCCAGGTTGAGTAACATTTCTTCGGCCTGAAAACGCCTGGCACTCAGGTCGTTCATAATCATTAAACCACCTATATATTCATCGGCTTCTTCTGCCTTTATATTGCGGCCGTGTTTGCATATAACAATAGCTACTTCCAGTTCAAAATCCAACCTTTCAAAATGATCTGGCATACAGGCAATATCTCCGGGCCCTTTAATACTATGATGATTAGTAAAATAAAACACAGGGTATTGGTCAAATTCCGGCAGCATTTCCACCTTTCGGGCCTTTCTTGCAGCCGCCACGTGCTGACGAAAAGCATATCCGTCACGGCAGGATGTAGGATAAGGCACCGGAGCCAAAAGTTCTACATTACCAATAGGAACCCCTCTTCCCCTTGCTATCTTTTCTTCTTCAATCATAAGCACACCTGCCTGCGCAACTGGAAATACCTCTTCCCAATAATTTAAGAACATTCCCATATTACCGGGTAAATCAGGATGCACTACTTCCATGTCATATAACAGGCCATCTACTAAAAGGGCTAATTGATCATGATCTTCTTTTAAATAGGAAACCAACTTCATAGCATTATTTGAGTCGCCAAAAATAATACAGATGATCCTTTGACCATTTAATTTTCCATTCGCCTCACATTAATTTGGAAAATCATTCAGTAACCTTTGGCTCCAGCAACGTTTCTATCCTATGTAAAAGATAAGCTGTATGCAAGGGTTTTGGAACCAACTCGTCAGCGCCAAATAACAAGGCGCGACCGGTACTAAAATCGTAGCCCGACATGAGCATCACTTTGACCGAAGATTTAGTCGTCGCATTTTTTAGCTTCCAGCAAAGCTGTCTGCCATCTTCGCCTTTGATGTTAATGTCTAACAATACTAAGTTGGGGGAAAATTGAGGTAAGATTTCTTCAGCTTCCGGCAGGCTTGCAGCCGTTTCTACGGCATAGCCTTCTCTATCAAGGGAACGCTCTAATAACATTAATAGATCGATATCATCGTCTACGATCAGGATCCGCTTAGGAAGCCTTCCAAACACAGCACACATAGTCGTCAAATTGGTTAATCAATCGGATTAGCAACGGCTTTCAACGGATAGGACAAACGGTTTTCAAGGACAAGTAATTCGCAGGATATAGGATAAAAAGAAGAAGTTGACTGATATTGGATTGGTTTTTCTGGATATGGATTACAAAAACTTACTGGACGGTTTTTAGGACATTGGAACGGATTGATGTAGTATCAATCAACTTCTGACACAAAACTATATTTATCAGAAGCCCAAAACAAGAGCAGTTTTAACCAATTTTGAGTATATGGATTTTACGGGGAAGGGTCGCAATTTATAGTGACAATACGAAAAACTTTTTCGTAGAACTACGAGAGAAGTTAGTTCCAGTTTATGCTTTCCCAATTGATAGTATAAGGTTCAGAAGGCCAGTTAGCAATTTCTTCTTTTACAACATAGAAGGTGCCTGATTCTAAATTCATTTCCCAGGCAGTGATTTGTGTATCCATGATGGTTTTTTTGTTTGACGGAAAAGAATGGATTTTGTTTATTATAAATCTACAGTTTACTTATAGAATAGAAAGCTTTTCACTTTTCATTTTTGTTCACTTGTTTAGAACAGAAGATGAATAGGTTTATTGTGCAGTTGAATTAATAAGGTCTTGTAGCCGTCTTCTCTATCGTTGTGCAACGGCCTCTTCTATTAGCTCATTCAAAGGCATAATTTTTTCTGTCTTTTTCTTCCATTTCCTCACAATTAAATCTTTTTATTATGGCAGAAAATAATCGAAACCAATTCTCTCGTAATGACAGTTCGTCTAAGGATTGGGAGCAAAATCGGAATCGTTTGAACCAGGCAAATGACAGTCGTGAAAATTATGATAGCTATGGTAATGCAAGCTTTAGAAATGACGATAACCAGGCTAATTGGCGTAATAGAAATTTTCAACAACAAAATAGAGGCGCTGATTGGCGGAACCAACAAAAAAATCAAAGGGACAAGGTTAATCAGGAGCAGGTTAATTATGTTCCCGATAATGAAGACAACAGGGGCTACAACCAGGCATATGACCAAAACAATAACAGGCAACGCTATAATTCTCAGCGGGGTGAACAGGAAGATAGAAATTACACCGATCAATGGCAAAAGACACAGCGGCAGAATAATCAATTCCGGAACCAGGACTGGGAAGGCAATCGCGAATCTGTAAATTATGAAGATCAACAAAGAAGTGGTTACAGTTATGAGGGCAGAAACTATGGTGATTACAGGTATGGAACCGACGACCAAAAGCAAATAAATAATTTGCGCAATAGAAGTGAACATACTAGCGGGGACAGAGACTATGACAGATCTTCCTCAAGAACCTCAGACCTTAAGGAATACCGCCGTACTGAAGATCGTGCCCAAACCGGCGAACATCGTGGCAAAGGTCCCAGAGGATACCAGCGGTCAAAGGAACGCATCCATGAAGATATTTGCGATCGCCTTACCTATGATGACCGGCTGGATGCATCAGAGATCGATGTAAAAGTTGAAGACAATGAGGTGATATTAACGGGGACGGTTACTACACGTGAAGAAAAACGCAGGGCCGAAGATCTGGCAGAATCTATTGCTGGTGTTCAGAATGTGCAAAACCGTTTGCGAATAGCACCACCTGACGTTGGTACGACAGAAACTACAAATACTATAATACGCAAAACAGGAAATATGTCGGACCAGGGAGCAGAAAGATTATAAAGTAAAGCGCTTCGCCGGAAGCGCTTTTTTTAATAACCAGGTTTTGCTCTAACTCTAACTCAAGGCGTCAGGAAGTTATTTTAGTAAATGCATCGAGCATTTGCATTACAACAACACCTTCCCCGGCACTACATGGATTATCCTTCTTACCCAGGAAATACTGAACAACGTTTTCAATCATTGGCTGCTGTACATGTTGCAGGCTTTCAAAATGAACATTCTGCTCACCGTGATCAGTCGTTATAACAAGGGGTGCTGATTGAAAAATACTAAAGCTCATCACTCCTTTAGATCCTATAATAGCACAGGCATCTTTGTTTTGAAAAGTGGGGACCACAAAACACCACAGTCCATTAAAGAGGACTCCTGTTTCAAATAATATTTGACCGCTTACCGTGTCGTCGACCGCATATAGTGCTGCCGCATTGGTGGAAAGTCCTGTTAGCTTTTTCGGTTTTCCAAAAAAGTAATACATGAGGTCAAGTTGGTGAGGCGCCAGGTCGTGGAAAAGTCCGCCTCCGGAAATGGAAGGATCCAGTCTCCACCGATCTTCAGTTTG
>DAIQPL010000244.1:0-6548 GCA_036787395.1 Flavisolibacter sp. | reverse complement strand
GCATTGCATTATGAGTCTTCAACAACTGGCGCCCAAACTTCCGCCACTAAAGAAAGATATAGCAGAAAGGAACGAAAAGTTACAGCATCCTGTCTTGATTGATCTTTTACAAAAAGCGTATTCAGCCGAAAAAGCTGCTGCCTTTGCCTACCAGGGGCATGCAGCATCTGTAAAGAACCTGGAAGAAAAAAAGGCGATTCGTCAAATAGAAATTGATGAATGGAAACATCGTAAAGAAGTTTTCGAAATCATGCAGCACTATAATATTCCTGTATCAAAATGGTATGAACTGAGATTTCATGTTATTGGTAAGATAATCTCTTATAGCTGTTATGTTATAGGATGGTTTATGCCCTTTTATTTTGCGGGGAAATTAGAAAGCGGGAACGTTTGTGAATACTTCCGCATGAAGCATTATTTTAACTTGCTTGGCATTAGTGAGTGGAACTTGATTCTCTACGATATGGGCATGAAGGAAAAAGAACACGAAGTGTACTTTTTGAGCAAAATAAAATCTAATAAGCTGTTGCCTTTGTTTGAAAAATTATTTTCCTGGGGCAAAGGCAACAGCTTTAATAATGTTGACCTCGATAAAAAATATCCTGTCGAAAACTCCGATCATTATTGCAAAAAATGAACTTTCATTTTAAAAGACAGGCACCTTATCAAAATCCCTTCTTTGTGGTAGCAGGTATTGTCTCTTCCAGCCATTTATAAAATTCCCTTTGCCATACCAATGCATTCTGCGCTGTTAATACCCAGTGGTTTTCTTCCGGTAAATAAAGAAGCTTGCTTTTGATTCCTTTTAACTGCGCCGCCTGGAAAGCCTGCAAACCTTGCTCGACAGGAACACGATAATCCTTTCCTCCCTGAACAATCATAATAGGCGTATTCCATTTGTCAACATAATTGATGGGATTAAAATCGGTATACGATTTTTGTGCAGCTGTATTTTTCTTATCCCAGTAGTTTCCACCCCAGTCCCAATCCACAAACCATAATTCCTCGGTAGTACCGTACATACTTCGCATATCAAAAATGCCGTCGTGGGAAATAAAGGTTTTGAAACGGTTATTGTGAATGCCGGCAAGCATATACACCGAGTAACCACCATAACTGGCCCCAACAGCACCAAGGCGATTCTTGTCCACAAATTTTTCTTTGCTCACTTCATCAATAGCTGTTAAATAATCTTTCATAACCTGCCCTCCATGATCCTTGCTGATTTCTTCGTTCCATTTTGTGCCATGTCCCGGCATACCCCTGCGGTTAGGCGCCACTACCACATATCCCTGTGAAGCCATTAACTGGAAGTTCCAGCGGAAAGAGTAGGTTTGTGTAAGCGGTGATTGCGGACCGCCCTGGCAATATAAAAGTGTCGGATATTTTTTATTAGGGTCGAAGTCCGCGGGATAGATTACCCATACCAACATTTTCTTCCCGTCTGTAGTAGTTACAAAACGTCTTTCGGTTTTACATTGACCAATGGAATTATTTATTGTATCATTTACATGCGTCAGTTGTTTCATAGCCCCGGTATTAATATTAACAGTATATAATTCTGCCGCATGGTTCATATCTGTTTTGGAAACAACCAGCTCATTACCACTTTGCCCCACAATTCCGTTTATATCAAAATCACCTTTAGTGATCTGTTTCAGTTCCGGAACTTTTTGTAAAGCGCCGGTATATTCTACCCGGAACAATTGAAGCGTTCCATTAATAGGAGCATAAAAGAAAATACTCTTTCCGTCATCGGCCCAGCGGAATCCTTCCACATGAATGTGGTCAAAATCTTTTGTCAGGTTCACGCTACCCATACCTGTAAAAGCTACCAGGTCCTGCTTGTCCGATTCATAGCCATCCCGTTTCATACTCATCCATGCCAGTGTTCCATTTTTACTGTACGAAGGATTAATATCGTAACCCATCATTCCCTCCGTAAGGTTTTTGGTGCTGCCCGTAGCAAGGTCATATTCATACAGGTCGGTGTTTGTGCTTACTGCATAGTCCTTACCATATTTTTTCTTGGTAACATAGATCACTTTCTTGCTGTCGGGACTCCATATATAATCTTCGTCACCGCCAAATGGTTTTTGAGGTGCATCATAGGGTTCATCAGGCATGATGTCTTTTTCTTCTCCGGGCTTGCCTACAGGCGCTACAAACACGTGATCAAAACTCCCGTCTTCCCATGTATCCCAATGCCGGTTATTCAGGTTATCAAAAACATAAGCGTTGGACTTTGACAGGTCAGGATATATATCCGATCCTTTTATTTTTTTCACCGCTACCTCTTTGTGACTAAGTAGATACATGCCGTCGGGTGAAATATTTTTATTGACCCCTATACTGTCTGGTTTTGAAATTTCTACAGCGGCACCTCCTGTGACAGGAACCATATAAGAAACCTTTTTACTCTTATTAACTTCGGCATCAGGCGTGGTTACAGAATACAAAACGTATTTGCCATTTTTTGACATGCCCAGGCCTGATACTCTTCCCAGCTTCCATAGAAGTTCTGGGGTCATTATTGACTTGCCGTTTGAATGATTAGCCTGTGTCAGTGCCATGAAAGGAGCCATCAATAAAACAGCAACGATGAGATTTTTATTCATATAGTTTTTAATTCAAAAGCTAATGTAAGACATCAGTACTGCATGACGTGTTAATCATTTCTTCTTTCAGTCTGAAAGGAATAGCCTTTGGATATTCCTCAATAGGTAGCAGCCATGGATGTGGCAACGTGATATGGTACCGTTACAAACTGTAACACTGTTGTATCAAAAATGAACACTTCCCGGAATGCTGGTTTTTAAAAACCATTGTAAATCAATTCATCTTAAAACCGGCATATAAGTAGTTATGAATTGAATAACAAATGGAAAAAGACCGCATTCTGAACCTTGTGGCCAAAAGGCTTTCGGGGGAAGCTTCTTCCAGGGAATTTTATGAACTACAAGACCTGCTTCAAAAAAGTATTGGCATATCCGATACACATAAAGTACTGTTGCATTTGTATAATATTCAATCTTTGGTGAAGTCCGCCGATGACCTGCACCTTCAAAAATTAAGGGAAATGGAAACACCATTAAAACCTTCTAAAGCAACTGTGCTAACAAAGGCAGCCAGGAAGTTTACAGGATATAATTATGTGAGGTATCATTTTTTTAACCGAAATCGGTTATTCCGGATTTATTGTGCCCTTACTCTTCGCCAACTAAAAAGAATATTATATTAAATACTGGCTCACGTATCTATCCGTTGTAATGAAGATTATGTCTCCCTAAGAGACATCGCCCTGAATAAACTTTTGCCCCATTCAACAATCTTTTTCCCCAATTCATGCACTCTTAATTTATTAGCTCGTATTTTCTATTGGAACTTTACCTTGTAAAGAAGACAAACAAACATTTTAAAAGCTGGCATAAATTTTTATAGAAGAATATAGTGCTTTGTTTATTTCCAGTGTAAAAGAAATTATTTGATGCAACGAATAAATAAAGTTTTTTGTCTATCTTATTGTTTAAGTCCATCCTCTGAATTTTCCAAGAAGTCCCCGGCAACTATCCTGTTGTTTATTGAAAAACGTTTCACCTCGAATTATTGTATTCAATGAATCATTTATTGGACATCACAGGTCACTTCCTCTATATAATCTTAAGCATTATTCTGCTGCCCGTATTTGTTGCCTTAGATATTGTGCTTGGTGTTTGGATGGCTTCCAGGCTTATGAAGCGATTGGCAAGAAGACTTTATATAAGAGCAAAACAAAAACAACCGGAGCATCAATTTGGTTTTAGAAAAGGCCTTCTTTCTTTAAAAGCCAGGTTTATTGGTGTACACGTCAATAGCAATTAAACTGCTTCGGTCTTATTTCCGTAGTTATCGAGGGCTATAGTATTATAAAATGTGGTTTGCTACCACTCCCAAGCCAGGTAATGTCTTTCCACTCCTCGTTCCCAGGTGATGTTCATTTTCCACCACCAATTGTCCATTTACGATAACATAAATAAAACCCCTGGAATAAGCATGTGGCTGCGCAAAAGTAGAAAGGTCCTGAACATTGTTTTCATCAAATATTATTATATCCGCAGCATAACCCTCCCGCAACAAACCCCTGTCTTTTAATCCAAATTTTTGAGCCGGAAGTGAAGTCATGCGCCTGACAGCTTCTTCCAATGAAATTACTTTTTCATCCCGGACATATTTGCTCAACACGCGTGCATTAGTACCATAACCCCTTGGATGCGGAGCTCCCTGGCCGTATATACGAATGGAAGCATCGGAGGCAAACATGTTGAAAGGATATTGCATAATACGCTTCACATCTTCATCAGCCATACCGTGAAATACAGCACTGGCACCGCCGGCTATCATTAAATCCATTACAGTTTGGGCTTCCATTTTTGCATTATGCTTGCGGCCCTTTAAAAGGTTGATCTCTTCTATGCTTTTACCGTTCAACGTAGTATCAGGCCGGTGAAATGCCACTACTGCGTAACTGAGATGTTTTAGCTTGCGTTTTTTAAGCCTTGCTAATATATGATCCGATACATATTTTCTTACTTCAGGTCTTTGTAGTCTTGCTTTAATCGAATCCTGTCCATCCGATAAAACATCATCCGGTAATAAGGTGCTAATACCCGTGCTGCTGGCAGTATATGGGTATTGATCTATCGTGACGTCGATACCTTGTTCTCTTGCTTTCGTAATCATAGCAACCGTTTCTTTACTGCGCCCCCAGTTTTGTTGTCCGCTTAGTTTAAAGTGTGAGATCTCTACAGGGATATTTGCTTCTCTTCCCACAAGCAATGCTTCTTCAATAGCTTGTACCACGCTATCACCTTCGTCACGCATATGAGAGGCATATACACCTTTATACGCTGCGGCTATTTTAGCCAGTCGAACAATTTCATCGGTTCCGGAATAAGTGCCCGGAATATAAATCAACCCGGTACTTAAACCCACAGCACCGTCCTGCATGGCCTGGCTTACCAGTGCTTCCATTTTTTTAATTTCTTCCTCTGTGGCTTTACGATTGGCTGTTCCCATCACCGCTTTACGGACGTCATTATGACCAATCAATGTAGCCACGTTAATGGAAAGCTTTGCGGAATCTATTTGCCATAAATACTTTTTTATGTCCACATTGGACGCACCACAGTTCCCGGTAACTACTGTTGTAACTCCATCCAGTATAAAATTATCGGCAGTCGGATTTTTAAATTCTTCGCCTTCAATATGCGTGTGTACGTCAATAAAGCCCGGCGCTACTACCAGGTTTTTGGCGTCAATAATTTTAGTAGCAGTTATGCCATCAAGCAAACCTATCCTGATGATCTTTCCATTTTTGATAGCGATGTCACCTTTTATCCATGAATTGCCGGTACCATCTAAAATGCGTCCGTTTTTTATAAGGATATCTGCCGCAGTTTGAGCATTAGCATAACAGGAAAAAAACACAAGTACAAGGAAAAAGCTTTTCATGTTTTAAAGATATTGTATGTAGGTCATGTTTAACGACTACAGCTTCCGGCATTCTTCAAACAATAGTTAAATAACCTAAATTAGTTTCTTAATGTCTCTTCATGATTAAGTATGTTCTTTTTCTTACCTCTTTATTATTCAGTATTCCTGTTTATTCACAAACTGTTTACCGGCCAGCTTATTTTTCAGACAGCAATAGAATTGAAAAAATAAAAGCCACCCAGGCTGTTATTGATAAACTATATAAAGACCACGCGTCCAGGAATCATTTCCCCGGTTTTGTTTATGGTGTTGTGGCTGATGGAAAATTAATTTACGTGGGTAGTGCTGGTTATACCAACGTACAAACCGGAACACCTGCAAGTTCCTCTTCGGCTTTCCGCATTGCCTCCATGAGTAAAAGCTTTACAGCCCTGGCTATTCTAAAACTAAGGGATGAAGGCAAATTGAGGATTGATGATCCCGCTTCTTTATATATTCCCGAAATGAAGAAAGTGAAATATCTTACTTCTGATGCGCCTGTCATAACTGTTCGTCATTTATTAACCCATGCTGCCGGGTTCCCGGAAGACAATCCCTGGGGTGATAGGCAATTGGCGGATACGGACAAAGACCTGCTTGAACTGGTTCAACACGTTTCTTTTTCAAATGTACCCGGCGTTGCTTACGAATACAGCAATCTTGGATTTGCCTTACTTGGAAAAATTATTTCTAATGTAAGCGGCAAGCCTTATCAGCAATATATTACAGATGCTATTTTAAAACCTTTAGGAATGAACCATACCTATTGGGAATATACAAAAGTGCCTTCCGACAAACTGGTGCATGGCTACAGTTGGATCAATAATGAGTGGAAAGAGGAAGCGTTGCTTCATGATGGTTCTTATGGAGCTATGGGAGGATTGATTACAACCATTGAAGATTTCAGCAAATACATGGCTTTACACTTGGGTGCATGGCCATTGTCAAATGAAAAGGAAAACCCTATCATCAAAAGAAGTTCATTAAGAGAAATGCATGCGGCTTCCAATTTCAGAAGTTTGAACCGCGACTTTAAA
>DAIQPL010000243.1:0-6548 GCA_036787395.1 Flavisolibacter sp. | reverse complement strand
TCTTGCTGCAATGTCTGACATTTTGTAAAAGTTTGGTTATAGTGGTGCAAAAATATAAGTTTTTGACTTAAATACATTTTTGATAGTTCTTCCTGCTTTTAGCTAAAAACTTCCGGAATTTTATTCAAAATCCATATAAAACTTGCAATTTGCCGCGTACACCGATATTTGCAATTTCAAACCTTTCAATTCAACAGGAAATGGCGTTAAAGATTATTGATCACGGCACTAAGGAATATGAGCAAATGGTGAAGTTGCGTGATGATGTTTTACGCAAGCCATTAGGACTTAGTTTTTCTCCGGGAGAGTTAGAAAGCGAAAAAAATAATTTGTTGATGGCAGCTTATGAAGATGACCAAATGTTAGGTTGTTGTATGTTGGTTGAAGAAGAGCCACAAACTGTTAGATTACGCCAGATGGCTGTATTAAATGATTTGCAAGGAAAAGGTATCGGCAAAGCTCTTATGCAGTTTGCAGAAAATCTAGCCAGGGACAGGGGGTATAAAAGAATAACCATGCATGCCCGCAAAAATGCCCTGGGCTTTTATGAAAAAATGGGTTATAAAAAAATAGGTAAAGAGTTTGAAGAAATCACCATACCCCATTATGTAATGGAAAAAGAACTTTGATAATTGTAATCATTGCTGTTTCTTTTTAATAATCTCCAGCTAGGTACCGTATGTACGGCGCTCTAACCATTACTTTTTTATTTTTTCTTTTAATAATTGGCGCATTTCATAAACTTCATTTGTATTTGAAAAACCATTCTTTGGTACTAGGAAAAAAGAACGGCTGTCAAAATAAAGATGGAAGAAATTAGGGGTTTCCAAAAAAGTTTTCACCGCCTTCCATGGCCAGGAACGTGAACCTCTTTCATTGCCTACAGAAAATGATTCTGTATCAAAAGTCATTATAAAATGATCTTTGAAAGTAGTTGCTCTCCTGTAAACTATGCCAGGCAGTAAAAACCAAAAACAAATCATTAAAGAAAACCAAAGAAAAGAGCCTACCAGGAAAGCTAAAGGCAATATTTTTTTAAAATAAAACAAAAATGCAGAGGCCAAAGCAAACACATTTACAAGTACGATCATCAGGCGTATTTCTTTCCTGCTTAAGAAATGGTAACGTAAAGCCTGTAACACCTGTCCTTTATCATATGTAAACTCAGCTTTCATTAAAACAATTTCAATAGGTAATAACTTATTTTATCTAAAATTAAGGTAAGCCTTAATTCAACGTGCCAATAAGCAATAATGAAAAAACAAAAGCCTCCGCATGGCGAAGGCTTTATCACTTAATACTTTAAATTACTTATTCATCATTTGTTTGGCTTCAATGCTCAAGGTAGCATGTGGTACCGCACGCAAACGGGCTTTGTCAATCAACTTACCTGTCACGCGGCAAATGCCATATGTCTTATTCTCTATGCGCATTATTGCCTTTTCCAGATGATCAATAAATTGGATCTGGCGACTTGCCATCTGACTCAACTGTTCTCTTTCCATACTCATGCTTCCGTCTTCCATTGTCATGTAGCGGCCATCCTCCATATCACCGCCCTCATCCTTACGGGTAATTAAACCCTGTAAATAAGCAAGCTCTTTCTTAGCTGTTTCCAGCTTCTTCATTATCAAATCTCTAAATTCTGTAAGTTCTGAATCTGAGTATCGCATAGTAGGGCCGGTTAGTTCATTGTTATGTGAATCTAATACGGATTTAGTAAAATCCGGATTATATTTAACTGCTTTAGTGGTAGAAGTTTTAGGAATGACCACCTTTGTTGGCTTTGGCGGTTCTTTTTTAGGTGCTGGTGGCAAAGGTTTAATTGCGGGCTTAACTTCCTGATGTGTCGGCGCAGTAATAGCTGGTTTTTTTAATGGCTCCGCATTTTTTAAAGGAGCCGACTTCGCCGCAGGCGTTACAGGTTTTTTAATAGCAACAGCAGGTTTCTTAATGACAGCCACTGCTTTTTTTATCGGAGGCTTAGGTAATGCCTTTACCGTTTTTTTAGAAGCGATCGCTTTTACTGTTTTTTTGGAAGCAGGACTGGCCTTTTTTGCAACTGGCTTCTTTGCTGCAGTTTTTTTAGTTGCGGCCTTTGCAACCGGACGAGCAGTTTTGGCAGGAGCTTTTTTAGCAGGAGCTCCCTTTGAAGCTTTTTTAGTTGCTTGCTTTTTTATAGCCATAACATTTAGTTACCCCTTTTTTAAAACGAAGACCTTCAAGGGGTTATCATTAACCTCTATTTCAGTGCCCTCGTCGATTTTTGATGTTAATTCCAGCTTATCTGCCAGAATTTCCGCGCAAATATAATCATTATACTTAGCTAAAGATTGGCTGATACCATTATTGGCAGCTACTTTCACTTCTATGCGGTCAGTAACATCAAAACCACTGTCTTTCCTGATCTTTTGAATACGGTTGACAAATTCGCGGGCATTGCCTTCTTGTATTAATTCAGGTGTAACATTTATATCTAATGCAACTGAAAGCGGTCCTTTGCTTGCTACTGTCCAACCAGGAATGTCCTCGCTGCTGATTTCTACTTCAGTTAAAGCTAATTCAACGAACTCATCATTACCAATGGGAGTTGAATATCTACCTTCTTTTTCAAATAAAGAAATTTCATGCTGAGAAAAATTTGTGAGCGCAGTTGCAACTCCTTTCATCCTGGGACCGAGCTTTTTACCGAGGGCGGTAAAGTTAGGCCTGATCTTTTTTTTAATAAAGCCCTCTGTGTCTTGCAAATACTCTATTTCTTTTACATTGACCTCTGCTTTAATAAGATCTTCAACCTTTTTCAATTGTTGCTTCATTAAGGGGTTCAGCACAGGAATGAGCACTTTTTGTAAGGGCTGGCGCACTTTTATATTGGCTTTCTTACGCAATGACAGTACCAGGGAAGAAGCGTCCTGGCCCAATTGCATCCTTTCTTCGAGTAAAACATCTATTAATTCATCTTTAGCTGAAGGAAACAAGATATGATGAACTGAGGCTTCTATGTGCTTTCCTGTAACTGCATTTAAATTTTTAAACAGCTCATCGCTAAAAAAGGGTGATATGGGAGCCATCAAGCGAAGAACAGTTTCCAGGCATTCATACAGAGTTTGATAAGCCGCAATTTTATCCTGCTCATACTCACCTTTCCAAAAACGGCGCCGGCAAAGCCGTACATACCAATTACTTAAATGCTGATCCACAAAATCTTCAATTAAACGCCCCGCCTGCGTAGGTTCATAATCATCAAAGGCAGCCGTTACCCTTTTAATCAATGTTTGAAGAGATGACAATACCCAGCGATCAATTTCCGGTCTTTCTGCTATAGCAATGTATTGCTCTTTAAAGCTAAAGCCGTCCACATTGGCATAGAGGGAGAAAAATTGATAGCTATTATATAGGGTACCAAAGAATTTTCTCTGTACCTCTTTAATACCTTCCAGGTCAAACTTTAGGTTATCCCAGGGAGAGGCATTGGTTATCAGGTACCACCGGGTAGCGTCAGCGCCAAACTGTTCAATGGTTTTGAATGGATCAACCACGTTGCCTAAACGCTTACTCATTTTATTGCCGTTCTTATCCAACACCAGGCCGTTAGAAACGCAGCTTTTATAGGCAACGCTATCAAACAGCATAACTCCTAAAGCATGCAGCGTATAAAACCAGCCACGTGTTTGATCAACACCTTCGGCAATAAAATCAGCAGGAAAACTTTCTTTAAAAGATTCTTTATTTTGAAAAGGGAAATGCCATTGAGCATAAGGCATTGCTCCACTATCAAACCAAACGTCAATCAAGTCCGGCTCACGATGCATGGGTTTGCCCTTGTCTGAAACCAGGATTACTTCATCAACGTAAGGTTTGTGTAGGTCTAAAATACCGTCATGTAAATAGTGCGTATTAACGTCACCCCCTAATACCTGATTTGCTTTCCTGATTTCCGCATTTAATTCATCAATGGAACCAATACATTTTTCTTCAGAACCGTCTTCTGTTCTCCATACAGGGAGAGGTGTTCCCCAATAGCGACTACGACTCAGGTTCCAATCGACCATATTCTCCAGCCAGTTACCAAAACGGCCGGTGCCAGTCGATTCAGGTTTCCAATTAATAGTCTTATTCAGCTCCACCATCCTATCCTTTACGGCAGTAGTTTTAATAAACCAAGCATCCAAGGGGTAATAAACTACAGGCTTATCAGTTCTCCAGCAATGCGGATAGCTGTGTTCATACTTCTCGACCTTAAAAGCCCTGTTTTCTTTTTTTAACTTTACAGCGATATCTACATTTACATCAATATAATTATTCTCGTCCTTATAATCCTTAATATAGCGGCCGCTGAACTCACCCAAATCATTTACAAATTTTCCTTGCTTATCTACCAAAGTGAGTATGCCTATATTATATTTCTTCCCTATTCTAAAGTCATCTGCGCCAAAAGCAGGAGCCGTATGCACAATACCAGTACCATCTTCCGTCGTTACAAAATCGCCTATTAACACCCGAAAAGGTTTTGCATCCGGCGTAATGGCTTTTATCGCCCCTGTTGAGTTGGCCTCATAAGGCAGCAATTGCTCATATTCAAAATTCTCCAGCTCTTTTCCTTTAAATTCCGCCAATGTCTTCCAGGGCAAAAGCTTTTGTTCTGCATTGTAGCCTTCAAAGTCACCATTTTGGCCTTCGGGCTTAAAATATTTTGACAAGAGCGCCTTAGCCAAAACTACATTAACAGGAAGATGTGTGTAAGGATTGAATGTTTTTACCAACACATAATCAATAGCAGGCCCAACCGTCAAACCAAGGTTTGAAGGAAGTGTCCAGGGAGTAGTGGTCCAGGCAAGAAAATATACTTCCTTGTCTCCAGCTGCGTCAAATAAGAATTGCGATTTAGCATTCTTTACAGCCCTGAACATAGCAATAACACTGGTATCTTTTACATTCCGGTAAGTTCCGGGCTGATTTAATTCATGAGAGCTTAAACCGGTACCCGCCGCTGGTGAATAAGGCTGAATAGAAACGCTTTTGTAGAGTAGCCCTTTGTTATAGAGTTCTTTCAGGCACCACCAAAGTGTTTCGATGTATTCATTTGTAAAGGTTATATACGGGTGATCCAGGTCTACCCAATAACCCATTTTTTTGGTGAGGTCGTCCCATTTGTCCTTATAGCGTAAAACCGCCTCGCGACATCTTTGATTATACTCGGCAATAGAAATCTTTTTACCAATATCTTCTTTAGTAATGCCTAATTCTTTTTCTACTCCTAATTCAATAGGCAATCCATGGGTATCCCAACCGCCTTTGCGTTCCACTTTAAAACCTTGCATCGTTTTGTACCGACACACAAGGTCTTTTAATGTTCTTGAAATGACATGGTGAATACCAGGCAGGCCATTAGCACTGGGCGGACCCTCATAAAACACAAAAGGCTGTGCACCTTCTCTAAGTGTAACGCTTTTTTGAAAGGCGTTTTCCTTATCCCACCGTTCGAGAACTTCTTCTTCGATAGAAGGGAGGTCTAAATACTTAAATTCTTTATAACGAATAGCCATAAGGGCTCCCTAAACTTGATTTTGAAAAATGGCTGCAAAGGTAGGAAAATTCATGCTGCAGTGAACAAGGTGAATATGTTAACACAGGTAGGGA
Source organism: Flavisolibacter sp. (assembly GCA_036787395.1). Classification (GTDB taxonomy): domain Bacteria; phylum Bacteroidota; class Bacteroidia; order Chitinophagales; family Chitinophagaceae; genus Flavisolibacter. The sequence continues at coordinate 908 of DAIQPL010000243.1, read as the reverse complement.
ATATTATTGTTGCTGCTTCTTTTATAGTTATCCTTATATCTAATCTGGATACTTTTACCAAATATGCAGGTAAATGGGAAACACTACAGGACGATATGGGTTGATGAAAATAATAGTAGGGTAATCCGCATCATTGATCAGCGTTTATTGCCTCACCAGTTTGTTGTTGAAAACCTCTCTAGCGTAAAAGAAACAATAAATGCTATCAAGGATATGCATGTAAGAGGTGCAGGACTTATCGGTGCCACTGCCGGGTTTGGCATGTACCTGGCTACAATAGAAGCGGCGGGAAAAAGCGAAGCTTACGATAGCTATTTACATGAATGCGCCGATTTACTTAAAGCCAGCAGGCCCACTGCCGTAAATCTCGAATGGGCGGTAAACCAGCAAATACAAGCAATTTCAAAAGGAACTTCAAGCGATGAAAAAATAAAAATAGCCCTTGACAATGCTAATCGTATCGCAGATGAAGATGCAGACTACTGCAGGAGAATAGGCGGTTATGGTGTACAACTAATAGAAAGCATTTCAAAAAAGAAAAATGGCGCTGTTGTTAATATTCTAACCCATTGCAATGCGGGATGGCTGGCTTTTGTTGATTATGGGTCAGCAACCGCCCCAATTTATGAAGCTTTCAACAGGGGCATTGCCATACATGTTTGGGTGGATGAGACCCGGCCGCGGAACCAGGGAGCCTCGTTAACCGCATGGGAGTTAGTCAATCAGGGAATTCCTCATACGGTTATTACTGATAATACAGGCGGACATTTAATGCAGCACGGTTTAGTGGACATGGTTATTACCGGCGCAGACAGGGTGACACGCAAAGGTGATGCGGCGAATAAAATCGGTACTTACTTAAAAGCACTGGCAGCTTGGGATAACAAGGTTCCTTTCTACATTGCCTT
>DAIQPL010000242.1:0-6552 GCA_036787395.1 Flavisolibacter sp. | reverse complement strand
TTTTATTATTGGAAAAAACAAAGTGCCGGAGATGGTAAATCTCAACAAATTCCTCCAGTAGAGGAGACGGACGAAAATCTTTAAAGATCATTTCAGCAGAATAATTAGTTGACAGGATCAGGCTGACAGCATTGTATCCGTCTCAGTGAAATAAGACTTTAATGTTTAGTTATTTTACGAGTATTCGATAACAAAAAAAACTTATAGCAATTGGTATAAATTCATTTGAAGTTCAATGGAAGGCACTAGCCGGTAGTTAAATTCAGAGGGTAATTAAAGTTCTGCATTATTAGGTAGAAAACAACCAATTAGCAGGTATTTTTTTATTTAGTCGAAAATAATGTGAGCAAAGTAAACTTATGTGGTGAGAATTAATTGATAACAGATTAAAGATACAGCTCATGAAAAACGAAATCAACTAAATTTGGTGGCTAACGGTCATTAGCCATCGAAAATTATAATCTGTTCCGATAGGGATCGCTGTTCAGGATGGTAATTGTATCGGTAAGACCGGTGCAGACCCTGATTACAATGACGAAGTGGATATGCCAATAAAACCACACAAAAACATTGTCCTCTATTACATGGTTTCGCCAAAGATTTTTTAAGAGTAAGCTACATGTTTTGGGTAAACCAGCACCCTTATTTTAAAGAAGATGTAATCCCATGTTTCCGTAAAGACTAATAAAATGCCGTGTCCATTAAGCATTTTTCAGATGCCGTACTTAACACAAACGTGGCAGTCATTAACGGATTTTGCTACTCATTCAGCCCTGGTTTTTATTGCATTTCATCAAGAGTTTTGACACAGTTGTGTAATCAACAAACGCCCTGTAAGCGAAACAATTTATTTTCACAAGTGAAGCGTTTATCCCTTATGACATCATAAAAAATTAAGTGACTGATGAACAGTTCCCCGTTGAACATTTTCTTATGGCTTTTATTTAGCAGTTGTGGAGCGACGGCAGGTAGTAATAGTTTCGAAGAGGTTGCGAAAGCTGCGTCCGACACAACAATAATTAAAGTGGGCAATGCTCCCGGAAGTGTTGAGGTTGCCGACTTTAATCATGATAATTTTCCTGACCTTGCAATAACAAGCGAAACCGATAGCAGCGTTACCATTCTGTCCGGCAATGGCAAAGGTGGTTTTACACAAGCAGACAACTCTCCATTTTTCGCAGGGTCAATACCAAATGATATTTGCATTGTTGACTTTAATAAAGACGGAAATGTTGATTTGGCATTTGCCAATCACGAAAGAAAATATCTAACTGTTTTGCTCGGCAACGGAAGAGCCAATTTTACCCAGGCAGCTCATTCGCCTTTTGCCACTGCAGGCATCCCGCATGTTCATGGCATTGCAGCAGGAGATTTTAATAATGACGGATGGCCAGACCTCGTTACCGACAGTTGGGGTAACGACCAGGTTGAAGTCCTTTTTGGCGACAACACAACTTTTTTTGGAAAGCAACGAAAGTTTTTCAAAGTAGGTAAGCGTCCGTACCAACGGCTGCGTGCCGCTGACTTAAACAATGACGGAGTGCCCGACATAGTGACAACAAACACTGAAGGAAATAATCTTACTGTTCTTCTTGCTGATGGCAAAGGCGGATTTAATGAAGCAGCTGGCTCTTCCTTCGCCTGCGGGGATAATCCCTTTGGTGTTGCAATTGGTGATATTGATGCTGATGGCAAACCCGACCTGGCAGTTATAAACTCACCGAGCAGCATGGCGGAAGGAAAAGGAAAAAACGGTCTTACGGTTTTACTCAATGACGGAACAGGAAAGTTTACAATGCTCAAAGGCTCGCCCTTCCAAGCGGGACAGAATCCGAATCGCATCGCTATCGGTGACGTAAATGGTGATGGAATAAATGATATTGTAACTTCCGACTATGAGGGCAACAGAATTTATCTTTTCGTAGCCGGTAAAAATGGTTACGGCTTGAACAGTAAAGTGATTACGACGGGTCAGCATCCAAAAGGCGTTGCTATCGCAGACCTAAATGGAGATGGAAAGGCCGATATTGTTGTATGTAACAACGGCGGCAGCAGCATTACGATAATTTGGAGCAAATAATACAACGACAGAAATCCATTGTGTGCAAACCGTAACCTTCCGTAATTAAGTTTTAAATTATAGTAAAACATGGGTATGAATCTGTTCAGGAAACCGGATTGATACTGGTTGAGAACAAAGCAGCACACAGCAATTGGTTAGTCTGCAATTTTATCAACTGGCAATTCAAAAACTCTTCACCAACAAACTTAATTAGATAATCTTTAGCCTCGTGTTGTTTGTAATCCTAATTATTAATGATATTACCCTTACTTTGAACACCAACAATGCGATAATCTTTGTATTTTATCAAACCAAATGGTAAGCGCAGACTGATGATCAGCAAACTGTTGAGAAAAAACAAGACTAACCTTTTATACGGTGCAATCCTGGGCCTTCTTTTGTTCCTGCTTAACTGGCTCCAACTGCGTTTTGTAATCTTTGATCATTCTGTGGAGATCTATATCGGCGCCATAGCAATTATTTTTACTTTGTTGGGGATCTGGCTGGCCATCAAACTCACCAAACCAAAAGTGGAAACAGTGGTGGTTGAGAAATATTTATATACCAACCCCAATGATCCTTTTACAATCAATGAAAATGCATTGAACGAACTGGGTATGAGTAAACGGGAACTGGAAGTACTGCAACTGATGGCAGAAGGGTTGAGCAACCAGGAAATTGCAAAAAAATTATTTGTTTCACTCAATACGATCAAAACACATTCTTCAAAAATATTTGAGAAAATGGATGTGCAGCGAAGGACACAGGCTGTTGAAAAAGCAAAACGTTTGGGTTTGATACCATAAAACTTCATCCTTTTGGATGAAAAAAAGGAAAAAAAGATAAAATCACCCGAAAGTATGAGCAAAAAAAGTGCAGCAAACCTGATTTTTACAGCTCATTAAATCAAACCAAAATTTAATCAAATGAAAAAAATTGTGCTTGTTTGCGGTCTTATCGCCGGACTGATTGTTAGTGCTATGGGAGTGATCTCCACAGCCGTCTTTTGTGCTTCCGGCGATTTCGAAGGTGGAATGGTATTCGGTTATGCCAGTATGATCCTCGCCTTCTCGCTGATTTTTGTGGGTATTAAAAACTTCCGTGACAAATACAATAACGGAATGGTCAGCTTTGGAAAAGCCTTCAAAGTCGGTCTCCTCATCACGTTGGTAGCATCTACTTTATACGTCGTCACCTGGCTGATCAATTTCCATTTTTTTATGCCCGATTTTTACGATAAGTATTTTATCCGCGAGCTTGATCAGCTAAAAGCCAGTGGAGCAAGTGCGGCTACATTGGCTGAGAAAACAGCAGAGATGACAAAGATGAGGGAATGGGCTAAAAATGAATTTTTTGTGATCATTATGACCTATGTGGAAATACTTCCTGTAGGATTAATTGTTACGCTGATCGCTGCGCTGATTTTAAAAAGAAAAACTGTCAAACCACAAACAGCAACCGCTATAACAGGGGCCGCCATATAACTGTTATCTTCCACGATTGTCGTGGTTGGCAACTGGGGCAAAGTTTTGAAATTCAAATACAGAAATACCCGGCTTGATCACAATGTAGGCTTCGCATGTAAAGACTACAATTACAAAACAAAATAAACAACAACAAAAATGAAAAAAGTAACAGGCATTGGTGGCGTTTTTTTCAAATGCAAAGACCCAAAAGCAGTTAACGAATGGTATAAAACTCACCTCGGGTTTGACACAACTCCATATGGAACAAGCTTTGAATGGCGGCAACTTGATGACAGCACAAAAAAGGGACTTACTCAATGGAATCCTTTTGCAGAGAATACAAAATATTTTGAGCCTTCAACAAAAGACTTTATGATAAACTATAGAGTTGACAATTTAGAAACTCTTGTAGAGCAACTTAAAAATGAAGGAGTAACAATTGTAGACAAAATTGAGGATTCTGAATATGGCAAATTTGTTCACATTATTGACGTTGAAGGAAATAAAATTCAGTTGTGGGAACCCAAAGACCAGGATCAAGAAAAATAAATAGCAATAACAATTTCAGCAACATCCTAAAATGAAAATTGCTACCTGGAATTGCCACATGGCATTCAGAAAAAAGGCAGGTCTTATTCAAGCTCATAATCTGGACATTTTAATAGTGCAGGAATGCGAGCATCCAGGTAAATTAGTTTTCAATCCTGGCGTCAATCAACCAACGGATATAGTTTGGCATGGTGCTAATAGAAACAAAGGTTTAGCAGTCATATCTTACTCGGGATACAAGCTAACATTACTCGATATTCATAACCCAGAGATCAAGACAATTTTGCCAGTTCTCATAACAAAACAAAATAAGGAATATTTTCTTTTGGCGATATGGGCATTTAACGCCATGGATCCGAGTTACAAATACGTTGGTCAAATCTGGAAAGCACTTGATTACTATCACGAATTATTGAAAAGAGAAAATGTAATAATTGCCGGAGATTTCAATAGCAACGTTTTTTGGGACAAACTCAAACGTAGAATAACTCATTCAATGCTTGTCACTCGAATGACCGAAATGAGAATTCATAGCTGTTATCATTTCTACAATAATATTGAGCAAGGCAAAGAAATTCATCCTACATATTATATGTACCGGCACAAAAACAAACCGTATCACATCGACTATCTCTTTGTATCCGAAAACCTTCAATCGCAAGTGGAAGAGGTTAGCGTCGGCAGTGCGGAAGAATGGCTGCCTATTAGTGATCATTGCCCACTGATTATTACACTCTGTGATTGAGGTGTCGCGTTTCCCTCTCCGATGAGTTTGCCCCAGGAACCTAAATTTAACGTCAGTTGGCTGAGACATGTTGTTTAGGAGTTGCCAGGATCAATTGAATAAAATTGCATTTAAGTATACATCAGTTCCCGGAATTGTGATTATTGTTGCCGATCCGGAGTAATTTTATGTACTCAAAAGTTAGTTCACACATGGGTCTTTTAACACAAGAAGTCAGGGACTTTGTAAATGGGGCAAAACTCGGTTTTATTGCTACCATTTGCCCGGATGGCACTCCCAACCTGTCACCTAAAGGAACTACAATAGCCTGGGACGAAGATCATTTGGCCTTTGCCGATATTTACTCACCGGGAACAACCTCAAATCTTTTGCTCAATCCTTCCATTGAAATTAATGTGGTAGATGTTTTTACCCGTAAAGGATATCGGTTTAAAGGAATAGCGGATGTGCTGCACAAAGGAGCGGTATTTGAGTCGATACTCTCGTATTATAGAAGTGCAGGTAACCAATACACAATAAATAATGTTATAGTGACGAGGGTGGATCGGATCATTCCTCTTTTTTCACCTGCCTATGATCGTTTAACTGAGGTTGAAATAACCAATAGATGGATTGATTATTGGAGTTCCATTCACCCAAAGAATGAAGTATTGCAGTAGATAGCACCCGACATTTGTTTTTTCTGATCAACAGATTGGCTACTTTACTAGTAAACACAAATCACAACTGACTTATTTCACCATTCTTTCAAACTCCTCGCGTGAAATAACAAACGCCGTCCCATGTCTTGTTCCGGTTGGAAAACTAATTTTATCAGAAACGTCGGTCCAATTAAGCAAATCATTAGATTCTACTGCTCCATATTTATGATCACGGTATTTATCAAAATAAACAATCCATTTTTTACTAATCTTTAATGCAGTAGGACCTTCAGCCCAATAATTACCTGTAATTGGCTTTCCTGCAGCAGAATAAGGACCCGTCAATTTTTTTGCATAGGCTATCCGGATGTTCTTTTCAACCGGGTATCTTGTTTCATTCTTTAATAACATGATATACCCATCTCCATCCTGCACAATAGAAGCATCAATCACACTAAAGCCCGGCTCATACAACAACCTTGTTTTACTGAACGTTTTAAAATCCTCGGTGGTAACATAATAGATCCGGTGATTATAACGGCTTTCTGCTGCTGTGTCTTTTAAGATATAGCGGCTTGCTATAGTAGTAGCCCAATAGATCATATACTCTTTCTTTTTTGGATCATAAGTAATTTCAGGCGCCCATGTGTTGCGTGCCGAATCTTCGTTCGCCATTACCGGTATAAACTCCTGTTCAGACCAGTGAAGAAGGTCTGTTGAAGAAGCATAGCCAATGCCTTTGTCATTCCAGCTAACGGTCCATACCAGGTGAAACTTTCTGTCTCCTCCCCTGGTGATGCAAGGATCTCTCATTAGTTTATCTTTACTGATAGCAGGTTTCAACACAATGCTGTCATTAAATAAAGGTTTCCAGTTATAGCCATCACTACTATAAGCATAATGGAGTCCGTCGCCATTGCCTTTGAAATAGCAAAACAGGTACACGCTATCTTCCTGCGAAAAAGAAGTGAGCGTGGAAAGAGAACCTGCTAAAAAAAACAATATTGAAAGAAGTTTTCTCATACTCATTTTTAAATCACTCCTATAAGCTTAAGATTTCCTCCCATACTTTTTTTAAAACCGGGATAC
>DAIQPL010000241.1:0-6555 GCA_036787395.1 Flavisolibacter sp. | reverse complement strand
CCAATGACTCTTCTTTCCGTTGTTTTAATTTTCTTTCTTATTTATGGCTCCTTATTTTTTTATTACAAAAAAGGATGGTGTTCACTTTCTGACTTTTCAACTCAGGGAACGAATAAGTGTAGTTTTATTTCTGTTATTGTACCGGCAAGAAACGAAGAAAGCCATATAGGTGAATTGCTTATTGCATTAAAGCAACAAAGCTACCCGCAATGCAATTTTGAAATAATTGTAGTAGATGATTTTTCAGACGACAGTACAGCGCACATAGTGAAAAGTTTTAAGTTGCCAAATCTTCTCCTACTACAACCAGGCGTGCAGGCGGATGCCTCCTCTAAAAAAAAAGCAATTGAAACAGCAGTAAGGACGGCAAAAGGTGAACTCATCGTTACTACAGATGCTGATTGCATTCCACCTGTTGATTGGCTGCAAACCATTAACGAATTTTATGTGCAAAAAGAGGCGTCTTTCATAGTAGCTCCTGTTAAGTTCTCACATAACAAATCGTTGCTTCAAGCTTTCCAGGCAATTGATTTTATAACGTTACAAGGTATAACTGCTGCCAGCGTTGCTACTAATTTTCATACCATGTGTAACGGGGCTAACCTGGCCTACAAGAAACAATCGTTTATTGATGTAAACGGTTTTGAAGGAATTGAACATGTAGCGACGGGTGATGATATGCTTTTGATGTATAAAATATGGAAGGAGAATCCTGGTAAAGTCTTCTACTTAAAAAGTGAACAGGCTATTATGAAGACAGAGCCTATGTTAACCTGGAAAGACTTTTACATGCAAAGAAAAAGATGGGCCAGTAAAACACTGGTGTATCACGATTTCAGGATTATTGCCGTACTGGCATTTGTATACCTTTTTAATTGCTTGTTCTTTGTTTTGGTCCTTTTTTCTTTTTCTAACAGCGAATACTGGTTGTATGTTATTGGTTACCTTTTTCTCAAAACCGCTATCGAATGGAATTTTGTTTCTGCAGTAGCCCATTTTTATAAAGAACAAAAGTTGATGAGTTATTTTTTTCTGTTTCAGCCACTACACATTCTTTACACTGTTGTTGTAGGCAGCATAAGCCAGTTTGGTAAATATGAATGGAAAGGGAGAAGAACAAAATAATTATCTTCCTTTGATGAATGGCGCATCACAATCATTTTGGCAAGCATCCTGGAGACGTTTGAAAAAAAACAAGGGCGCCATGGCAGGACTTGTAATGGTAGTGCTAGCCATCTTAATTGCTGTATTTGGTTATTTCCTGGCGCCTGATCCTTCGCCATTTGCTAACAGGATTATTTTAGAAATTGGTGGAGAAAAGCCTGGTTACAGTCAATCCTTTGTACTTCTAAAAAAAGAAAGAACATCAACGCCAGGTTTTTTTACAAGATTACTTTCAGGCAAGCTGGATGAATATGAGTATATGCCAATAACATCGTGGCAAGTGAAGGGAGATAGCCTTATCGTTCAGAAATTTATCGATGAAGGTGTGACTGAACGTATCGCCTTTTTTAAAAAGCAACTAGCACTCCATCCTGTTATCACCAAAAAATATTATTTAGGCACCGATAAATACGGTCGTGACATCCTGAGCAGGTTGATTATTGGAACACGAATAAGCCTGAGCGTAGGACTGATAACGGTGCTTATTTCGCTTGCTGTAGGTATCACACTTGGAGCTATTGCCGGGTACTACAGGGGCCTTGCTGATAATGCAATCATGTGGTTAATTAATGTTATCTGGAGTATTCCCACTTTGTTACTTGTTTTTGCTATTACATTGTTGTTAGGAAAGGGATTCTGGCAGGTTTTTATTGCTGTGGGGTTAACGATGTGGGTGAACGTGGCAAGGCTGGTTCGCGGACAGGTTTTGGCAGCAAGAGAATTACAATATGTAGAAGCAGGGAAAGTTTTAGGTTTTTCAGATTTTAGAATAATTGCCCGTCATATTTTACCAAACATATTGGGGCCTATTTTGGTAATTGCCGCTTCCAACTTTGCTTCAGCAATTGTTATTGAAGCAGGATTAAGCTTTTTGGGAGTAGGGGTACAACCGCCGCAGCCAAGTTGGGGACTCATGATTAAAGAGAACTATAACTTTATCATTACTCAAAACCCGATGCTTGCACTAGCTCCTGGCTTTGCTATAATGTTACTGGTATTAGCCTTTAACTTATTGGGAAATGGGTTAAGAGATGCGCTGAATGTCAGGGGAAAAATCTGATACAAACCAAAACTTATAAACAACGTTCTAAATAGTGTTGCTATTTCCTGTCTCAGCCTGTACCAGGGTCTTTGGTTTTTACATCCGCCACAATTAAAGTAGCGACACATAAATAAAATATACTGCCTACCTTATCTGTTTCTATCAGGTCACTTAAAAAGTTTACAGTGCATATCATTGTTAAGATAGCAGCAATGGTGGCAGTAACGGTTTTCCAAAACCTGTTTTTTGTGCTGTGATAAATTTTTTGTGCATACCAGAATAAGCAGCCAACCAATAATAAAAATAACAATAGACCAATAACACCTTGTTCAACAACCAGGAGCAGGAAGTAATTGTGTACGGTTGAGTGCTCTTCATTTTTACTTACCCAGGTCTTAAACGCAGGAATTGTGTAGGATTTATAATTAGAATAAAAAGTGCCGGGACCGAAACCTGTATTCCAGCTATCTTTTGTCATACGTATACCGGCTATCCAGCGATAATATCTTTCGGCGGTAGACACATCTTTCATTTGATAGGTGGCTATCATATGTTCCCGGAAATCAGTATGGTAAACAGTGGTATTATAATCCGGTGTAAACTTCAAATACTTGTCATTGGTCTTAAGCCAAAGTACGGAACCGATGCAAATGGCAAAAAAAATAACAAAGCCCGGAAGTAGAAATTTTCTTTTTAATAACCAATAAGCTGCCAGGCCGGTAAATAAAGCTATCCATGCACCCCTTGCATAAGAAAAATACAGCGCCATAAAACTTATAAGTAGTATGCCGATTAAAAAATATCGTAAGGATCTTGAAACGGTATTTCTAATAAAGGCCATTTGAAGAGGCACTATTAAAACAAGTAAGGCAGAATAAGTAACGTGGTTCTTGTAGAAAGGATGTAGGGCATGATTTACTTTTTCAAACGACCAGTTATATTGCCCATGCTTTGCCAGTATAACAAACATGAACAAAAGCATGGATCCGGTTAAAATAAAGGCAGCCAGCTTTAATTTTTTTTCGTTCTCGAAAAGGAATAAAGGCAACGACACAAATGCCAAAAGATACCAGGCTTTTGCCAGTAAATACTTTGCTGAAATAAGCATGTTCGTAGACAATATCACGGTAATAATTGTCCAGAAAAAGTGAATCAAAATCAGGAATAATAAAGGATGTAGCCTTAAGAGGTTTACTTGCTTTTTATAGATAAACAACGTGATGGAGGCAACGGCGGCAAGCAGCATTAAAGGCTCGTCAGGTACATCTGTCGCCATGGTTGGACTAAAGCTATATTCAAAGGACCAGGGAATGGCAGCCAGTAGCAAATAAAAAAGATATTGTGGATATTGAACAAGAACAAAAATTAGTAAAAGCGCAAATGGAACAAAAACAAACTGGATCTGCTGCAAATAAGCAGCCATCGATGTAACTGCTATAAGCAAGCTAGAAAATATAATAACAACAAGTTTATTAATGAGTGTCTGTGTCACACTATTTTTTTTGTCTTTCCATTATCAATGCCAGAAGAAAGGTGGTTCCGATGGCTGCAGCCAAAGTGAATAATACTATCTCTAAAATTCTGGGCTTATCGGGCCATAAAGAAGGGCGGGCATTCTCTACCGTCAATAATACTTGTGGATTTAACGAAACTGCCAATTCATATTCACCTATAATTTTTTTGTATTCCTGGAGTTGACTTAGCAACGCATTGTTCTGCATTTCTGCAATATTCGCTTCTGTGCTTGCTAATTTTTTAGTTGTGTCATTTACCTGTTTATATTCTTGCAGTTTTAAAATATATCCTTCCTTGATTTTTTTTAAGATTAAACTGCTGTTCTCATTTTGGAGATGTTGATGTATTTGTTGAAGATTGTTCAATAAACGGTTAGCCAGTGCTGCTGACATATTTCTGTCTTCATCCCATACTTTTATTTTTAGCTCGCCATAACCCGTTCTGGAAATACGGCTGTTTCTTTTTAATTCTAATGCCGCCTTGTAGGTGGCTTCATCGGAGGCTTCAATTTTATAGTGAGGGGCCAGGTTAAATTCGTCGGCTGTTGCAATAAATAAGGTGTCTAAAGCCGCAGTACCTTCCAATTTGTCTAATTCATCCGGTAAACCAATTTCAGGATAAAGCGCCTCAATGTTAGCATTAAAGATTCTTGCTTTATCTGCGGTAAGGCTATTTGCAGGCAAGGCAGTGGTAGATGATAGGTATTTCTTTGGGCTTAGAGTAGCAGCAATAAAAGCAACAATGACTGCCACTAAGCTAAGCCCAATAATAAATTTCCACCATTTGGTAAAAACAGAAATCAGGTCAGGCATGGAATAGTATTAAGGTAATCTTATGAAATATTTTTTGTTGTAAGTAATCTGGGCAATCAAGAGCATCAATACAAAGCAAATAGCAGTAACTAATATAAGCCAAACATTCAGCTTTAATAATTTACCAAAATAGAAGAAAGCAATTAGCCCAATGGTTGTAGCCAGGTAAATAATAATCGACTTGGGCATGAAGGGCAATTCCAGGCTTTTGGTAGCTACCAGATAGCAGCCCAATGCACAAAAATATTGACTGGTTAAAGCCGATATACAACAACCGACAGCACCGTATAATGGAATAAGGATAAAATTGAGTACTAAATTAAAAAGAACAGATAACAGCATAACCAGGATAAAGGATCTATACCTTGCAGTAGCCGTTAGGGCAGAGCCATAAACATGAACCAGTAAATAGGCAGGCAAAACAGCAACACATAATTGTATCACCTTTGAATGATATGGAGTATCAGTATGATATAATAACTCCTGTATCCATGGAGCAAAGAGAATACAAAAGCAAGCTACTCCAATACCAAAAAACAATAAACCGTGCCTTGTATTTATCACAGCTTCTTCTATTGTTTTTTTCTGAAACTGGTGACGGGCTATGAAGGGCACTAAAAAACTGGCAGCCAGGTATCCTACTGTATTTGTCGCATCAAGCAATCTATAGGCGGATGCATATATACCAGCTTCATAAGCACCATTGGAATGGATGCGTTCCAAAAGAAAGCCATCTATCCTGTAGTGCATAGACATCAATAAAATAATAACAGCAAACGGTGCAATCGATCTTAAAACTGAAAAGGTGTTTTCTTTTATGCCGCCAGTCAGCAACTTTTTTCTTACAACAAATAGAATGCTCACCAGTACAGCAAAGGCCGTACATAACAATTGGATTTTAAGAAATAACAGGAGGGTAATCTTCCCCAACATAACAGGAACATAAACAAAACCAACACATAGCAGTATCATCAAAGATTTATCAACGACAGAGAACCATGCATCGGCTGTGAAGAATTGATGTGCAGTAATAATACCTCTGAAAAAAACAAAAAAAGAGCTAAGGAGTTGTATGCCGATGACATAGAAAAATATAGTCCACTGTTGCAGACCTGTTATCCATCCAACCAAACCGGCGATTGCTACATAGATAAAGCAAAAAAATAGCTTTAGTTTCAAATAATGGCCGGGGGAAACGGATTGGTGACTTGCAATTCTTTGGTTTACCATATTGGAAAGACCTGCATCCGTCAGAAACAATAAAACGTAAGACAGGTTGAAAACGGCAAAATATCTTCCGTAAACCTCATGGCCCACCTGGTTTTGTACCTGCCTGTCAATGAAAAAGATCCAGGCCGGTTTAATCAACAGGTTTAATACCAGCATCTGGGACAACCCTTTAAAAAAAGGTAATGATTTCATTAGGATTACACTGTAACTTTTACATTCCTGTTCAGGCTTTCTTCCAGCGAAATAAATGTTTCTGTTCTTTCAATTCCCTTTATTTTTTGTAACTCATCGTGTAAAATAGTTCTTAGCTGTCCGATATCTTTACAAACGATTTCAGCAAAGATGCTGTAATTGCCGGTAGTATAATTCATGCGGACGATCTCTGGTATTTTTTTCAAATCCTTCGCGACGGCATCATACAAAGAGCTTTTTTCAAGGTAAATACCGATAAAGGCGATCACATCGTACCCTAATTTCTTCAGGTCAACCTGGAATTTCATTCCGTTGATGACTCCACTGTCCTGCAACTTTTTTATTCGAACATGTATAGTGCCCGACGAAACAAACAATTTCTTTCCCATTTCGGCATAAGAAATGTTCGCGTCGTGTATCAGTTGCTGTATAATCTGGAGATCCAATTTGTCAATATTTAAAACTGTGGACATTTGGGGCGGCTTTATTGAAGTTTCTTTAATAAAAACGCAATATATTGAATGAAATCTAAATTTTTAAACTTCGAATTGAATATTGTCAATCTCATATTATTTTTGACTTGTCAAGTTCATTGAAAGG
>DAIQPL010000240.1:0-6556 GCA_036787395.1 Flavisolibacter sp. | reverse complement strand
TTTCGTTTTTGTAAGGTGATGGTTGTGACAAACGATAACCTTTACCTGAGTTGATGAACCAGGTTTTCCATTTCCCGGCAGTTGGTTCGACTTGGGCCTGACCATAAGTAAATGTCAGGAAAGAAGCAATGAGGATAGTTACAATTTTTTTCATGTTCAGCGTATTTAGCGTAAGAATATCGAATTATCTCAGGCGCTGAAAGCGGTGATCAACAAACAGCGGTTTAGGGTAAACAAACAGCGCTGCCAGGCCAATAAAGACCATGATTGACTTAATCGAAAAGTAAAAATTCAAAAGTAAAAGTCGTGGATGGCTCCTTATCCCAGTACAGGTTGATTTTTTGATATTTAAATTTTGACTTTCTATTTTAACTAAGAAGACTTCCGGATTTTAATTGACGTTCACTGGTCATTGGTTTACTACAAAGTCAATTCCATGGACAGCAAAAAGAATAGGAGAAGATTTGACGATATTTATCTGATCTAAAATAAAAATGAAGACATCATTTCACTTCAGGCGGTTGGTATTCTATCTCTGGCTCGGACTTGGCTATTTTTTTTTGGGGCTGTTTACTACTTTAGGAAAGTATCCTGACAAGTTTTTTGCTGTTGTGCTCAACAATTTTTGGGGAGGGCTTTATCTTATTGCCGTGAATTTTATACTTTTTGAATATACCCTCCCATTTGTGCTGAGGAAAAGAAAAACCATCATTTACAATATTTTTCTCGCAATTCTACTCCTGTTCATGCACATGATGTTATATTCTTATGGATCCTATCAGTGGCGGTCACTGGGAATATTATTGAATATTTATACCCCCTTAAAGGTGTACCCTTCACTAGATCATGCGCTTGAAAATCAAATGGCATATAGTGTAGGGTCCGTTTTCTTCTTTGGAATTATAAGGCACATTTATAATTATGTAAAATTAAAACAAGCCACGCAGCAACTTCGTATTGATAAGCAGGAAGCAGAATTAAACTATCTCAAGTCTCAAACAAACCCGCATTTCTTATTCAACACTTTAAACAATATTTATTCACTGGCAAGAGATAAGTCTGACCTGGCACCTGAATCCATTTTGCGCCTGTCGAAGATACTTCGTTTCATGTTGTATGAAGCAGGCGGGGCTTACATACCTATAGAACAGGAATTAAAAATTATCGCTGACTATATTGACCTTGAAAAATTACGTTACGATGAATCATTGCATGTCAATTTTAATTACGACATTGAAGATATGAAACAGGCCGTGCCTCCACTTTTGCTCATCCCTTTAGTGGAAAATGCTTTCAAGCATGGAGTTTCAGAAACAAGAGGCCATCCATTTGTTGACATTCATCTTTCCGTAAAAAAGCGACGGTTGTCATTTATGGTAAAAAACTCTTCAGAAGCATCTACCCTGGAGGGAAGTGTAAAAGAAAATATTGGCCTTTCTAATCTGAGGCGCCAACTGGAATTGCTTTACACCGATTACAACCTGTCTGTTGAACAGGGAGCATCGCAATTCACTGCTGCTTTAAAAATTAACCTGGCAACCCATGTCTAACCTAAGATGCATTATAGTAGAAGACGAGCCTCTGGCTGCTAAGGTCCTATCCGATTACATTTCGCAGGTACCTTTCCTTCGGTTAGAAGGAACGTTTAAAGATGCTATCCTGGCCACCGATTACTTAACAGACCATCATACTGATCTTATTTTTTTAGACATCCACTTACCCAAATTGAAGGGTATGGCTTTTTTAAAAACGCTCTCACATCCGCCGGCTGTAATTATAACAACCGCTTATCATCAATACGCACTTGAAGGGTTTAATCTGAATGTAAAAGACTACCTGCTTAAGCCATTTGATTTTGAACGGTTTTTAATAGCAGTAACAAAGGTAAAAACAGCACAAGGCGAAAAGCAGGAACCGAAAGACAGTGGCGTTGCGAAAGACTACCTGTTTGTTAATGTGCAGAAAAAGAAAGTGAAAATATTGTTCTCTGAAATTCTTTACGTTGAAAGCCAGCGTGAATACATTAAAATTGTATCTATAAAAAATGTTTACCTATCAAAAATGAGTACTCATGAAATGGAGGATCTTTTACCTCCTCATCTCTTCAAACGGATACACCGTTCGTTTATCGTTTCAGTAAGCAAGATTGAGTCTTACACCGCCGAAATGGTTGAGGTTAATGGACATTCTATTCCTATTGGCAGGGGTTATAGGGATATTATAGAAAACCTGTAGCTGTTGGCTTACTATTGTATTTCTTTGGACAACTGTGCTGCTCATTTTTAACACCAAAAAATGCTAAAACAAACTACCACTGTTCAATAGTTTCTCTTTCGTACCTCAAAACGAATTAATTTGCACCCCACATTTTTACTATATGAAGAAATTTTGTTTGTTAGTATGGGCTAGTTGCCTTTTGATGATTGGCTTTGCACAGTCAAAATATGACCATAAGAAACTATTCGATCCTCAATTTTATCCCGTAGCCGCTAACGATTATAGAAGTGCCAGTGGAGAACCCGGGCCTAAGTACTGGCAAAACCGGGCCGATTATAAAATCAATTCCACACTAGATACAGGGCAGCACAAAGTGACAGGAACCGTAGAAATTACGTACACCAACAATAGCCCCGACAACCTAAAGTTTCTATGGCTGCAGTTGGATCAGAATATTTACAAGCAGGAATCAAGAGGCTCTGCTACTACCACGCAAACCGGTGGCAGGTGGGCAAATGCCAACTTCACAGCAGGGGAAGTGATAAAATCGATTTCAATTGATGCAGACGGAAAGAAATACACACCAGAGCATACGGTTGCTGATACCCGTATGCAGATCTGGTTACAGCAACCTTTGAAAGCTGCCGGTAATAAAACAAAAATCAATGTTTCTTACGAGTTTGTAGTTCCTGAATATGGTACCGACCGTATGGGAAGATTAAATACAAGAAATGGCTGGGTATATGAAGTTGCGCAGTGGTTTCCCCGTATGGCCGTATATGATGACATACAGGGATGGAACACGCTTCCTTATTTAGGCGCAGGAGAGTTTTACCTGGAATATGGCGATATTGAATACAGCGTTACTGCGCCTGCTAATTTAATTGTTGTAGGTTCCGGTGAGTTACAAAATGAAAAAGACGTGTTGACGCCCACCCAGGTTTCCCGCTTGGCCAGTGCCCGCAACAGCGATAAAACGGTGATGCTGCGCAGTGCCGAAGAAATAAAAGACGCTAAGTCAAGACCATCGGGAGCAAATATTACATGGAGATTCAAGCTTCAAAATACACGCGACGTGGCATGGGCTGCTTCCCGTGCTTTTGTATGGGATGCTGCACGTATTAATCTTGCGGGTGGAAAAAAATCCCTGGCAATGAGTGCTTACCCTGTTGAAAGCATTAAAAAAGATGGATGGCAACGCAGTACCGAAATGGTAAAAGCTTCTATTGAACACTACTCCTCTAAGTGGTTTGAATATCCTTATCCTGTAGCTACCAATGTAGCAGGCATTGTAGGCGGAATGGAATATCCCGGTATTGTATTCTGTAGTTCAGAAAGCAGTGGCGGTGATCTTTGGGGCGTAACAGATCACGAGTTCGGTCATACCTGGTTTCCAATGATTGTTGGCAGCAACGAACGCAAGTACGCCTGGATGGACGAAGGCTTCAACACCTTCATCAATGAACTGTCTACTAAAGCATTTAATAAAGGAGAGTTTGCCGAGTTTTCTTTCTTTCCACCCGAGGAAATGGTAAAGCAGGCTTTTAATGATAAAATGGATCCCTTATGGGCTACTCCTGAAGTGATCCAGCAAAGCAACTTAGGGGTAGCAGCTTATTTAAAACCAGCCATGATGTTAAGTGCTTTGCGTGACGTAGTACTTGGGCCTGAGCGTTTTGACAGGGCTTTTAGAGAATACATTAACCGCTGGGCATTTAAGCATCCAACGCCCTGGGACTTCTTCCATACTATAGAAAATGTATCGGGTGAAGACCTGGGCTGGTTTTGGCGAGGCTGGGTATTTAGCAATTATACACTTGACCAGGGAGTAGGAGGTGTAAAATATATTGACAATGTGCCGGAAAAAGGAGCTTCTATTACCATTGAGAATTTAGAACAGATGGCCATGCCGGTTACCGTGCTGGTAAAAGAATCAAATGGTAAAGAGCAAAGAATTAATATTCCCGTAGAAGTTTGGCAACGTGGTTCTGAGTGGACCTTTAACGTCAAAACAACAAGCACTATAACCGATGTGGTTTTAGACCCTGATAAAAAATTACCCGATGTAAACAGGAAGAACAATAATTTAAGTCCAAAAGGATTTTAAAAATAAACCCTCTCCAATGAGAGGGTTTATTTTTTATTGATTGTTTCTAACAATTCTTCTATCGGCGATTCTTCCAGGATAATTCTTTGTGGTGTTCCCTCACTTGCATGCCACTTGATCAAACGGAAACAATTTTCTTCGATTTCAATCCCGGTAATATCGCCATCACTGAAACAACAACAACCCGAATTAAAATAAGTGGGTTTTAATTTCAGGTAATCATCTGAAACATTTGTGTACTCGAATTTGCGCAATTGTATTTCTTTTTCCAGGGAAGCAATCATGTCCTTGTCGTTTATTTGCCTTGCAAATAACAACTGCCTGTAAAGCCTTTCAATATAAGTGAGTGCTTCAAACACAGGTTGATGAGTGTGACCGGTTATCAAAAACAGGTCTTGCTGTTGTGCACTCCATTCATACATAAGTGAGTTGTGTAGTGTTTTTAGCTGTGCATCATAAGCCGGTGTATTAGGGTTGATCTGTAAAAAGGATTGAAGTGGTGCCCAAACCCGCGAAACGAACCATTTGCTAAACCAGTTACCGTCGCTTACTTCATCACCCTGGTGTCCATGCGTGCAAAATATATTGATTGTTTTATTGTTGATGGTGGTTTGCAGTACCACTCCTTCATAAATAGGTACGGAATAACCATATACTTCCTTTAACAGCACCGCAGCAAAGGGATCGTTATCCCAGAAAAGATCATGATTACCAAATATTTTAATAAAAGCATTTTTGGGAATAAATTGCGCTTCTTTTTCAAACGACGGTTTCTGCGCTTTTTTAACCGAAGGCCAAAGGTTCTCCCATAGCTCTTCGCAATCGCCCAACGCTATATAATGATATCCTTTTTGATTGTAATAATCCAGTGCGGCGAGATAGTTTGATTCACAAAGAGCAAAGTCGTCGGCGCCATCTCTGTTGCCTTTATGCTGGTCAGAAAAAATGATAAAGCGACCGGTGTGAATATCAAAAGGAATCACCAGCCCTTTCTTTTTTTCGCCATTTAATATTTTAGAAAGTAAACCTGAAAGAGCTGCAAAAATCTGTTGACGGTCGGGCTTTGAAGAATATTTTGCACTAAGGCGGAGCACAGGTTTAAGTAATAGCCGTCTTAAAAATTTTCGCATTCTCTTTGTCTTAAGAAAGTCTTCTATGTTTTTTGGAAACGAACAATTGCCGCTGCAACAAGACTTGTATGGACGTTGTACCAAAAAATTTAACTAACAAACTTCTTACCGCCACTTACCACTTACCACTTACCACCCGTTATTTCACAGCAATCATACTAATCTCCACGTTCGCAAATTTTGGTAAGGCTGATACCTGAACCGTTTCTCTTGCCGGAAAATTATCCGAAAAATATTTTCCATAAATTTCATTGATTTCGCTAAAGCGGTTCATATCAGTGATAAAAATGGTGGTCTTCACTACGTTGCTAAAGTTCATTCCGGCTTCCTGCAGTATGGCTTTTATGTTTTGCATGGCCTGGTGTGTTTCTTCCTGTATATCCCTGTTTTTCAAACTGCCTGTAGAAGGATCAATGCAAATTTGCCCTGATATATAGAGTGTATCGCTAACAAGTATCGCCTGGTTATAAGGACCAATCGGTGCCGGCGAATTCTGGGTATTAATAATTTTCTTTTCCATTGCCACGAATTTCACTAAATAATCATTAATTAATACCGATCGTTTCCAAATTTGTCTAATTCGCTATTATTGGTGTAATTCGTGCCATGCAGATAGTGGTTCTTGCTAATGAAGAATTAAAAAAAGAATTGACAGGCAATGGTGTGCAGCCCGGTGTAGAACTGGTCTGGATAAATAGCATACACGAATCTTTATCTTACCCCAAAGCAGCCGCATTGATAGACCTTCTTTTTGAAAAAGAAGAAGAACGGATGAACCTTCTGGAGCAAAACAAAGCACCGGTCATCATCAATAGCGTAGAACATACTTTAAGAGAAACAAATCCTTCCTTTATTCGAATTAATGGATGGAATACTCTTTTAAAATCAACTTCCATCGAAGGGGCTGCAGATGATCGCATGAAACAAATCGCTTCAAATGTTTTTGCCATGTTAAACAAAAAAACAGAATGGCTCTCCGACGAACCCGGTTTTGTAACACCCCGCGTTATAAGCGCAATTATTAACGAGGCGTTTATTGCTTTAGAAGAAGGTGTAAGTTCAATAGAGGAAATAAATACGGCAATGAAGTTGGGTACTAATT
>DAIQPL010000239.1:0-6581 GCA_036787395.1 Flavisolibacter sp. | reverse complement strand
GCCCTTGGCATCGAAGGCAATATTTATGGGTTTGCCAATATCGGGTTCCGAAGCGTACAGGGTAATCTCAAAACCGGGCGGCAGCTTAAATCCCAGGCGCTCCTCTTCGGGTGTCCGTGCGGGTGTTGACCGGACATGATCTTTAAATTGAGTCCCCCCGTATTTGTCATCAGTTGTATCTGCATGCTCATTTTTACATCCAGTGTGCATCAATAAGCACAATACGAAAAGTATTGGCAGTAATTCCTTCATCTGTTGAAGCTACGCAAAAAAATTCTTGCTGTAATGCAATCAACCAGTTATAAAAAGCGAGAACGTTATCGTCCATTTATCTCGTTGCGTGCATAGTCCGAAAACCTATATTGATATATATTGTTCAAGATGAGAAGAAACTTTTTAACGGTGGTTCAATCATTGAATGATAGATCCGGAAGCAGACCTTGAAGCAAATAGCTATTGGGTCAGAAATGACT
Source organism: Flavisolibacter sp. (assembly GCA_036787395.1). Lineage (GTDB taxonomy): Bacteria > Bacteroidota > Bacteroidia > Chitinophagales > Chitinophagaceae > Flavisolibacter. The sequence goes on along the minus strand of DAIQPL010000239.1, from coordinate 6,108 downwards.
GAAGCTACGTATTAACCTGTGGGTCGCAGCTCTCAGAGTTGAAGCTTGTTTGAATATAATTCTGTTTACCGATCTCATATGATAAATAAACGTATTATAAGAGTTTACTACTGGAGTGCAATTCAACGGTCATGCGTCATTGATATCAACATAGGTCCTTAAGAAATCCGCTAACTCCAGGATTGTATTATTGTGAAAGAATCATCTTCGATCAATACATCAAGCAAGAATTCTTGCATTAGCAATTGCTAAACACCTGCATTTTTTCCACCGTCCACACATGAATAGGAAGGTGCTTATCTATCATATTCAACTAAGAAAAAGGAGGGGCGCAAAGGAAGATCTATGGTTTTATAATTACTGCCACGGATTACACGGATTAGCACGGATTAATTCACGCAATCAGCAGCAAGATATCTTAAGTTGTATGGAAATCATCTTGTGAAGACGCCGAATTCGTGGCAAACGAAAAAGCCGGGGCAAATAATACGAAAGTTTTGAAACTCATTATCATTAAAGCCTGTAAACGTTAGTAAGAGTATGTACTTATAAATTTTGCTATACAAGGATAGAAATAGTAAATGCTAATACTTTGACAAGCTGTTGGATAGCCTGTAAAAGCAACCGTTTTAAAAACAACTGCTTCATATGATTTTGACAATATCGAAGATTAAAAACAAAACATCTGATCCTGGTTACTCAGGCTCCGGGAAAAACAAATTGGAATCACTTGACTATATCTATAATATACCCAATGACATAACTGCTATCAATAAAGACTATGCGCTAAAAATACCTGGGAAGTATGCGAAAGGGAGAAACTTCTTTGGCTTGTGCCTCGGATATGACAACCGGAATGGGGCGATACACAAAGCCATACATGCAAAAACTCAATTGGGACCGCTTACTTATTTGGAAATTGATGAACCGGAAAGGAAAATTCAATGGTTTCGTTCATATAGCATCCTTTATCATTAAACTCCGGTTATTGAGATCTTACATAGCACTAAGATTCACTACGCGAATAAATTTTCAATCCGAGCCAGCCTTTACGATCTGAACAATAACTAACTCAAAGCCGGTAAAGACACTAACGGAATCTGGGAATTGTAAGCCAGACTTTTAGAAATGCTTTTGTGAAATAACGCGAAGAAAAAAGAATGCCTTTTTGGTACAGTAATAATCAGCGATGCTTTATGCTGTTCAGCGAAATTTAGAACCTCTTCTACAATATTATCTCCGGTGATATAATGAAAGGAAGCATGATAATTATCCAGGAGATCATGTAAACCGGTAATAGCAGCTTCCATTTCGGTAGTATATTTATCCGCAGCCTCTGATTTCACATTTACTACATACATATCCGCTTTAAAAGCTTCTAAAAAAGTATTCAGTTGATTAACCGGTATCCCAGAAATGTCCTTAAGATCAGTGGTGAAAACAATAGTTTTTATTTCTCTTCCGACCAATGCTTCATTGGGTACTACAAGCACAGGAAATTCGCTTATTTTCAGAACCTCAGTAGTAGTGCTTCCCAGCAATTTTCCAAGTCCGGATCTCCCTGATACGCCTATCACAATAAAATCAATATCCTTCTCTTTACAAAGTCGATTGATTCGCACAGGTAATGGAGTATCTTCTGCCAGTAACTCAATTTTTACCGCATTCTCAACCATAGGTTTAACCCGATCATGTAACAAGCCCAATGCTTCCATACTTTACAGATAAAACTGTTTGTCATCGCCCTCCGGCACATATACAGGAAGATCCGTTCCGGTAATAATGGTCTGGTAAGCGTGATATAAAACGATCCGACTTATTTGCAAAGGAGCTGTCAATTTGCAAGCATATTCAGCAGCACGGAAAGCGGCCTCGGAAAAATCCGATAATATGAGCATGGATTTCATTTAATAAATTTTATTTTTATTGAGCCAGAAGAATTCGCTAACTGTGTTAAGCAATCCCGCCAGGACTGCATATCGGTAGAAAAAATCTCTTTCCTGATCAACAATCCTGTAGCGATTGAGCCTTCGTAAGCCTTTCATGTCTGAATCAACGATCTGGTTGAATTTATAATTTATTCTTATATAACAGGTAGTCGATAAAATCGTGCCAAGCCTGTTTTATTAATCAGATAGAAGGCACGCTGAGGCAGGATGATTGGAAATTTACTCCCCTATTCTGGCACAGTTTTTTTCTTAGTTATACAAATTCCATGATTATGAAAAAATATCCTATTTCTGATAACAGTAAAAAAGAACCTGTAAATGCCGGGCAGGCAAAGGGTAGGACAGAAAAAGACGCTGATGATCTTGTACATTCTCAGCAGCAAGAAGAAACAACAGAAATCGGAGAAGATGATCCAGATGATATAGTACACCGGCCTTATCAACCACGACGCAGTAATGAAAAACAAGATGGTCTTGAAGATCCTGACGATCTTGCACATAGATATTAAACGGAAACCGATTAACAGTTGCAAATTCCTTTTTCTGCGGAATTATTAATGCGACCTATACCCAACGAAGTCGTTATTGGATGTCGATTAACTGCAACCAGCAACCGATAACCTATCTTACCTTATTAATGTTTTCAATACCTTTTAACAAGGAATCCGGATTAAAAGAAATACTATCAATATCCTGCTCAACCAGGAACGCTGCAAACCCGGGAAAATCGCTCGGAACCTGCCCACATAAACCGATCTTAATATCATTCTCTTTTGCTTTTTTAATAACGGAAGCAATAACTTCTTTTACTGCCTTATTTTGTTCATCAAAAAGATCAGCCACTATTGACGAATCACGATCGATACCTAAGACCAGTTGTGTTAGATCATTAGACCCAATAGAGAATCCATCGAACCTCGTTGCGAATTCATCTGCAAGCACTATATTGGATGGTATCTCAACCATCATATAGATACTGAACGACGGGTCTTTGGCCCGGCTTAATTCATTCTCATCCATAGCCGCAATCACTTTATCCGCTTCATCAACTGTTCTGCAGAATGGAATCATTACTTTCACGTTAGTCAATCCCATTTGTTCTCGTACTATTTTTATAGCGGCGCATTCGAGGCGAAAACCTTCTTTATACCGATCATTATAATATCGCGATGCGCCGCGGAAGCCGAGCATCGGGTTTTCTTCTTTTGGTTCAAATTGCTCCCCGCCGAGAAGATTGGCATATTCATTTGTTTTAAAATCACTCATACGAACCAATACATCTTTTGGATAGAAGGCGGCAGCGATAGTGCCGATTCCTTCCGCAAGTCTTTCAACAAAAAATTGCTTTTTATCGGGATATCGGTAGGTAATGGTCGCAATCTTTTGTTTTGCTTTTTTATCTTTCAATTCATCGAATTTTACCAACGCCATGGGGTGTACCCCGATGAAATGTGTAATGATAAATTCAATTCGCATTAAACCGATTCCATCATTCGGATAAAAGGACAATTTAAAGGCCTGATCCGGTTCGCCGAGAATCATCATTACTTTCGGAAACTCCGGTTTTGTTATATCCCTGAGATCATGTTCAATCTCTTCGAAGCGCAGCCTCTCCGCATATATATAACCTGCTTTGCCCTGTGCACAAGAAACAGTTATTTCCTGGCCATCTCTAATTTTTTTTGTTGCATCTCCGCAGCCAACAATCGCCGGGATTCCCAGTTCGCGGGCTACAATAGAGGCATGGCTGGTTCTTCCTCCTTTGTTCGTAATAATAGCGGCGGATTTTTTCAGAAGAGGATCCCAATCGGGGCTTGTGATATCGGTCACAATGATATCCCCATCTCGCAATCTGTCTGCGTTTTTTGACGATTCCAGTATTCTTGCTATTCCAACAGCTATTTTAGATCCAATGGCTTCTCCTGTTGCAATACTTTCTGCCTTCTCTGCCAACCGGTATTCTTTGATCTTGTATGAATCTCTTTGCGAATGAACAGTTTCCGGCCTTGCCTGCACAATGAATAATTTATTTGATGTGCCATCCTTGGCCCATTCTATGTCCATCGGCTTTTTGTAATGCTCTTCTATCGTTAATGCCCACCTGGCGAGCGTAATGATTTCATCATCGCTCAGAACAAATTGTCCTCTTTTTGCTTTGGGTGTTGCTCGGTTCACTATTGATGAAGAGGCATTTTTTCCTGTCCCATATATCATCGTTTTGGCTTTATCACCTATTCTTTTTTGAATGATCGCCTTTTTATTGTTCAGTAGGGCAGGTTTGAAAATTAAAAATTCGTCAGGCGTCACTGCTCCCTGTACAATATTTTCACCCAATCCCCATACGCCAGCTAAGTGAATTACATTAGGAAAGCCAGATTCCGGTTCAAGCGTAAAACCAACTCCTGCACAGGCTTTATCTGATCGGACCATTTTTTGCACTCCGACAGAAAGAAGCACTTTTTGATGTTCAAATTTGTTATCCTCCCGGTATTTAATCGCCCGGTCGGTGTACAGTGATGCAAAACATTTGTGTACTGCAATGATCAATGCTTCTGCTCCTTTGATATTGAGATATGATTCATGCTGGCCGGCAAAGCTGGCTTCAGGCAGATCTTCTGCAGTAGCACTACTTCGAACTGCCACTTCAACGTATCGTTTTCCGGATAACTCTTTATAAGCATTGATTATTGCTTCGCTTAAATCTTCTGGTATTACACCTGCAAGCATTATTTTTCTCGCCTTATCGCCTATCTCTTGAAGGTTCGAAAATCGCTCTTTATTAAGTTCCGCCATCAATTGCTGTAACCTCTCACTTAAATGATTGTGGGTTAAAAAATTTTTAAAAGCAAAAGAAGTAATGGCAAAGCCATCCGGTATATTAATTCCCTTTGGCATGAGTTGCGTAAACATTTCTCCCAAAGAAGAATTTTTACCCCCTACCTCGGCTATGTCCATCTGGTTGATTTCGGAAAACCTTTTAATATAATTTTCCATACACTTAATAGCTATCAACTTGCCTTCCGCGCTCTTGTTCGCGCAGCTTTTTTTGCAGCAACAGAACGTTTGCGTGGTCCTTTTGTTCTTACAGCCTTCCTGGCAGCAGCAGAGCGTTCAGAAGCGCTGCGTTTCATAGCAGCAGAATGTGCCTGACGCGAAAGAGCATTGCTGGAGACAGTAGCTGTGCTTTCCCGTTTCAATGCCTTCACGCTTGCACGTGAACGCGTTTTCGAAACAGGCTCATGCTTTTGACCTTTCTCATATGCCTGTTCTGCACTTCTTCGGGTTTTTTCAGAAACCGTGCCTGCTTTCGGAGGTTTTAATTTTACACCTGCACGTCGAGCTTGTGATAACCCGATTGCAATAGCCTGCTTTGCTGACCTCGCTCCATGTTTGCCCTTACGAATATTTTTTATTTCTTCATGTACAAATTCACCGGCTTGTGTACTTGCTGACTTACCCTGGCGTTTTGCCTGCCTGGCTCGCCTGATTGTTTTTTCTTTTGGCATAAAATGACTTTTATTGAATGGCACAATTAGTATGCCACTGCATTTCAGGCCATTATTAAGAAGTCCTCATTCATTTATAACTAGTTTGTCAAATTAGTTTTTTACTACTCTTCCATCCGGCAGCAGGTGATGCCATGCTGAGCAATGAAAAAGAGGTTGAACTGCCTTTTTTATTACTCCCTGCGGGGTACAATTAGCACATTATAGCAATAGTCAACTCCCGAAAAGAGACCGGCTTTTATAATAAAAACCGGTTTGGATTTGTTTTTGCATCCATTTTCATTTCTTATTCTTTCAACCAAGGCATTATGGAACAAAACACAAAATCTTTAAGGGAAGATAATTCACTCAATGACAAAAAACCTGTAATTGTCGTTACAGGAAGCAGTGGTTTAATTGGTACCCGAATCATCGGGCGTCTTGCCGCTGATTACCAAATTGTTGGGCTTGATAAAGAAGGAAATCCATATCCTACCAAAGAAGCGGAATGCGTAAACTTTGACATTACAGATTCGGATAGTATTAAGTTAGCACTTGACCGTATCCGTTATGGTTATAGAGATAAGATTAGATCAGTCATTCACCTGGCAGCTTACTGATTTTTCCGGAAAACCGAGTCCTTTATACGAAGAAGTGACTGTAAAAGGAACAGA
>DAIQPL010000043.1:0-20297 GCA_036787395.1 Flavisolibacter sp. | reverse complement strand
GATGCCGGCTTTTTTTACAAGGTCTTTAATGATGAGGAAGATCATTACCCTGGTCAAACGTTTGCCCCTGCGGTTAAGAAACAAGATGTCTTCTTCACCATTTTGAACCGCTTGATGTACCCGTATCGTTTTCCGGTAAATATTGATATATTTTATTGCACTGCTTCCAATAGGCACCAGCCTTTCTTTATTTCCTTTACCAATTACTCTTACAAAGCCAACATCCAGGTACAATTGAGATAGTTTAAGGTGTACGACTTCGCTAACTCTTAACCCGCAGCTGTACATCGTTTCCAGTATGGCTTTATTTCTCGTTCCTTCTGGTGTACTTACATCGATTTGTGAAAGGATGGTTTCTATTTCATCAAAGCTCAGGAAATCAGGCAGGGTTCTTTTGAGCTTTGGCGCTTCCAGCAAAGCTGTCGGATCAACTGAACTGATATCTTCAAGCAAACAATATTTATAGAAAGTTCTAAGCCCGGAAATGATACGGGCCTGTGAACTTTGTGTCATACCCAGTTCAGCGATACACTTCACAAATTGTTGCAGGTCTTTTAAATCAATTTCCGAAGGATTTTTTTTTACGTCGTTTGTTAAAAGGTAGGAGGTTAATTTCTCAATATCCGACAAATAAGCTTCTATTGAATTATTGGAAAGCGATCGTTCCAATTGCAGGTAAGCCTTAAATCCTTTTTTATATGGTTCCCACACGAAAGGTTGAAAGTTTAAGGTTGAAAGTTTAGAGTTTAAGGTTGTCTGGTTTTTAGTTTACAACCTGGTTCACCGCTGTTAATAGTTAGTTGTATAAGGTGCATTATAAATCAATGGCCTTTTCAAAAGTGACTTCCTTGCCTTCTTTTAAAAGCTTTACATAAATTCTTTTAGGACTTACATTAATAGAATCTACTACTTCGTGTATTTTATTAAAGTCAATATCATAGGTCTCCTTAAAAGTCATTATAGCTTCTTTGTCGGTGTTGATGTTTATTACAAAAATCGAACCCCTGTCGGTATAAGCCCTTAAATTTTCATCTACTACAAATTTGGGATCAAAGCTGTTAAGAGCGCCTAGTATTTTGTTGATGTTATTGGCTTTGTTGAATGGCAGTTTAAATAAAAAGCCGCGACCGGTAATGCAATCGTTAAGTGTAAGCCAGGCATGACTGGTATCTTTAATGACACAATTGACGGCAGATGCATTTATCCTGATATCCTGGTTTGTTAAGTCTCTCATTGGCACCGTTCTGCTAATTAGCATAGCTCCGTGTGTCCAGGAAACGGAATCAGGTTCACAATCTTTCACAGAAATACTAACTGATGAGCCAAAGCGGTCAGCCGATTTAAAATTGAAGGAATCGGATTTGCAGGTAGTATCACAAAAGGTTTTGGCCGTATTGCCACTGTTACTACATGCCGTAAATAAAAGAGACGCAAGCGCTATTAAAAAAAATAATTTCATAAAATTAGTTGAAACAAAAATAAGGTCTGGCTATTTGCCTTTCAAAATTCTTTTACCTTCGGCGTCAACCATGCGATATGTCAAGTTACCGAAGGAAGTTTCAAAATAGTGTGCTGCAGCATCGTTCCCGTCTTAGGCGTTTTCTTTCCAAGGTCGAAAATAATCCGCCAAAAGATTTAGATCTATTGGCTGTTATAATTGATAAAGAAGTATGGCAGGAAATAGATTGCCTTGCTTGTTCTAATTGTTGCAGGAACATGACGCCTACTTATACCTTTAAAGACCTGCAGCGTATCGCAAAGCACCTGAATATGACCATCAAAGCCTTCAAGGAAAAATGGTTGTATAAAAACCGCCAGGGCGAATGGATGAATAGAAACACACCCTGTCAATTTCTTGATCGCAAAACTAATATGTGTAACATATATGCTATTCGCCCTGCTGATTGTGCCGAGTTTCCTCACCTTACTAAAACACCTATGCCCGATTATATGCATGTGCATAGGCAAAATGTACAGCATTGTCCTGCTACCTTTAAGATGGTGGAAAAGTTAATGGAAAAAGTAAAAGAAGCCCATACACTAGCGAATATCTAACCTCGCACCAAAACACCGCACCTTAAAACTTAAACTTTAAACCTTAAACTCTCACAAAAAAACGTCTTCAATAAAAAAGAACTCGGGTTCTGTGTTTGATGTTGTATTGATCGCCAGGATATCAAACTGTATGTGTTTATAATGCTGGTGCTGAAATAAAAATTCATCTGCAGCCTGGGTGAGGAATTTAAATTTCTTTTTTGAAACATGCTCCTCGGGCATTCCGTAATTTTTAGAAGACCGGAGTTTAACTTCTACAAAATGAAGCACCTCGTTCTTTAATGCAATAATATCAATCTCATAACGGGAGTAACGCCAGTTGCGATGCAGGATGGTATAGTTGTGGTCCAGTAAATAGCCTTCCGCTAATTGCTCTCCCTGTTTTCCTGCATCAATATGCTGTGCCATATCTTTATCAAATTAAATACAATTGGCTTTGGATCATAGGATATTTAAAATTAAAGGAGTAGTGCAGCATTATTCCTGGGGCGGATACGATTTTATACCGAATCTCTTAGGTATGAGCAATGAACAACAAAAACCTTTTGCAGAATATTGGCTGGGCGCACACTCCAATCACCCTTCCTTATTAGAAAATAAAAGAAGTTTACCTGGTTTCATTCAAGAAAATCCTTTTGACATATTGGGAGAAAGCGTTGCTAAATCCTTTTCAACCCTCCCCTTTTTATTTAAGATACTGGATGTAAGACAAATGCTTTCTATACAGGTTCATCCCGGTAAACAGTCCGCTATTACAGAGTTTGAAAAAGAAAACCAAAGAGGGATTCCGGTAACCGCGCCACACAGGAATTACAAAGACGAAAATCACAAACCTGAATTAATGGTTGCCTTAAGCGACTTCTGGTTATTACATGGATTCAAACAAGAAGATGCATTAAGAGAAATCCTGGCGTCGATACCGACATTCGATTTCCTGCTCCGGATTTTTAATAGAACTGGTTACCAGGGTCTGTATGAAGAAGTGATGACCATGAGCCAGGAAAGAGTAAATGAGATACTGGGGCCTATCGTTGAACGTATCGTTCCCCTATATAAAAACAACGAGTTCAGGAAAGATGAAGAAGATTTTTGGGTAGGAAGGGCAGTTGTTGATTTCTGTAAAGACAATAATTACGATCGCGGCATTTTCTCAATTTATTTTTTCAACCTGCTTCATTTGAAAAGGGGAGAGGGCATTTTTCAACCCCAGGGTATGCCCCATGCTTACCTTGAAGGACAAAATGTAGAAGTGATGGCCAACTCAGATAATGTTTTAAGAGCTGGTTTAACCGATAAACATGTCGATGTTCCGGAACTTATGAAGCATGTAGACTTTAAGGCCACAGCTCCCAATATTTTAAGCGCAATCGCAACATCGCAAAAAATCTTTTCGGCTCCTGTAAAAGAATTTGAATTGCATCAATACCACCTTGATGAAACCGAAAAAAGATTTGAAACAAGAACAGCAGAGATCTGGTTTTGGACCTCGGGTTCTACACACATTAATGATGAAGTCGGGGAATTGGATATAAACCGGGGAGAGGCTTTGTTCATAAGCGCTGAAACAAACCTTTCGCTAAAATCTTCTGTTGCAACAGAGGTATTCCGGGTGCTGGTACCGGACAACACAAAAAACCAACCGTTATAACCTTTCTTGCTTTATTTTTGCCCAGGTTAAAACCTGCAACTAATGAAATTGAATAAATCTGTTTTGCTTGCCTTTGGTATTTTGTTGCTTTCCGCTTCTTTATATAGGGCGTGGCCGGACCGTCCTTATGGATTTGCACCCCAGATGGCTATGGCCCTGTTTGGCGGAGCCATAATCAAAGACAAAAGATGGGCGCTTATCTTACCCTTATTGTCCATGCTCATTTCTGATATTGCTTACCAGGCTTTGTATATGAATGGTGTTACACCTATCAAGGGCTTCTATGCAGGCCAGTGGTTAAACTATTTACTGATCGCGGGGATTACAGTGTTTGGTTTCTTACTAAAGAAGATCTCTTTTGTAAGAGTGGCCGCTTTTTCTCTTATGGGTTCCATCTTATTCTTCCTTCTTTCTAACCTGGGTGTTTGGGCAGCCGGTGCTGGTTTTGGACGCCCCTTTACTTTTAACGGACTTTTGCTCTGCTATTATGATGGCCTGGCATTTTTAAGAGATTATGGTTTGATAAAAGGATTTTACGGCAACCTGTTTATCGGAGACCTCTTCTTCTGTGCGGTGTTGTTTGGTACTTATTACCTCGTGAATCGAACAGTATTAGAACCGAAGCGACAATTAGCTTAATATAATAGCCCCGCACATGCGGGGTTTTTTATAGCAACAATTGGTCAGGATCCATTTCATACCCTGCATCTACTAATAAATCGTTGCCATCTGCAGCCGCTGTAGCCAGCTCATCGCAACGGTTATTGTAAGGATTATCAGCATGGCCTTTTACCCATACAAACTTTACCTGGTGTTGCCGGTACAGGTCATAAAATTTTACCCACAGGTCTTTATTCTTTTTTCCTTTTGCAAAATTGGTAGCCAGCCATTTATTTAACCAGCCTTCTTTTACAGCCTTCACTATATATTGGCTATCGGAATAAACAGTGATGTGAAGGTGAGGTTTCTTCATTGCTTCCAGTCCTGCAATGACCGCCATTAATTCCATGCGGTTATTGGTTGTTCGCCGGTAGCCCTGTGATAATTCCTTTTTTTTATTTCCATACATCAAAATCGTCCCAAAACCGCCGGGGCCAGGATTGCCTCTTGACGAACCGTCTGTATACATGATAACTTCCTGCATCGATATTGAATTCGTTTGAATTGAAATATTTTTATTGGTTCGACTACATTGCTACAGTTAATGGTCTCTTGTGTCGATAACTATATACGTGTTGACAGGCTCCCATAAAAAATTATCTTTTAAAAACAAGGGCGACAAAAGCAATAGTTGTAATCGCAAATATTGTGATTCCTACGTACACCTGTGGTTCTCCCAATATTGGCAAAGCGAAGAATAAGAAGAGACCGCAGCATAAAGCGTTGACTATGGCGGCAATTGTTTTACTTAATCTTGAGCCGCCTCTATTAATTGCCAGATAATTCAGCAGCCCCGCAAATATCACCGCAAAGCCGGAACCTATGAACCACATCGTTCCCTCGTTCATGTGAATAGGGAAGGCAAAACTGATATGCACTATTCCTAAAAGAATAATTACCGCAGAAACTATTTTAATTATTTTTATCATTATCAGCTTTGTTTTCCTGCGGCTGCTTACTCTTTACTCACATTGAAGCTTCATTATTTTCCTTGTACCAACTACACCTGGAAAACCCCCGTCTTGAATTCGTTCATTGCCGGCTGATGATTGGCAGCGTTAATAGCTTCCGAGATCACCTTCCTCGTTTTTAAAGGATCAATGATTCCATCAACCCACAACCTTGCCGCAGCATAATACGGCGATGTTTGTTTCTCATACCGGCTCTTTATTTCATTCAACAGCCGCGCTTCTTCTTCGGCAGAAATGGTTTCTCCTTTTGCTTTGAGAGCCGCTACCTGTATTTGCAATAAAGTTTTTGCTGCCTGTTCGCCACCCATGACGGCAATTTTTGCGGTGGGCCAGGCATATATAAACCTTGGGTCATAGGCCTTGCCACACATTGCATAATTACCAGCGCCATATGAGTTCCCCATAATTACTGTGATTTTTGGAACAACTGAGTTGGCTACTGCATTCACCAACTTTGCTCCATCTTTTATAATACCGGCGTGTTCGCTGCGGCTACCTACCATAAAGCCGGTAACATCCTGCAAAAAGACCAGTGGTATTTTTTTCTGGTTGCAATTCAGGATAAAACGGGCCGCCTTATCAGCGCTGTCGTTATAAATAACGCCACCCATTTGCATTTCACCTTTTCTGCTTTTCACAATTTTTCTTTGGTTGGCTACAATTCCTACAGCCCAGCCATCAATGCGGGCATAGCCGCACAAGATAGTTTTGCCATAATCCTCCTTGTATTGATCAAAATCAGAACCGTCAACAATTCTTTCGATGATCTCTTTCATGTCATAGGGCTTGGTACTGTCAGCAGGAAAAAGCGAATAAATTTCCTCTGCATTTTTTTCAGGTTTTTTTGGTTTGATACGGTCGAATCCTGCTTTTGCTTTTTCACCTATTTTATCTATAATTCTTTTTACCTGGTCAAGGCACTCTTCTTCTGTTTCAAATTTATAATCTGCAATGCCTGAGATCTCTGTATGAGTTACAGCGCCGCCAAGTGTTTCAACATCTACCTCTTCTCCAATAGCCGCTTTTACCAGGTAAGGGCCTGCTAAAAAAATAGAGCCTGCTCCTTCAACCATCAACGTTTCGTCACTCATAATAGGAAGGTAGGCGCCACCAGCTACGCAAGCACCCATCACAGCAGAAATCTGTACAATACCTTTGGCACTCATCTGTGCATTGTTATAAAAAATTCTTCCAAAATGTTCTTTGTCCGGAAAAATTTCATCCTGCATAGGAAGAAAAACACCAGCGCTGTCAACCAAATAAATAACAGGAAGATTATTCTGCAAAGCAATTTCCTGCATACGCAGGTTCTTTTTACCGGTGATGGGAAACCAGGCACCTGCTTTTACCGTTTGGTCATTGGCTACAATTACACATTGTCTTCCGCTTACATAACCTAAGCCTGCAACAGTTCCGCCAGCAGGGCAACCGCCTTGTTCCTGGTACATTTCAAAACCTGCAAAAGCACCAAGTTCTGTAAAGTCCGAACCTTTGTCAATTAAATAACTGATACGTTGCCGTGCAGTGAGTTTGCCCTTTTCTTTTTGTTTGGTAATGGCTTTTTTACCGCCCCCTTCATAAATTTTATCAAGGTGTGCATTCATCTTTTCTAACAAAGCCTGCATGGAGTTAGCGCTGTGCTGTGCGTCATTAGTACTCATGAAACAAAGATAGGAGTCAAAGCATGAGGTTAAATGTCCTGACTTTATTTTCCACCATCGTACATAATCTTCTGGTCATAGTTTTTTTACATTTTTTTAATTTTGTTACAACATTCCATCGTTATTTGAACAAAAGTGCAACCTTATTAGCTGCTATAAATGGTTCGTTATTTGTACACGAAACTTTGTAACTCAAAAAAGGAAGGTATGTGGAGCACGACCTTACCCGTAAAACCAGCGCATCGATTTGCAGTCCTGATTTTATTAATCCCTTTTAGTTTAACCACCACAGCCAATACTTCGGCCGTAATAAAGTGCAGTACCAGGACTTTGATTTTAAAGTAAATGAAACACCGCATTTTGAAATTTATACCTACCTCAAAAATGCAGGAACAAAGACCCGGTTTGCACAAATGGTTGAGCAGTGGTACTTCATGCATCAGTCTGAGCAGCGGCATTTCTCTGCGGGTTAATCTGTTTGGTTACCTGATACTTGAACCTTATTATGCTATTCCCTGGCAAAATGGAGGCTTGAAAAATGCTTCCTTTGGCTTTAACTTTACACCGGGATGGCAATTTAAAATTCTTATCATGGCTAAAAAAGATGTTGAAACGCATTTAGATATTGAGCGGTCAGGAGAAAGTTCTGACCGTTCATCCAATGAACAAGATACATCTACCAGAACAGAAAAAAACGACCGCAAAACGGAAGTAAAAAATGCTAATGCAGCCGGGCTAGGTGCTATAGGAAGAAATGATCAGAAATTAGATACTCAGGATTCTGAGGGATGCGATTATTAATTACTTACCATAGATTTCCAGGTATCTCAATAAAGATTTCTCCTTCATTTTCGTTTCCAGAATAATGTCAATATCCTTTCCGTAGGTATTGATCTTTTCATGTGTCCAGTCAGAGTGAGCTTCTTTTTTACTTGCAGGATCTTCTTTTTCCTTGCGGGAGCTGGAGTAATGAAATACCGGTTTTACATTCCAGGTAGAATAAGCTAATAAAAAAGCTTCTTTTTCTGTTTGCAAACCTGGGTGCAGGCGATGATGAAAATAATCAAAGACAATAGGAATGCCGGTCATTTCGTGCAAAGGACACAATTCAGCTACCGTATATAAACCCTGTTTATCATCGTTTTCAACCGTAAGTCTTGATTGAAGATTAGAGGATAGCTTTTTAAAATTCTGTGCAAAACGTTTTATAGTTTCTGTCTTATCACCATAAGCGCCTCCAACATGGATATTAATCTTGTTCCAACGGGAAGTTGGTAAATTCATCAGGTCAAAGATTTGCGAATGTATCTCAAGGTCTTTGATAGTGTTATCAAGCGTGGCCCCACTACCAGCCATTTTATTAAAAGGTCCGGGGTGACTGCTTACGCGTACATTCAATTTACCCGCTTCTTCAAGCAGGGAACGAATTTCTTTAAAATCGGGCATGTTCTCCAAACGATATTCGGAATTCCATGGGAACAACTCCGAAGTAACCCGAAATACTTTTATATTATGAGCCACATTCCATTCCAATACTTTTAAAAAGGCCTGCACGTTTTGCAAAGCCAGGGTGGATGCATACTGAATTCCTTTTTCCAGGAAGGTCTTGCGGATCATTCCTCTGTTTGTAGTAATGCCTTGTGCAGCCAGCTCCAGGTTAATACATGCGTACCCAAGATTCATTGTTCTCATTTATTTTATGGTTTCTGACTTTCCTCCATAACAACAAATCACATATACAAATGTTCGGGACACATATATTTTCCGGGTAGCAGCTGCCTTATTTTAAGTAAATTTTATGGTATCGCCTTTCCTTATGGATGGCTAAAAAAATACCGGATGAGCCAGTTTACACAATAGATTTGATTAAATGCAGTTTATTAGCTTTACCGTATTCAATTTCTATTCAACTAAATTTACCGTTAAGATCAATTTACATGAAATCAAAACCATCTTTCTGGCAAAAAATAGGTATGCATGAATGGTTCTTAAAAAAAGATGAAGACCGTTCTATTGCTGTCCAAAATATTACCCCCAATGATGTTTATAAATACATTGTAGAAAAGTTCCAGGAATCGATAGGACAGTTGTCTTTTGCCAACCGGGTTGTCTTTTATCATGAATTTATCATAGGTTTTAATCCGGATGACTATAAAGATTTCATGGATAATAAAAAAGGAATATTCGGATTGATTGTACAGGAATCCCTTAAAAGATTCTACGACATGCTAAAAGAACATCGTGCCAAAGGGCGTACGGTTGAACCATCAAGCTCCAAGTGGGTATTCCGTTTTGTTTCTCATCCTGATTATGCAAAAGGCGATAAAAGCTTTATTGGAAGATTATTACCAGGCGCCCAATTAAAAGAAGAAAACCTTCGTATCACTTTTATTCCACGTCAAACAGGTATTGCTCAAACCGCTGACATCAGCCCCGATATTTTAAAAGGATTTACATTTTATAGCGAAGGTTATTACGAGGTACCTTATGATGCAGACCTGGTATATGATGAAGCCAAAACCAATAGTTCGTCTGTACTGGCCCGCTTTGAAGCCATTGTGCCGGAAAAAGAATTTGCAGGGCGAAAACTGGAATATTTTATGAAAGACGAAGAGATCATCGTTTCAGGCAAGGAAGAAAAAAAACAGGCTTCGAATATTTTTCGAATACCATCCGACTGGGTCAATTCACCGCATCTTCGTATCCGTTATAATAAAGCAGATAGTAAACTTTATGTTGCTTCTTTTGGAGAAAAAACACTTGTAAATGAAAAGCAGGTGGCTACCAGTGAGGACCGGAATCCTTTATGGATAGAACTTCCTATTAATTCTAAAGTGGTTCTGAATGGCATTGTAGGCGTCAATATTTTCAAATCCTGATCACATGATATCATCAATTTTGTCCCTTGCCCTTTTAGCAGTTTGTGCAGGAATGTTGGTAGCTAATTTTGTTGATATCAAAAAATCTCATAAACGGAATGGCTGAAAACTTTTTTGGAATTACTGATACAGGAAAGATTCGTGATAACAATGAAGACTCTTTCATTGCCCAGCCTGTTTTAAATAATCAACTCATTGTGGCTTGTGTAATTGATGGAGTTGGTGGATACGAAGGCGGAGAAGTAGCAGCAGCCATTGCCAAAGAAAATATTCTCAAATCTTTCAAAAATCTTTCGGGTGATATAGTAAATACAATGCGGACGGCCTTTGCTTCTGCCAATGAAAAAATTTACAAAGAGAAACTGGAATCAGGCAAGAACAGTAGCATGGCTTGTGTGGTTACACTAGCTGTTGTTGATATTAAAAACAATAAATTTTATTATGCGCATGTTGGCGATACTCGTCTCTATTTGTTAAGAGATCGTTCGTTGGTTAAGGTCACCAAAGATCAATCCTTTGTTGGTTTTTTAGAAGACTCTGGCCGGTTGTCCGAGGAAGAGGCTATGAATCACCCCAAGCGAAACGAGATCAATAAGGCATTGGGTTTTGACCAACAGGCAAGCTTGACCGGCGACTATATAGAAACAGGAGAATCTCCCTTTCTTCCAGCCGATACCATTTTGTTATGCAGTGATGGATTGACAGATATGGTTAATGCAGGTGAAATAACTTCCATCCTGGTTAAAAAAATTTCGCTGGAACAAAAAGGAAAAGAATTAATTGCTGCTGCCAACAATGCAGGGGGAAAAGATAACATCACAGCAGTGTTGGTACAAAACAATAAAAGGCCGGTAAAACAGGAAGCTAAAAAACCGGTTCTGGTAAAAAAAAAGGACGTAGAAAAAATTCAGGAGCCACCTAAAGAAGCTCCGAAAATTATTCCAAAGCCTGCAATAGAAATAACAAAAACCAATACAGGTTTGGTGAAGGTACTTTCAGTTCTATGCCTTCTTTTTTTGCTTGGCTTTATTTGGCTGTGGTGGAGGCAAGATAGAAATGAATCAGTTGGAGCTACAACTCCAAAAACAGTAAAGAATGCACAGGAAATAAGACTACAGGCGTTGATTAACGGATCCATCAACGACACTATTTTAATCAATGATTCCACCTTAGGGCCATCCATTTATTTAACCGATACGCTATGGATAAGAAGAGATTCGCTCTACCTGAAAGGAACTGATAATGCAAGTTTAATAAGGCACAGCAGTTATGGAACCGGGCCTGCTATCATGGTAACATCGCAATGCAGGTCTATTGTGTTGGACAGCATTACACTCAAAGATTTTAACATCGGCATCCTGACATCTAATCACAGTGCCTTACAATTAAAAAATACACAGTTTAAAAATTGCCTTGTGGCAGTTGCCTACAAGGTTCAACCTGACAGCCTTTATACAAACGGAATGTTTTTAAATAGCCCGAACGGAACAAACCGTGTACAACACTAAACTTCAAAAACAGGAATGATAAAAGACCTGCAACATAGATCAAGAACCGGTGAGCGACTTTGGCTATTGGCTATAATAATCGTATTGGCATTGCTCTTTGCTTCTCTTTTTACCGTTTTAAAAAGAGATTTTGCACAGGTGTCCCAGCGTTTAGCTGATGGAACTATGGTCAATCTCAATGAAGACAACCCGGGTCAGCGTATCAAAACATTATTGGAGAGAGGTTTTTATTTTGAAGATCCAAGAGATATTCAATTGGTCAGCTCCATTGTTTCGCAGCAGATTAATACAGGCGGTGAGGATATTGATAATATTGGTGAGTTAAATAAGTCGAAGTATAACATAGATGCTGATAAGGCTTTTGCTAATGGTGGCGTATCCTTTAAAAAAAGGGTGCAGGTTTCCAGAGCATTACTGGGCTATTCAGGAGATGACTCGCTTCGGTTTGAACAGGAAAAAAAAGCGCCACCTCCTTTATCTTCACTAAACAATATAGCCTTAGGTAACCATAACATTCGGGGAACGATAAATAACAGGGAAGGCAAACCCACCACCGGTGTATTGGTTCGTTTGCAAATGGTAATACCGCAGGATAGTGCTTACAGTGAAGAGGTGAGAGAAGTATCAGGTCATAAAATTGAAAGCACCCCCGGTATCCGGAAAGTTTATGCAGTGGATTCTGCTAACCACAGGCAACTGGTTTCACTGGCTGCTTATACAAGGACAGATGGTTCGGGGAACTTTACATTTGCTGGCTTACCAGGCAATAAGGCATTTGAGGTACTTCCCTTGCAACCGGGTTACCAGTTTGGAGCTTCAAAAGGTGTGCAGGAATTAGAAAAGGATGTGTCATTCGCATTCACACAATCTCCTCATAAAATAAGATTGTTATCCACCCGCGATTTTAATAATCTAAAAAAAGAAGGATCATTAATTGTACGAACGCCGGAAGAAGCCATCAAATGGTATTGGATCATGGTGGGTGTTTTCTTTTTCGGATTCATCCTGCTGCACATTTTATTAAGTATACGTTTTCAGCAGTCAGACCAGTTTATACTTCCTGTGATCATGCTGTTGACAGGACTGTCCCTGATTACTTTGCTAAGCCTCCAGGATCCTTTGCGTGACCGTTTTCTTGCCAAAAGTACTTTGGGGTATTTTGCTGTGGGTTTTGCAGGTTTGTTTTTTATCATGCTGTTCAACCTGCAACGTTTCACTATTGATTCAGGGTTATACCGGATGTTTGCTTTTAAGGGAAGGGATGGGGCTAAGGGCCTTCAGTGGGCGGGTTTGGCAGTTGTACTGTTGATACTTACCATTTTAATGGGTACAGGCCCTGAAGGCAGTGGAGTTAAAGTAAACCTTTTCGGATTTCAGCCAAGTGAGGTTGTGAAGTTCCTGATCATTGTTTTCCTTGCTGGTTTTTTTGCCGTCAATGAAAAATTTATTTCGGAGTATGCTACCATGCAAAAGCGATGGTCTTTTTTTTGGTTTGCACTGCTTGCCATTGTTCTTTCTATACTCTTGTTTTTAATGTTAGGTGACCTTGGCCCCGCGATTGTGGTTTGCTTCACCTTTATTATTCTTTTTTCTTTTTCCCGTGGCGACTTTGCTTACATGGTTGGAGCGGTCGTTCTATTTGTGCTGGCAAATTGGGTTTTAAAAAATATCTGGATTGCTTCAGCAGCCACAGGCGCAGTACTTGTTATAACAATGCTGTTTATCAGAAAACAAATTAGTGAATCCGCTATCATGGCGTTGGTAGTAATTTCCGGATTCATGTTGATTGACCAGGTCCCTCTTTTGAAAGATTTGTTTCCGGGTCCGGTGCAGCGGTTAACAGACCGCAAATCTATTTGGCTGAATAAATGGGACAATGAAGTGTTTGGAGGTGACCAGATCGCAAACGGTATTTGGGCTATGTCAAGTGGTGGCATCCAGGGGCAGGGAGTAGGGGAAGGATTTGCCAAAACCATTCCCGAGGCACATACTGATATGATACTTCCATCCATTGGAGAAGAATTTGGTTGGGCAGGTATTGTTTCTGTATTTATCCTTTTCCTCTTATACCTGCATCGTTCCATAATCATTGGTCGGCAAACCGGAAGACCGTTTTTATTTTATCTGTGTGCCGGTATAGGCATTGGAACCTTTGTGCAGTTTTTATTAATTGCCGGAGGATCAATTGGTGCATTACCACTTTCCGGCGTATCGCTTCCTTTTGTAAGTTATGGCGGTTCGTCCCTTATATGTAATTTGTTGGCCGCCGGTTTTTTATTGTCTGCTTCTATGGTTAGGGGTAGTGTGGTACAAATGAGTTATATCTCCCGCAAGCAGGATCGTAACCTGGTTCCGGCCCTCGTAGCAGCTTGTATTGGTTTGATTTTACTTTCGGTGAATGTTTCCCGTTATCTTTTTAACAACAAACAGTGGGTAGTACAACCAGCCCTTGTTGCCGATAGAAGTGGCGCCCGAATGTTCAGTTATAATCCCCGAATTGCTATTTTAATGAACAGGCTCCAGGCAGGGTCGCTTTTTGATAGAAAAGGAAAACTTCTGGCCACAAGTAAACCTGAAATGATCCTGCAGCAAAGAGATTCGTTAATGGCATCAGGATTGGATCCCCGCAGCTTACAATCCATCACGCATAAACGACTCGACCGTTACTACCCCTTTGGCGACCAAATGTTTTTCTGGACAGGCGATGCCAACACAGGCGTTTTTATGGGCGGAACTAATGGATATTTTGCCGAGTATGAACTGGATGCTGAATTGCGTGGCTTTGAAACACCTGTTACAAATTATACCGTCACGGCAAACCGTTTCCGGGAAAATCGTTTTCTTCCAGGTACAGTAACAGAAATGACGGTGACTAAAAAAGATTATAGCGTATTAGCACCATTGCTTTTGGCAGGTATTAATAGTGAACAGGTAGTAGCTTTTAAACAAAGGAACCGCGATGTACAACTGACAATGGATGCAGCTTTGCAAACAAGCATTCAACAAGCTTTTGCTAAAGATGATTCATTACGCGATAACAGGATATCTGTAGTTGTCATTGAAGATTCAACCGGTGATGTAATTGCATCGGCCGGTTATCCTTTACCACCGGTAAACAGCTGGGAGCAATTGACAATGCCTATAGCGGAGCAAAACAAACTAATGTACTGGAACGCCAACACTGATCTTGGTTTTACTTATGCTACTCAACCTGGTTCCACCGCCAAAGTAGCTACAACCTTAGCAGCTTTTAACAAACTGGGAATGGCGGCTGCCAAAAAAACCATTTTAATCCGGCAGCAAGACCTTATCAGGATTAAAAGTGCAGAGCCGGATGAGCCGGGAAATATTACGTTGGAGAGAGCTCTTGTTAAATCAAATAACTCGTATTTTATTAAACTGGCTAACGAAGAACAACTGCAGGAAGAAATGGGAACGGTTTATTTACAAACAGGAATGTTCCTTCGGGGCGTAGGTGGTTATTTTTACGAACCAAATTTGAATAACGAAGAACAAGAACAGAAGTGGCGGAAACTCTGGCGCAATACGGAATTCCGAAGTTTAAGAACTTATAACAAGAATGATATTCGCAAAACACGGGGAAGGGGAGTTTCAGGCATGGCCTGGGGGCAGGGAGAGCTTATTGCTACACCGGCATCTGTTGCACGGCTCGCAGCAGGAGTAGCCAATCATGGTATTATAGTTCCACACCGGTATGTATTAAAGATCAGTGATTCGCTTCTTGGAATAAAGCAAGGATTTTCTATTGCCAAAGACCCACAATATGCCAGCACTATTACCAGTTATATGCTAAAGCAAAGTGCCAACAAGGTGAAAGACCTGCACTTGACCGTTGCTGGTAAAACCGGTACGCCGGAACGGATTTGGAAAGGAGAGCGGATCAACGATGGATGGTATGTTTTCTTTGCTCCTAAGGCAGAAGGACCCGGTCACGTGGTAGTTTGTGTGAGAATAGAAAAAGCGAAGGGCTCCAGCGAAGCTGTAAAACTTGCTGGAAAACATATCATTCCTAAACTATTGGAGCGTGGCTATATTAAAAGCTTTGGTAAGGCTGATAGCCTGACAACAAGGAGTGAATTAATAGGTCAGCAATAATCTGGACTGTTTTGGATGCTAATCGTCAATGACGAACGAGGATAACAAGATTGCGAGTGAACGGGCGCCCTAAGAAAACTTTAGACTTTAAACCTTAAACCTTTTATTGATGTTCGACTTATTTAAAAACAATACACAAGGCCGGCCTGCCGATGTAAAAACAGTTCGCGACCACCTGCTTCAATTCATCAAAGAGCAATTGAAAAAAGCAGAAGGTGGTGAAGGCGCCAATATTAAAGGATTGCAATTATTTATTGCTGCCAATCCTGAAGAAAAACACATGTATGAAGCCGCTGTTTATTTTGGAGAGCCGGATCGTTTTAAAAACGAAGTACAAAAAATTGCAGATGATTTTGCAATAGAGTTGCCGGAAGGGTGGGGTTTGGATATTTCTTTTGTAGAAAAGCTGCCTCCGGAAGCAATGAAGGTAGCAGGACTTGATACTGCCCTTTTTGTAAACACCAGAAAAAATGCGGTACGGAAAACGGCCACCGCTTATATCAAAGTAAGAATCGGTGAAGCAGAAAAAGAAGTTTATACTATCACATCACACAGTGGTAAAATTTGTATTGGCAGGGAAAGAAAAGTGCAAACAGCAGACGGTTTTTACAGGGAAAACACAATTGCCTTTCCTGAGAAAAGCGAGAATGGAAGCAACCGTTTTGTAAGTCGGCAGCATGCTCACATTGAGTTTGACAATGATTCAGGATGCTTTTTATTATTTGCAGACGAAGGAGGGACTCCGCCACGTAATAAAGTAAAAGTGCGGTCTTCAAAAGATCCCAATCCCATCAAATTATATACATCCAGAGTTGGTCATTGCCTGGTAGAAGGAGACCAGATTCTTTTAGGTGAATCTGCTTTGTTGGAATTTACTTATTCAGCAGAATAAAAGAAAGGCCGAAGAAATGGGTAAGCTCTTTACCATAACAGAAGGATTAGAAAATTTAGGTGCATTAAAAACGGGCGGACAAGGCTCCGTATATAAAGGCAAAAGACTTGGAGAAATCTTCACTGCCATTAAATTATTACCGACACCAATTCATAGTGAAACCGAAGACGATAAGAATTACAGGGATTTTAAGAACGAAGTTGAAAAGCTAAAGAAAGTAAATGAAAAGCCTAATCCGAACGTTGTAAAAATTCTAAATTCCGGAATTACTGATACAGGTAATTTCCCTTTTATTGAAATGGAATTTATTGAGGGGCCTGATCTTGAAGAATTACTAAAGCAACCTCATGATCCTGTCTTTACCTTAAAAGAAATTACAAAGGTCGCCGAACATCTTTCCAATGCGTTATCACATTGCCATACCATTGGAATAAACCATGGAGATATAAAAAGCAATAATGTAAAATTCAATGTTCATACAGGCAATTATGTGCTACTTGATTTTGGATTAGCGGTAATGTCTGACGAACAAAGACGAACCAGTCTTCGTCATGCCGGTGCCATTGAATTTATGGCGCCGGAACAAAACGAGGGAAGGATGTTGTTTCAAACGGATGTTTACAGTTTTGGCGTTGTTCTTTTTGAATTAATAGCGGGTGTAGTTCCCTTTCCATTAAGGGACAAAGGAGCAACTGCTCGAAACAGCGTAATGGTGGCTCATATGGAGGTTCCTCCTCCAAATGTTCTTGAGCTTCGCAAACAAAATATCCCTAAGTCCTGGACGACGGAGAAAAAAGAGCACGAGATGCAAGTTCCTGGCTGGTTAGTAAGCATGATCTATAAATGCCTGGAAAAAAAACCGGAACAGCGATTTGCCAACGGACAGCAGTTGCATGAATACATAATACTTAATAGCACATTAGCAACGAAGAAGGAAGAAGTGAATGCAGAATTTACCGATACACTTCAAAATGAAAATCAGAAACTGCTGGTGGAGAAAGAGCAGTTACAGAAGTCTTTGACGAAACATCAGCAGGAAATGGGTCAACTTAAACAGGCAGTGATCAATAAAGAAAATGAATTGGATGAATTCAGGCAAAGAGCCTACACAACCGCTAACAGACTCCCACGGCAGGGTGTTTCTACGTCTGTGTTTTATGCATTGCTTTTGGTAACAGCCTTATTGACTGCTTTTGCAGCTTACTCTCTATTGTCAGGAAAATGGTATAGGACCGAAAACCGTTCTAAAGAAGGCTTATCTAAGTTACCAACAGATACACAATCATATAACGCCCGTGTGCCGGCTGGTGAAAACAAAACAAATAATCCCGGCAAGGAAATAGCAAAACCTTACAGGAGTGCACCCGATACTTTACAAACCACCCAATCCCAACAGCAAACCGATCCAATGAATTTTGATACAACAAGGTCCGGCGATCCTTTTGTTGGCGGAGAGATTTTGGGTAAGTATAAAGTAAAATCTAAAGCTTTTTTCTATA
This sequence comes from Flavisolibacter sp., assembly GCA_036787395.1. Classification (GTDB taxonomy): domain Bacteria; phylum Bacteroidota; class Bacteroidia; order Chitinophagales; family Chitinophagaceae; genus Flavisolibacter. The sequence goes on along the minus strand of DAIQPL010000043.1, from coordinate 2,408 downwards.
ATGCTCCGGACGAGAATACACGAAGGGATGCATTCATCGTTCATTGGAATAATGCCGTTCTAAATGCCCTGGACGAAAAGGACGGTTTTATTTACGTTGTTTTTATCAATGAAGAAGGAAAAACTTCAAAAGGGTGGCTTTCAAAAAGAGATCTTGTCTTTGTGCCTTAATGCATTCAAATTCTATCTTACTTTCATCGTGGTTCCGTTCAAAATCTTGTTATTATTTATTTCTATACTTTGTGCTATGCCACGGAGAATTATATTTACGTAATGGCAAGAGTGTTCACCATTACGGAAGGCCTTGAAAACATGGGTGCTCTGAAAACAGGAGGACAGGGGTCGGTATATAAAGGCCGTAGAAAAGGAGAGATTATCACAGCTATTAAGCTCCTTCCTACACCTATTTATAGTGAGTCACTGGATGATAAACACTTTACTGATTTTCAGAACGAAGTAAACAAGCTGAAAAAGGTAAATGAACAACCTAACCCCAACGTTGTAAAAATCCTTAGTTCTGGTATTACTGATACGGGCAACTTTCCGTTTATTGAAATGGAATTTATAGAAGGACCTGATCTTGAGGAGTTGTTAAGGCCACCGCATGACCCGGTATTTACCATAAAAGAAACAATAAAAATAGCCGAGCACTTATCAAATGCACTTGCGCATTGCCATAGATTAGATGTGAAACATGGCGACGTAAAGAGTAATAACGTAAAGTTCAATGTGCATTCGGGCAATTATATTTTGCTGGACTTTGGCATGGCCATGATGTCGGATGAGCAACGCCGTACCAGCCTTCGTCATGCTGGGGCTATTGAATTTATGGCCCCGGAACAAAATGAAGGCAGGATGCTTTTGCAAACAGACATTTATAGTTTTGGTGTTATTCTTTTTGAATTAATAGCCGGTGTCGTTCCATTTCCGCTGCGCGATAGAGGCGAAACCTCAAGAAATCTTGTGATGGTCGCCCACATGGAAAGTCCGGTTCCCGATATGATGGCTCTGCGGGGCCAAAGCCTGCCGCAATTATGGACGGATGAAAAGAAAGATCGCGAAATGCAGGTGCCTGAATGGCTGGTTCGAATGATTTATAGGTGCCTGGAGAAAAAGCCGGAAAAGCGGTTTATCAATGGAACCGAATTACATAATTATGTTGTTTATCATAGTGCATCACCGGTTGTTAACAACAGGGTAGCTGCAGATGCCCTGAATAGCCTGAAAAAAGAAAATGAAAAGCTACGTAGTGAGAAGTGGCAATTGGAACAGACCCTGCTTAAATACCAAAAAAGCGGAACCGGGTATGTGGCCAATCCATATACACAGGCTTCTATAAAAAAAAATTATTCCGGCACCATTGTGTTATTTACTCTTTTGGCGGTTGGTATTAGTTTCCTTGCTTATATGCTTATTAAGGACAAGAGCACTCAAGAACCCATATCTACCCAGGAAACTCAAGATACCAGTTCATCACAACCCATAAAGCCCCGGGTAACAATTGGACAATATAAGGTGCAGGTTTCAAGAGCTTATTTTCACAATGAGCCGGATTTAAACACACGCAGGAGTGCTTACATGATCCCTTCGAACGATGTAGTGGTGGCTTTGGATGAAAAAAACGGATTTGTCTATACTGAGTTTACTAATAACAAGGCTCAAACTTCAAAAGGGTGGGTAAAAAAGTCGGACCTTGTTAGCCTTGATGAATGGAATCGTCGTGATTCCGCACAACAAGCAGTTCGATTAAAACAGGAAGATATCAACTCACAATTGCAGGAAGGCCGCCGTTTTCTGGCAAATAACGAGGTAAGGGAAGCCTTATACATTTACGATTATCTGGCGCAACAGGGTATTGCAGAGGCCATGTACCAATGGGGGAACCTTGCCTTGCAAAGAAAGAACGACGCCATTGATTGTAAAGACGGATGGGGTTGGATACAAAAGGCAAGCAATAAAGGCTATGTACCTGCTAAAAGAACTTTAGGTTTCCTTTATTTATTTGCCGACAGTGATGAAGTATTGCAGATCAATGAGTATGACAAATGTGAGTATGAGCGGAATGTGTTTAAAGGCTCTAAGCTATTATCAGAAGCCATGCTAGCCGGCGATACAACTGCAAAAAGGCTTTTAGATGAATTGAACATGCCTAAGGCAGATAGCACCAGTCAATGATTGTCAATTTTAGCCAAACCCTGCTTATGTTAAGTCCCGGCGTTATATTGGAACAGAGTTTGACTTATACGAAAGCATGAAAAAGGTCATTGCCGCTTTGGCAATCGGTATTATTGGGTTCTTTACTTATTCCGCTGTAAAACCCTCAAATAAACCTGTAAAAACAGGAACGGGTGTTGTTTACTATTATCCTAAGCCTAACGTCTATTATGATGTGGCCACTGGCCAATATGT
>DAIQPL010000238.1:0-6598 GCA_036787395.1 Flavisolibacter sp. | reverse complement strand
TATTGAAAGCTTATCTAATACAGATGCCGGGTTTGATGAGCACAGCGTGTTGGAGAAAAAAATCAGGATAAAAAAAGAGATCGCACAAATTGTGGCGATCGACCAAAATGGTAAACCGGCATTATACCCGCCAGTGGAAATGGTATTTAATAAAGATCTAAATCAACTGGATCACCAGCTTTGCCCAGCCGACATTAGTCAAAAGATTTTATGGAAAGTGGAGGCTTTTGCTTTAACTGTAGTGCGCAACTTGGCCTCTCCTGGCTTGTTTGCTGTGGAATTGTTTGTTGACCAGGACGACGAGGTATTTGTAAATGAAACTGCGCCGCGTGTGCATAATAGCGGTCATCATACAATTGAAGGTCATTACTCGTCCCAATTTGACATGCTCTGGAGGATTATTCTGGGTCACCCTCTGGGCAATACCAAAAATATTCTGCCGTCCGTTATGGTAAATATTATTGGCAGCGAGGGGCATGCAGGTCCTGTAAAATACATCGGTCTGAACGACGTGTTACAAATTGATAATGCCTTCCTGCATTTATATGGCAAAGCAGAGACAAGGCCGGGCCGCAAAATGGGACATGTCACCATATTGAGTAGTGAGAAACAAGACCTCATACATAAAGCCAATAAAATAAAGCAGAGCCTTTCGGTAATAACCTAGATCAGAATTCACCGCTTATCAGTCCATTCAGGTTAATTAACGTTAATGGCACAGTCTTACCAAATTTTAAAGAAGTTTTTCCTTCAGAAGCGAGTACTTTTGGCGCTCTAATACCAATCGGATTCCAAGTGAAAATTTCTTATCTTATTTATTCCTTATTATTCCTTACCGTCATCATAGTGGCAACTGCCTGTAGCAGTAAGCGCAAAACCGAAGCACAGGCTCAGCAAAAAGGCGGTGGCAAGCCTCCAACACCAAGAGTAGACGGTTTTATAGTGCAGACTCAAACAGTTAGTGAATCCCTGGAGGTTCCCGGTACCATTGTGTCAGAAGATGCAACCGAAGTTCATCCGGAAGTAGCAGGCCGTATTGTAAACCTTAATGTTCGGGAAGGAGCTTATGTAGGTAAGGGCGCTGTACTGGCAAAACTATACGACGGCGATTTGCAGGCGCAAAAAAGAAAATTGCAAGTTCAAATGCAAATTGCACAACAAACGGAAAACCGTCACGAGCAATTATTAGAAATTGGCGGTATCAGTAAAGAGGATTATGCTGCCACAGCTTTGCAAGTGAGCAACCTCCGTGCAGACCTCGACATCATTAATACTTCTATTGCCAAAACGGTTATCCGTGCGCCTTTTAGCGGCAAGTTAGGCTTGAAAGAAATCAGCACGGGTGCATATGTTACACCGCAGTCTGTTATTGCTGTTATTCAAAAAACAGCCGACCTCAAAGTTGATTTCAACCTGCCTGAAAAATATGCCAACCAAATCAAGAAAGGGCAATACATAAACTTTACTGTAGAAGGGGTCAACAGGAATTATACAGCTGTTATCTCTGCAACTCAGGCCGGCATTGAACAAACTACAAGAACCCTGATGATTCGCGGCCAGGTAAAAGGTGATATAGCTGGTTTAACACCTGGCAACTTTGCCAAAGTAAAATTGAATTTTGAACCCGATCCAAACGCTTTACTAATACCATCACAAGCTATTATTCCACAGGCAAGAGGTAAAAGAGTAGTTGTAGCCCGCAACGGCACCGCCGATTTTGTTGATGTAACTACAGGGGTAAGAGATTCCTCTATGGTTCAGGTCACCAGCGGACTCAATAAAGGAGACACCGTTGTGATAACAGGTTTACTGACAGTAAAACCGAAAGGAAAGATTACCGTTAACAGAATTGTTAATAAAACAAGTTGACCTGTCCAGTAATTGAAAATCGAACCGTTTCAACTACTTAACAGATCAACGCCAACTTTGTAATTAGAGATGAATATATCTGAACTTTCGCTGAAGCGGCCGGTATTGGCCATTGTGCTGAACATTTTAATTGTAGTGTTCGGGGTGATAGGATTTAAGTTCCTTGGTGTTCGTGATTACCCGGCTATTGATCCGCCCAATATCAACGTGCGCACCTCCTACCCTGGCGCTAATCCCGATATCGTTGAATCACAAATAACCGAACCTCTAGAAAAATCGATCAACGGTATTGCCGGCGTAAAAAACATTACATCGTCTAGCAATGCAGGATCAAGTAATATCAATGTGGAGTTTGACCTTGGTATTGACCTGGAAGCAGCAGCAAATGATGTTCGGGATAAAGTATCGCAGGCAACAAGGTCATTACCTACCGACCTGGAAGCGCCGCCAGTTGTTTCCAAGGCCGATGCAAGTTCAGATCCTATTATTTCGATGACCGTACAGAGTTTCACCAAAAATCAATTGGAGTTATCGGAGTGGGCAAATAACATTTTGGTAGAAAGAGTACAAACCATTCCGGGGGTAAGTGGCATACAGATCTGGGGAGAAAAAAGATATGCTATGCGTATCTGGTTTAGCCCCGAAAAATTGACAGCTTATTCGCTTACTCCCCTCGATGTGCAAAACGCCATGCTCCGGGAAAACGTAGAGCTGCCTTCCGGTAAAATTGCAGGTAATGCTACCGAACTTTCTGTAAGAACATTCGGAAGATTGAATACTGAAGAAGAATTCAATAATATAATTATCAAAAATGTGACCGGCAGCGATATCAGGATAAAAGATGTTGGCGAGGCTGTTTTAGGGCCAGAGAATGAAGAATCGCAACTACGGGAAAGCGGTATTCCTATGATTGCACTGGCTATCATTCCACAACCGGGCTCCAATTACGTATCTATTTCAAACGAATTTTACACACGCTATGAGCAGATTAAGAAGGACATGCCAGAAGACATTAAACTGAACATAGCTCTTGATCAAACCAAATACATTAAAAAGTCAATTTCTGAAGTAGAAGAAACACTGATCATTTCTTTGGTGCTGGTAATTCTTATTATCTACCTTTTCTTCCGCGACTGGCTAATTGCTATCCGTCCATTAATTGATATACCTGTTTCACTGATCGGCGCTTTCTTTATTATGTATCTCTGCGGATTTACTATCAATGTATTGACCTTATTAGCTATCGTGCTGGCAACCGGCCTTGTAGTAGATGATGGCATAGTGGTTACAGAAAACATTTATAAAAGAATGGAACGCGGTATGAACAAGTGGCAGGCTGCTAAGGAAGGTTCCAAAGAAATTTATTTCGCCGTTATCGCCACTTCTATTACCCTGGCAGTTGTATTCTTACCGATTGTTTTTCTTCAGGGATTTGTAGGCCGGCTTTTCCGTGAATTCGGGATAGTGGTGGCAGGCGCTGTATTGATCTCTGCCTTTGTTTCCTTAACGCTTACACCTGTATTAAACGTTAAACTGACGAGGAAAGACATTCATAAACATTCGTGGTTTTATACCAAAACAGAACCTTTTTTCAGGTGGATGGAAGACGGGTATAAAAACTCGCTGACAAGATTTATGCGGTTTCGCTGGGTCGCCTTCCTGATCATCCTTATTTGTGGCGGTATCATCTTTTTGATTGGAAAGGATATACCTTCTGAACTGGCCCCCATGGAGGATCGAAGCCAGTTCAGGTTAGCATTAACTACGCCCGAGGGCACCGCTTATGACTATATGGACAACTATGTAGAAAGAGTGACGGCATTTATGCTTGACTCAGTTCCTGAAAAACAAACGGTTCTATCCATTACAGCCCCTGGTTTTATCAATGGGGCTACTAATTCAGGTATGGTTAGGGTCACCCTTGTAGATCCAAAAGACAGGCAAAGGTCTCAAAAAGAGATTGTAACCATGGTCAACCGCAACCTTTCGCGGTTTAATGCAGGCAGGGCTTTTGCCATTGAAGAACAAACTATCCAGGTAAACCGGCGCGGTGGACAGCCCGTGCAATATGTTATTCAAAACAACAATTTTGATAAACTGGCGCAAGTGCTTCCTAAGTTTTTAGAAGCAGCTAATAGTAATCCGGTTTTGCAGGGTGTTGATGCCGATCTTAAATTCAACAAACCTGAATTGCGTATCAATGTGGATCGTTTGAAAGCAAGCGAATTAGGTATAAGTATACAGGATGTTTCTCAAACCCTGCAGCTGGCCCTGAGTAACCGTCGTATGGGTTATTTTACAAGAGAAGGAAAACAGTATGGTGTGTATGGACAGGTAGCCCGATCTGACAGGGATGATCCTACAGACCTCAAAAATTTATATGTTCGGAATACAAGGGGTGAAATGATAGGATTGGATAACTTAGTAACCTTTGAGGAAGCTACAACGCCCTCAACCATTTTCCATTTCAACCGTTTTAAATCAGCCACTGTTTCAGCAGGTTTGGCGCCCGGAAAGACAATAGGTGATGGTATAGCTGCTATGCAACAAATTGCGGATAAACTATTGGATGAAACATACACCACTTCTCTTTCTGGTAACAGCCGGGACTACGCGGAAAGCTCCAGCAATATTGGTTTTGCTTTCTTTCTTGCACTTGGATTGATCTTCCTGATTCTTGCCGCACAGTTTGAAAGCTTTATCGATCCATTGATCATAATGGTTACCGTACCACTTGCAATAGCCGGTGCCATTCTATCGCTATGGATATTTGACCTTACGCTTAATATTTTTTCACAGATTGGTATGATCATGCTGATTGGCCTTGTAACTAAAAATGGTATCCTGATTGTTGAATTTGCCAACCAGAACCGATTGCGTGGTATGTCAAAAAGAGATGCGGTTATTTATGCAGCCAGTCAGCGTTTACGTCCCATACTTATGACAAGCCTTGCGATGGCCTTAGGTGCCTTGCCAATTGCCTTATCTCTTGGCGCTGCTGCTACCAGCCGTATTCCATTGGGTATTGTGCTGGTTGGCGGAATTTTGTTTTCACTGATATTGACTTTATTTGTTATCCCGGCAATGTATTCTTACCTCTCTTCTCAAAAGAAAAGAAATGAACTGGAAGTATTAGAAGAAGAGGAAAAACATGCCGAACATGCACAATTGATTCATTGATGAAACTAAAGAATATTGCATTTTCGTTTGTACTGCTGATCACTTTGAGTTCAAAAGCACAACAACCCTTATCTATAGATCAGGCTATTGCTACATCGCTAGCCAATAATTTCGATATCCGTTTATCCCGTAATGATTCCTCGCTGGCAGCCCTGGATTATGCTTTTAGCCATTATGCTTTTTATCCAAGACTGAACGCCGCAGCCGGAATCAATTTTAATAATAATAATCAGAAACAGGTTTTGGCGGATGGCACCAAAAGAGAAAGCTCCGGCATTAAATCAAATGCTACTACTGCTTCTTTGAACCTAAACTGGACTTTGTTTGATGGACTTAAGATGTTTATAACCCGCCGACGGTTAGGTGAGTTATTAGAACTGGGTGAGCTGCAAATAAAAAACCAGGTGATTACAAGTGTTGCTGATGTAATGCGTATGTATTACGACATCAGCCGCCAGCAGCAGGGCCTGAAAGCGGTAGAAGAACAGATGCAGTTGAGTAGTGACCGTTTAAAGCTTTCTCAATATAAATTTGATGTAGGCACAGGAACCAAATCCGATGTGTTACAGGCGCAAATTGATTATAATGCTCAGAAATCACTACAGCTTACGCAGCGAACTGTTATCCTCAAACTAAAGGAGCAACTAAATAATTTATTGGGGATTGCTTTGAATACAAATTTTATTGTCTTGGATACGATTCCTTTTAACACAGGTCTTACATTAGATTCTATACAGGCAGGCATAAATACCGTCAATCCGCAATTACTGTTAGCGCAAAAGCAGGTTGATATTGCCAGCCTTGTGTTGAAAGAAAGAAGAGCAGAACGCTATCCTACCGTAAGTTTTAATTCGGCTTATAATTTTAACCGCACGGATAACAAGACTGTCATAAATCCTTTCCAGCCGCTGTTCAATCAAAATCACGGCTTGAACTATGGATTCACTGCCACCATTCCTATTTTCAACGGTTATATTACAAGGCGTAATATAAGAGCCGCTGAGTTGGATATAGAGTACCAGCAACTGTTTTATCAACGAAGTGCTGCACAAATCTTTACCGATGTAAGTACAGCCTACAGAGATTACACTTTGCATCGTGAAACACTTGCTTTGGAGGAAGAGAATATCAAGCTGGTTAGAGAAAATTTATTTATTGCAAGAGAACGCTACCGTCTGGGTATCACTACCTTTTTGGAAATGCGTACAGCAGAGCAAAGTCTGGCTGATGCTACAATACGATTAATACAGGCACGGTATAACACAAAGGTTGCGGAAATAGAGCTATTGAGATTGAGAGGTGATTTGGTGAGATAATTTGTAGTTTGTGGTTTGTAGCTATCTTTAATTCAGTCAAATCTTGTTATTGCCGACCGGATAACGAAGGCGATTACTACGCTTGTTAACTATTGATCAATTCTAAATTTAACTGCCAAAAGTTTAAAGACCGAAGCTAATGGGACCAGTAACTACAAACCACAAACTACAAACGGCACTTGTTGGAATTATCATGGGTAGCGATAGTGATCTTACCATCATGCAAGCTGCTG
>DAIQPL010000237.1:0-6620 GCA_036787395.1 Flavisolibacter sp. | reverse complement strand
AGATAACTATTAATATACCATACATTTATTCAAAAGTCCTGCTTTGCAGGACTTTTTCTTTTGAGGAATGGCATTTGCATCTGTTTTAAAAATTTAAGGAATGCTTATACCTATTGGCGATGATAACAGAGACAGGCGACTGACTCCTGTTGTTAATTATGTTCTCATTGCTCTTAATGTAATTGTCTTCATCTTTCTTCAAAACTGGGGTACTGACATTCATTTTACTTATGCTTATTCCACAGTCCCTGCAGAGATCATAACCGGGCAGGACGTAATTACAAATGCTAAAGTTTTGACTGATCCCTATACGGGACAAAGATTTGAAATGCCTGGCCTGCAGCGTACAGATATCCCGGTCTACCTGACCCTCATTACCTCTATGTTTATGCATGGCGGATTAGCCCACCTTTTAGGGAACATGTTGTACTTATGGATCTTCGGTGATAACCTGGAGAATGTAATGGGGCACCTCAATTACCTGCTATTTTATTTAATCTGCGGCATATTAGCTGGCTTGAGCCACGTATTTAGTACAGTATATTTTAACCAAAGCCAGATTATTCCAAGCCTGGGCGCTTCTGGGGCTATATCAGGAGCGCTGGCCGGATATGTGCTTCTTTTCCCGTTGCGGCGTATACATGTCTGGCTCTTCTTTTTCTTTACAATATCCGTTCCTGCATTTTTAGCTGTAGGACTATGGTTTGTTTTCCAGGTGATCAATGGAATGGGAGCTCTCGGCGGGGAAGAAGCAGGTGGAGTGGCCTACGCAGCACACATTGGAGGCTTTATAGCCGGATTTATACTGGTAAAACTTTTTGTAAAACCGCAGCGGACCATTTTAGTAAATGAAAGAAAAGCGTTTCGGTAAAATCGAAATATCAAAATTATGTTCACTTAAATATTCGCCATCAATATGAGCGTGTAAAGGAACCGCAGAAGAGATTTCAATTTTTTGGACGTGCCTATACTGAACAAAAGGTAAATGCAAATGCTTACCTTTTTCTATAACAGGCAGATAGCGTATTCTTTTAAGCGATGATATTCTACCGACAATATTTACATCCAGCAAACCATCGGTAACAGACGCCTTCGGTGTTACCTGAAACCCTCCGCCATACCGTTGTGCATTTGCTACACTGATTAGAAAACATTCCTGAGAAATAGTTTCGCCGGGCATTTGTAGATTACAAAGCTTTTCATGATAACCAGCTATATTTTTAAGAATAGAAAGCAAGTAAGAAGCCTTGCCAGCCAACTTTTTCTTGCCTAAAAGATCTTTTACAATAGCTCCGTCAAAACCAATTCCCACTCCGTTCAAAAATAATTTGCCATTGCAAATACCTGCATCTACGGCAAAGGCCTCCCCCTTTAAAACCTGCTCCACTTGTTTTTTTATACTAATGTTGCGGTACAGCATCCAATGGAAATCATTACCGGTACCTCCTGCAAAAATTGATAGAGGAAGTTGAATATCGGGGTATTGATTGATGAACCAGTTTGTTGTTCCATCACCACCAATGATCCACGCCTCTGTTATATCCTCCCAAACCTGCGGCCAATAAGAAGTAAAGAGGGAATGCCTGATATCCATACCAGTCAATAGCAAGCTGATATCATTTGCAATGCCCAAAGCTTTTTCATTTTCTGTGGTAGGGTTGCATATAAGGGCAATATGTTTATCATCGTAAAACATAAAAAAACGAGGTGTTGCCACCTCGTCGTAAAAATAACAATTAACTACTACTGTATTACTTTGATCATTTGGGCTCCATGATACGAATGTATTTCTCCGTTATACATAGCATCAGCGCTTACAGGTCCTTGTTTAAATTGCCCTAACGACACAGCACGAACAGCATAATAATATTTTTGATTTGGATAATAGGCGTTTACAAAAAAATGTATACGGTCATCGCGTACATCCAGGGCGGTTGGTTGAGATTCATTTTTTATCCAGTCCATTCCAGGTATTTCTTTCGTTCTTGGGTTTTCAATTTCAAAACCGGCTGGTAAAAGATCTGTAAGAACAATATTTTCAATTGACGAATTAAATGCGTTCTCCAGGCTTAGTTCTACTATAACAAGGTCATTCTGCTTAAACGTATTTCCTGATATCATTCTCCCAAAGCGGTCATAAAACCGGTGGCGCACTTTTATATAACTGTCCTCTTCCTTATAATCACCACTTTTACTAATACCTTCTGCTACCCAACTATAATATAAACGCCCATTACCTTTTGCTGTGAGGTCCAGAGAATTTGATTTGAGTTCATCACCATTACCCTTCCAGTCTCTGTCAATCTTTGCCAGGATTTTTCCACTGCTTTTAATTTCTGCTGTCACGTTTGATTTTGCACCGCTCCGTGCCATTTTTCCTAGTGCTAAAAAAGAGAAGGACCTTTCCTGCGTATTTAAATAACTCTCTCTTTTTAACCGGTCACCGACATGTTTTGCCATTACAGGGATTTGTGAATTGCCAGGGTCTACCTCTATCAACGAATTCAAAGCAATTGCTTCATCACGTAATGCACTATAAAAACTTCCACCTGTTTGCTGCAAGGATTCTTCTCCGCTGAAAGCCGACGGCAGCAGGGAGTTGAAAGATCGTTTATCGCCGGAAACAGCGTATGCAGCCGACAACAAATATTTACTATCCAATGCCAATAGCGATGGATTAGCCTTGTAATAATTCATTGCCGAAACCTGTGTACGGCCAGCAAGCGATAGTACATATAAACTATATGCTACTTCTTTGGGTGCTATTTTTTTGTTTTGATTACGATTGTAATAATACGAGATGGTCTCTCTCGTTTTTAACCGGTTGGCCAGGTAAGAAATCATGGTTTCAGTCAAACTGTTGTCTACATCAAACCCGGCTTTCCTTGCTTCTAACAGAAAGTGTGCAGCATAAATGGTCGTCCACCAATCTTCTCTTCCTTCTCCGTCCCACAGGGTAACAGCACCGCTATATAACTGACGCATCTTAATTTTCCTGATCGCTTCGAGCACATTAGTATTTGCATTTTGTTTGTTAGGATTTTTCAGGCCCAACAGGTCGGCAAAATCACCATAATATAATTGGGGAAAAGCGGCTGAAACAGTTTGTTCCGTACACCCATAAGGATAGTGAACCAAATAACGGAGCTGGTCTGCAATCTCTGCAACGGGAGAACGGCTCACCACTAAGTCATATTTGAAGCTACCAGCTAAAAAATCGTTTTCCGGAATGACAATCCGTTGCGAAGAACCACCCACTACAGAACCACTTCCTGAAAGCTTTTGTAATGTAGAAGGCGGACGAACCGAGATCTCGTTTTCATCAACAAACTTCTCCCCCAAAGCATTTACATTGATGGTAATCTTTGCCACATTAATATTTGGATCAGCAATTACCCTGAAGTTGGCGGTTCCCTCACTGTTAGGATTAATAGTGATGTTTTGATCAGCGCTTCCGACAACCTTTACCGGTCCGCTAACAGTAACCGACGTTTTTGCATTTGCTACCCGGTTTGTAGTATTAGTGATAGTAACCGGTACCTGTACTGTATCACCCGGACTCATAAATCTCGGGAGTGCACTACTTAATACGATCGGGTCGGCCACTTTCATAGCGTTTTCAGAAGAACCAAATTTCTCGTCTTTGAAAGCAACGGCCATTAACCGTACTTCACCACTGAATTGAGGAATATCAAATTCAAACTCCGCAATACCACTTTCATTTGCTTTCTTTATTCCGCTCCAGTACGACATAATCTTGAAACGTTTGGCAGGCATTGGGTTTACCCTTTTGTCCAAACTCAAGTCACCGTCACCACCGGTGCTGCTTAACCTTGCTCTTAATTCAGGAAATAATAATGGATACATATCAAAAGCACTAACCTGTAACGCTTTCTTTTGGTAATAATAAGCATAAGGATCAGGTGTTTTAAAATCACTTACCTGCAATACGCCATTGTCTACTGCTGCCAGCGTAATATAACTACCTGCTATCGCTTTTACTTTTACTTTCTGGTGTGTTTTTGAACGAACAGATTTTTGTGCCGAAATCTCAACCGGTATCTTCCTGCTCTTTTCCTCCACTTTAATATTCTGGAATCCATGTGCCACTGTCAAAGGAATATCTGACACTTCGTGCGGTTTAATGAGCGTAGCAGTTACATATACGTTTGGTATATAATTATCCTCCAGCTTAACATCAAGACTTGCTGTTCTTTTGGCCACATCAAGATATTCATAAGATACTACGTGATCCGTTTCTAAAGTAACAAGCATACGTCCGCTGAAAGGAGTTTTAAATAGAAGCTTTGCATTCTCGCCACTTTGATAGCCTTCTTTATCCATTTCAATATCTACCTGCCCTTCCGTATTTACTTCGAAGGAAGAGTTATCTCCTCCCCATGAACCGTAGCTATAAAAGCGCTTGCTTACATAAGCATTAGCTCCCGGGCGAGAAACTCGTATTTCAAAATCGCCGGGCGAGCGGGGAATATAATTGAAAACAGTATTGCTTCCGATCGTCATTTGTTGCTCAGATAATATTTTGTCTTCTTTTTGTGATTCATACCGGAAGTACCTTCCATTTTTTGCTAAGACTGTTTTATACTCATGTTTAATCAGCTGCACTTGAGCGGTTGCATTAACAGGGTAGCCGTCTTTGTTTAGGGATACTAACTGGAACTTTACAGGTTGATTAATAGAATAGTAATAATAACCATCGGACCGGATGCCGTGAAAAACATCCTGGGTATAAATGTCCGTTGATACATTTCGACTCACCGGGCGCCCGGTTTCATCAAAGACGGTTGAATAAAAATTAGCCTGCAGCAAACCGGTATTAGAATACATAGCCGGCACACTATAAGTAATTACAGCAGCCCCGTTTTCATCTGTATTTCCTTCTTTTACATCTTTATCATGAAATTCTCTCTGGTTATCGAGTGAAAAGTCATACTCGGAATATTTTTTTGAAGAGAACTGTTTCTGTCGCACCCGTATCTCTGTTTCATATTTACGGTTAGCAGCAGGAGGACCAAAAAAATTGACAGCACTGATCTGCAGCGTTGCTGATTCAGATGGACGAAGAAAAGCCTTATCCAACTTTGCACTAACTTTTATTCTGTCCGGCACAAATTCCTCTATCATGAAATTCCTGGAAGCGAGTAATACATCATTGGAGCTGTATACTTCCAATGAATAACTCCCTGTAATGGCGGCAACAGACATATCCACAGTTCCATCGATGGCACCCTGTTCATTAAGCGTTTTGCGGAATGATTTTAACTCCTTACCATTCGGTAATAAAAATTTGATTTTAACCGGCACTTCACCCGGACTCTTCCATTTTTTATCACGTAACAAAACAGAAAAGTTTACTTTTTCGCCGGGACGGTAAATATCTCTTTCGGCATATATAAATGCATCCAGGCCGGTGGCATTAGCCCTCTTGCCTCCCACATCAAATCTTGACGTATTAACTCTAGTGTTATTAAAGGGCAGGTAAGTAAAATCATCTGCTGTTTTAGCAATTACCATAGCTGGTTTAAAGCCAGCAAAATTTCTGGAAGCAATCGGCACTTCTGCGGCGCCATCAGCATTCGTAGCTCCTGTACCCAATAATTGATTATTAGCCCCATAAATATTGACCGTAACTCCCTGAAGCGGATTGGCTGTTTTAATGGAGTTGGCAAAAACAAACATTTTATCCTGGCCTTGCCTGGCAATGAGTCCAATATCAGACAAGGAAATAAAACGGCTATCTCTTACCCAATAATCTTCCGTAGAACGGATCATCACATGATACACACCTTTTACGTCTGGCAACCTGTCTTCAAACTGAGAAATATTAAGTATCCTTCCACTACCCGATTTAGGCAGGCTACGGGTATCAATTTCTTTAGAGTAAATAACATCACCGGCTGTGGCATCAGAGTAATTGCCGTACTCTCCTTCTTCATCATAGGAAGCAAACATAGCTTCTTCATTATTTTCCCTGGGTTGATAGCCATGACGCTCAGCCATCAACAAATTGTTCTCATAAATTTTAGAGATAACAAGTTTGACCTTTTTTGTGTTGGTAATCCGAACTTCAATATTACCACCTCCCCGCCTGGATAGGTACACCCCTTTGTTGTTAGCGAAATTTATTTGTGATTCCAATTGTCCAAATGCCACACTACCATTGTAATTCTCTTTCAGTACACCTCCAATCCTGCCACGCAAACCTTTTGCAACAGCAAATGTGTAACTGTTATCGGCATCAAACTTTTCACTGCGAAGCGTTACACCATTATCGTTATACTCCACCGTGTAAGCAACAGCTGGATCAAACCTGATAAAGTTGCTTAGGCTCTGTCCAGTTAATTGCTGGCTGGTATAAATGTGAACGATGCCCTCTGTTCCATTATGTTCAGATTCCACGTTGTTTATGTTCAATACATAAGGTGAGGGAATGGATAAAACCGTTTTAATCACGTCCTGGGTACTGAGTTCTCCTTTCTCAGGTTTCAATCCTTTATCAATAACAATTTGAGCCTCGTAGTTTTTATCTTCCGCTTTAAAAGAATTCAGACGAACACTAATGGCATTATTGATGCCAATATTCTGAATGCTATAGTTTA
>DAIQPL010000236.1:0-6653 GCA_036787395.1 Flavisolibacter sp. | reverse complement strand
TAGACAGCGATCAGCTTGCTTTCTGTTAGTTCACTCGCTGGAACAGGTACTTTAAACAAAGACAAAGCCTGCTCCAAATCCTTTATAAGGTCTTCCGCCTCTTCTAAACCAACAGATAAGCGAACGAGGCTATCAGCTACGCCGGCAGATTTTCTTTTTTCCACTGGTATGGATTTATGCGTCATGTTTGCCGGATGACAAAGAAGGCTTTTAACACCGCCAAGGCTTTCTGCCAGTTTAAATAACTTGGTAGAACCTACGAATTGAAGAGCAGCCTCTTCCGTATCATTTTTTAGTGTAAAGGAAACAATGCCTCCAAAACCCTTAGCTTGTCTCAAAGCAATATGGTGATTACAATGTGATTTTAATCCAGGATAGAACACTTTGTCAACTGCAGGATGTTGCTCTAAAAATTCGGCTACCTTTTGCGCATTCTCACAATGTTGTTTCATACGTAACGGCAACGTTTCAATTCCACGAATCACCAGCCAGCTATCGAATGGAGAAAGAATAGCGCCGCAGGCATTTTGAATATAAATAATCTTTTCGCCTAGTTCTTTCTCTTTAGTTACCACTAACCCGGCTATGAGATCACTATGACCACCTAAGTATTTAGTAGCGGAATGAACGACGATATCGGCTCCCAACGAAAGAGGCTTTTGTAAGGCAGGAGAAGCAAAAGTATTATCCACGCAAAGCCAACACCCCGAAGCCTTCGCTATTTTAGCAATAGAAACAATGTCTGAAATCTTCAGGGTTGGATTAGTTGGTGTTTCAATCCAGATCAGTTTTGTTTTGGGTGTAATGGCATTGAAAACATTTTCTGTGTTGGTGGTATCTACGTAATTGACAGTAATGCCAAACTTTTGATAGATCTGGGTGAACAAGCGAAAAGCACCACCATATATGTCGTCTACAGCCAATATCTCGTCACCGCTTTGCAGTAGCTTAACCACAGCATCAATTGCTGCCAGCCCACTTCCAAAAGCAGCACCTGTTGTTCCTTCTTCCAGTTGGGCAATAATATCTTCCAATGCTGCTCTTGTAGGGTTTCCTGTACGGGCATAATCAAACCCTTTATTAACACCAGGCGCCTCCTGTACAAAAGTGGATGTTTGGTAGATTGGAACAGAAATAGCACCTGTTAGGGGATCGACTGGAATGCTGTGAATAATTTGCGTTGCGTTGCTCATCTTTTTTGGTTTTACCTCCATAGTGGAGAATGAAAAAATTGGGTTATTTCGCTTACCAAAAAAGAGAGAGCCTGTTACCTTATCGAAAGAGCCTTATATACAAATAAAAAAGCTCTCCCGATAAATCAGAAGAGCTTTTCTATTGAGTGATCTCAAAACACGATCACAATTATTTTAAGCTTTAATTCTGACTTATCTGTCACGCAATATTCCTGCGTGCTGGAGTTGGCACCTTACCGCATTGCTGCAGCAGGTTGTCAAGGCTTCAAAGGGCCATTTCCCTCAGCCTTTCTTGATAAGCAATAAAAAGAACTGGCACAAAGATAAAGGAGAATCAATTTTACCAACAAAATTTTTTGTCATCAGTATGAAATGTCCCTTTTGTGAAGCCTTAGTTTATTAAAAAAACGTAAGCAGTAAACCACGTTACTTACCGTTATGCACTTGATTATAATTTCTCCACAATTGCTAAAAGTTTTAGGAACATATCTTAATTTGTAAAAAAATAAAGAATGCCGACCAATATTAAGTGCCCGAACTGTGCCACTGTTTTTGACGTGGAAAACGTATTGTCTGCCGATGTAGAGCAAAAGCTGAAGCAGCAATATGAAAAACAATTGCAGCAATCGCTTACACAAATTAATAACGAAAAGAAAAAGCTCGAGGAGGAACAAAGACAATTTGAGGAAAAAAAGAAAAAGGAAAATGAGCTTTTCCAGCAAAAATTACAACAGGAAAAACAAAAAATAGAAACGGAACTACAACAACAAATTCGTAAATCCATAGCCTCCGATTTCGAGAACCAACTACGACTCTTGCAACAAAATGCAATAGAGAATGAAGAAAAACTAAAAACAGCCCGCCAGAGAGAATTAGAATTTCTAAAAAAGGAACAGGAATTAAGAACCAGGGAAGCTGAATTGGAATTGCGAGCAGAAAGAACGTTGCAACAGGAAAGGGAAAAACTCACTGAAGAAATCCGAAAGATTGAACATCAAAGAATAGAAGCCAGGGAAAACGATATGATGTTACGCCAAAAAGAACTGGAAAAACAACTCGAAGATCAAAAAAAGCTCGCGGAAGAAATGAAAAGAAAAGTTGAACAAGGTTCTATGCAGCTACAAGGAGAGGTTCAGGAACTGGCATTAGAACAAATGCTAAGATCCGCTTTCCCTTTTGATGTAGTTTGCGAGGTAGGGAAAGGTGTGAAGGGGGCTGATTGTATTTTAACCATTCGCAATAATTTTGGACAGGAATGTGGCAAGATCATTTTTGAAAGTAAAAGAACCAAAGACTTTGGCACCGATTGGATTGAAAAACTAAAAGCAGATATGCGGGCTGAAGGCGCCGAGCTGGGCGTGATTGTAACGCAGGCAATGCCAAAAGGAATGGATCGGTTTGGTGACAGGGATGGAATATGGGTTTGTTCTTTTAATGAAGCAAAAGCATTGGTCAACGTTTTGAGAGATGGCGTTATCAGGATATTTAATGCCACAAAAAAACACGAGAACAAGGGTGATAAAATGCACTTATTGTACGACTACCTGACGAGCAATGAATTTGCAGAACAATGGAAGGCCGTGAGGGAAGGTTTTTTGTCAATGAAACTATCTATTCAAAGGGAAAAAGATGCTATGGAAAAACTGTGGAAGGCAAGAGAAAAACATTTGGAAAAAGTTTTATTGAATACAGCTTACATCAAAGGTTCCATTGAAGGAATTGCAGGACAGGATACCATTGACCTGGCATTGACAGACGAAGAAAACGAAGAAGAAGAAACACCGAAACTCATGTTTAAGTAATGTGGGATCTTGCCTTTTTCATTACTGTACTTGCGTTATTCCAGGTCATGAGTTATTATGGCCAAAAAACAAAGAGACACAGGGCTTACTCTAATGCCTGCATACCGCCAACAGTAGAAGAAACTGATATCCTGTTTAAGGGGAGTGATGGCATAACCGAAGAACAGATACGTAAAATACTTGTAAAAAGATTTCCTTACTATCGTTCTCTCCAGGTGAACCTGCAACAAACCTTTTTAAAACGTCTCCGATCTTTTATGAGTGAAAAAACTTTTATCATAAAAGATGACGAAGGATTTAAAGAAATGCCTGTATTGGTTAGTGCGGCTGCAATTCAATTAACTTTTGGATTGCAACAATATCACCTTCCTTTCTATAAGTATATAAGAATTCACCCGGAAGAATATTTTGCCGAACATACTTTTTTCACCGTGTTGGCCGGAAATGTACAAGGCAATATCATTACCGTAGCCTGGAACCAGTTCTTGAAGGGATACAATGATATTGCGGATGGCTCTAATGTTGGACTCCATGAAATGAGCCATGCGTTGTATATACAGAAAATGGTGATTGAAGAAGGTTATGCAAAAGACTTTTGCCACAACTATAACCAGCTTTTAGACTATAGTAAATTGGCTTATAAAATGGAAGTAGACGGACAAAAAAATCTGTATTCTGAATATGCAGATAGCAACTTGCAGGAGTTTTGGGCTGAAAGTGTAGAATTATTTTTTGAAAAACCTGCTCAATTAAAACAACAGTATGCGGAAGTTTTTGGCGCTATGAAATTATTGCTAAACCAGGATCCCGAAAACATTCAATACCCTCTTTTGACAAACTATTCATCTATCCATCAAAGAATTAGAAAGCAGTTTTTGATTTTTAGTAAGGCATCTTAAAACTTCAATTAAAATTATTATTTAAATAAAAAGGATGCTCCTGCGAGCATCCTTTAATCAAAATTGGTTTCCCAACAATGATTTTTATTTTAGGCCTATCAACTTACCTGTTGCTTTTTTATTGCCAACTCTGAACACATAAATCAGGCTTGAGTGCTCATATCTCGGAACCCGATATTCAATGGTTTGAATCTTGCCTTGCTCAAAATATCCCTGGAAAACAGTTTTTATTTTTTGACCAAGTATGTTATAAAGTTCCAGTGAGCCGTGACCGGAAATAGCTGATTCCAAAGAAAAACGTACCCTGTCGTCAAAAGGATTAGGAGCAGCTGTAACTGTAGGTTCTGCGTCCAATTGAACCGTATACGTTTCCGGCGCTGATTTGGTAATAGTGGCTGCGGCCGCACAAGTACCACATGTAGCAGGTAAAGAAGTACATCCACCCGTTGTTACAGTTATCTTATATCCTTTACCAGCGGGTATGTTGGTAAAGTCAAAACTGGTGGTACTGGAGGTTGTATAACTGTCATTGGTGATAGTAGTTCCGCCTACTTTAACGCCAGTGATAGAAGCACCGCATTTATCCTTTATGGTGTACGTGGCACCGTTTGTGGGGCTGTTTACGGTTACACTAAATGTAGTCTGATCGCAGGCGGGCGCATTATAGGTCACGCTTGGTGCTGACGGTATGTTATTTACAGTTATGGTTATACAGTTACTAGGCGAACTGCAGGTAAGATCGCCTGTACTTGTTGTTAGCCTGCGGTAATAAGTAACACCAGGCGTATTTAAAACGCCCTCGTCAAAAGTAGTGCTAGTGGCCCCTGAAATATCAGCCCAGGTTTCAGATGCAGCACAGCTGGAACTGTTTTTTTGCCACTTGTAACTGATAGTACCATTACCTGTGCCAAGTGTTGTGCTGGTAAATGCAACTGGATTATCCCCGACGCAAATCGTTTGGCTGGCAGCAATTGTACCACCATTAACGGTACATATTATCACAGCATCTGTTTTCAGTGAACGGTCTGTATTTCCTCCATTAGAAACCTGGTCATTACTGTTATCACCAGGATCTAAGCCAAAGCCCTTGATTCGCATATGATAGGGCGAGCCATTAATATCACTTGCAGACTGGCCAGGCCAATCAACCAAACTGGCTATATGACCACCCCAGGCCAGCACTGCCTTTGTATTGTCGCCCGTTGTAAACCTCACTAGTAATATCCCTTCCAGCGCAGTGAAGTCGAATAAATTTACATTAGTGACCGTTTGATAAATAGCATCAGTAATAGTTCCGCCATATAAGGCCAATTTCTTTTTTTCATTGCTATTAAAACCGTTAAGCGCACTAAAACTGTTTTTTAGTGTAGTGTTCTCACCGTCCCCACCGTATTCAATCTCGGGAATATCGAAAGTATTTAATGATGTGGGTACCCCGGTAACAGCTGGGTTGTTTAAAGGCTCAACCAACTCTCCTTCGGGTTCCAGGTGATTAAAAAAGTCGTGATCAAAATAATTTCTCGGACCGGTAATATAATCAAGGGCATATTTGCCTCCAACCCGAATGTCAAATCCAATACGGATGACATAGTCGGTATTGGCGATTAAGCCAGTTAAGGTAGCCCTGTAAGGAACAGAATAACCTTCCATAAAATGCGCATTGCTGCCACCCAAATTAGCGTTTACCCAATGTACTGGCGTAGGAGGCACGGGATAATCTATAGCAGAAATAGGCTTTTTGGCAGGTTTGCCACCATTTTCTCCCTGGTCAAGGTTAAATGCCTGGGAAAAACCTGAAGTCGTAATAATGCTTATCAACAAAAACATGAATAATCGTCTACAAGAATCTGTTGATGAAAATGGGAAATGAAGCGTTTTAATTTTGAATTTGAAATGCATAAACAAGGTTTAAGAAGTGAATAATGATTTTCTTTTCCTTGTTCCTCAGAGGATGAAGCAATTTAATTTTGGATGTTCAAGTGGATAATGATGGTGTTTGCTAACGAAGAACTTTCAGCAAGGGACATAGAATTAACAATAGCCTGCTTTCACAAACTTTATCATCTTTTGATCGAATGAGCCAATAGCTAAACCTAATCAGGCTTGAGCCAGAGTAAAATTTAAAGAAATAAGCAGGCAGGCGGCGAATTGTCTGCCTGCAAAACTTTAACGCAAATAATAAATGCACTTCCTGCGGAAGGTGGCAAACAGTTAAAACCAGGAGTCATTTGCATGTTACCAGTTATTAGGCTTGAATAAATACCTATACAGGGACACTTGTCAGGTGTAAAAAGGACCGTTTCAAATAGGACAATGACGCAGGGGACTTAACTAAAAAATAGTTTGGAACTTTTCAGGGAGTAGAGATGTAAGCCATAGACATTACCGAAGTTCAGGACTGGTACGGGTTGAAGAAGTTTAGAAGAGTAGGTAATGAAATTATTAAAGAAGAAATATTTCAACACAAATCTATGTTTGTTTCTTTGAATATTTAGAGAAATAAAAAAATCTTTAAAAATTCTTTCGGAAAAACCTGGCTGATACGAAATCGTTTTTGTGAAAACACGTCATTGCCTACCATCACAGGGTTATAGTTATAGGCTGTGCGAAACACCACCACATTTTGCACAGATTTGCTGTACTTAAAATTACTTCTGCTGCAATTGTGACTATACCTAAAACATTACGTCTTCATCACAAAAAACCTATGTAATTACATAACTAAGACATAACTCCTCAAAGAAAAAAGATGGAATATT
>DAIQPL010000235.1:0-6660 GCA_036787395.1 Flavisolibacter sp. | reverse complement strand
ACACAACAGGCGATGAACAGCGACAAAAAGATGGCAAACAAATTATTTCTGAAACTCTTTAATCAAAAATATATTTTCTCTTGCGGTAATAAGAAGATCATTTCCTCTCTCTCCGCCCCAGCAAATGTTTGCAGGCACCGACGGCAAACCAACTAAGGCCAACCGCTTTCCTTCTTTGTCTAAAATGATAATGCCTTCTCTGTTACAGAGGTATACGTTACCAGTTCTGTCGCATTCTATCCCATCACTGTTTTCTTCGGCAAAAACTTTTACAAACTCGTTGGTGCTGGTTTCATAGACAGAGATAAATTTCTCAAAAGGTTTGTGGGAACAGATATACAACAGACTTTCATCAGGAGATAAGCAAACACCATTGGGATATTGATACTTGTCGCATATGATCTCTAAACTTCTATTGTTCCAGCAATATACTCCTGCAGCAGGTTGAAATTTCGACGGATTTAATTTCCCTTCTTTCAAACCATAAGGCGGATCACTAAAATAAAGTCTGTCGTCACTGTGCAGGATGAGGTCATTGGGACTATTAAGAGGCCTCTTTTTGTATGAGTTGATAAATGGCCGTAAAGATTTTCCATCCCATTTAGCCAGCGCATGACCACCATGCTGGCAAATTATTAAGTAGCCTTCTTTATCGTAGGCCAAAGCATTTGATCCAATTTGATCGGGTTTTAAATCCGGATCATCAAAACGATCAGTTCCACTATTAGAAAGAAAAATTTCTTTTTCTCTTCCAGGAATTATTTTATAAATAACATTGGCAGTAATATCGCTGAAGAGGTAAAAGCCTTTATTGTTCCAAACGGGGCCTTCAGTGAATAAGCAATCATTGGCTAACGTTTCAATTTCAAAATCTTTATTAATGAAATCAAAAACAGTGTGGTTGTAAACAGTTATAGACGGATGCATGTTATTTGATCAAAGCTGCTAATTTACTTAACACTTTATCCAGGTCAATCCCTTTTTCTAAAACCGGCTTAAATAAATCACCTTCTGTTTGCACCCGTTGAAAGATGTTTCGGGCATTGTAAGTGGTTACTGTAAGTCCCTTTTTTACTTCACTCCAATCCAAAGGAGTTGATACCGGCACTCCGGGTTTTGGTCGCAAAGAATAAGGCGCTGCAGCCGTCTGTGTTTCCCTGTTCTGTAGATAATCAAGGTAAATCTTTCCCTTTCTTTTGGCAGGGCTTCTTTCAACACTTGTCAGTTCTGGCAGTTCGTGGTTTACCATGGTAACTACCAATTCTGCCAGCTGCTTTGACTGATCATAATTATACCTGGCACCCAGTGGAATATAAATATGTATACCGCTGGAGCCGGAAGTTTTCACACAGGATGTTGCTCCAATGGAGTCCAAAATTTTTTTTACAACCTGTGCTGTATCAATAACCTGCTCAAATGAATTTGTTTTATCAGGGTCAAGATCTACCAGGCACCAGTCAGGATTCTGCCAGCTTTGGGAACGCGAATGCCAGGGATGCATTTCAATACAACCCAGGTTGGCCATATAAATCAATGTAGCTTCATTGCTGCAAACGAGGTATTCTACTGTTTGATTGGTTGATTCGCTAAAGTCTTCATGTGTTTGCATCCACTCAGGAAGTTTTCCCCTCATGTCTTTCTGAAAGAAGTTTGGGCCCTCAATGCCATTGGGATGACGGTTGAGTGATTGTGGCCGGTCAATCATATAAGGCAACATGTAAGGCGCCATCTTCAAATAATAATTAAGCATATCACCCTTGGTAAAAACTTCTTTTTTCCAATAAAGCTTATCTAAATTGGTGAGTTTTAACTCGTGTCCGTTTAATGTAATGAGCTGCTCGTTTCCTGCTTCTAAATCTATTTGAATTCCAGAAGCCTTACTTGTACTTCCGGATTTTATTGATTTTTTTTTTGAAGCACTAGCGGCTTTTACGGAAGAACTTTTTTTAGCAGCCGTTTTTTTTGGAGGTGCTTTGGGTGCTTCTTTTTTTGAAGCAGCCGCTTTATTTCCTTTAGAGAGTTGTGCCATGTTTATAGCTTTTTCGAAGGTTACATCTTTTGCTTTTTTATCAACGCGCAAGCCCATAAAAATCGGATGGCGGGCCATACGGTCTTTTGTCCATTCTGTGAACTTGATTTCGCAAACCAATTTTGGTTTTACCCATGTAACAGGCATGTTTCCTTTCGGACATTTTTTAAAAGGGCATTCTGTTGTAATTAAAGGCTGAAGCTTGTTGTAAATTGCTTCAAGGCTTTTTGTATTGAAACCACTTCCTGTATGGCCAATGTAAACTATTTCGTCCCCATCATAGAGACCTAATAACAAAGAGCCAAAAAATTTTCTTGTCCTCCTGGGTTGTGTATACCCTGCAATGATCACTTCCTGTCTTAGGCTCACTTTAATCTTTACCCAATCATCGCTCCGTGCATTTATTTGGTAAATGCTGTGGGCTTTTTTTGCCATAATGCCTTCCAGGCCCTGCGATACAGCCACATTGAAAAACTCATTGCCCTTGCCCACCACATGATCGCTATATTTCACCACTTCGTTATTTGCGGGCAGAAGTTCTTTCAAAATTCTTTTTCGCTCAATTAAGGACAAGGCAGTTATATCATATCCATCCACCCAAAGAATATCAAAAATGAAAAACTGTAGCCGGCCAGGTGTATTTTGCCAGTTTTGTAGTAATTGAAACTCAGCAAGGCCCTTCTCATTTACAGCTACAATCTCACCATCAAATACAGCGTTCAACCCTAATTGCTGAAGCGCTTCAGCGACGGGAGAGTATTTATCAGTGAAAGGTTTAAGGTTCCTGGAAACAAGTTCTACGGTCTCACCATTGCAATACGCAACCGAGCGGTAGCCATCCCATTTAATTTCAAATATCCAGTTGTCATTATCAAATGGTTCGGTAATGAGTGTTGCCAACATGGGTACTACATCCTGCGGCATTGTTATTTTACGAGCTTTGCTTACCTGATCGCCCAGGAGCTCTTTTAAGTTCAGTGCTTTTTTTTTAACTGCAGCCTTGTTACTCCCTGCTTTTCCTGCTACAGGCTTTACCGATTTTTGCGTAGCAGGTTCTTTTGATAGTTGTAACTTGTTTTGTTTCCTCGCTGTTGGTATTTCATCTTCGGGGTGATTTGGTACGGTACCGTTTTCTTTGGCTACCTGTGCAATGGTCTTCCCGGTTTTAACAGAGGCGTTTCGTTCAACTACATTTTCCTCCGTAGCATACTCATCGTTCTTTTTAACCAATATCCATGATCGCTCTCCTCTTGCTTTCATCAGGAATAACGCAAACTCACCTTTCAGCTTTTTGCCATGCAATACAATTTTTAGATTGCCGGAATAAAGTTGTTTTAACAATAGCTTCTCCTGGTCTTTTCTACTTATACCTTCGTCCCCTAACGGTTCGTATGTACCCTCATCCCAAACGATCACAGTTCCTCCTCCGTAATTGCCGGCAGGAATGATACCTTCAAAATTTCGATAGTCAAATGGATGATCTTCTACCATCATGGCCAGGCGCTTATCTGCAGGATTCAATGATGGCCCCTTTGGAACGGCCCAGCTTTTTAGTACCCCTCCCATCTCTAATCTAAAATCATAATGCAAATGAGAAGCATCATGTTTTTGCACCACAAAGCGTAAGGAGCCTTTAGACGATTTTTCCTTTCCTTCCGGCTCTGTCGTTTTATTAAAGTGGCGCTTTTTGTTGTACAGTGATAAGCTCATACTTGTGTTAAGGAATAAAAAGCTATGCCAGTTGTTAGGCTAACCTCCTGCATCAATCAGCCTAACACGCAATGGTCTATGCCTGTACTTAGTCAATCTAACAAACGAATGGCATGAATTTGTTGGCCCTTGTATTCACTAAAAAATCCTTTATGGTTACCAAAAAAAATAATGAGCAAAGCCCGGTTTCCAATAACACAGGAAATCCCTCAGAAGGACAATCATCTGAAGTATATGAAAGAGCAGGAAGCCAGGATCACAATGATTATCGCATTAGCAGCAAGAATGATCAATTGAGTTCAACAAAAAAAGATGAGAAAGACAGTTACCAGGATTACAATGGAAACGCAGATGATAATAATCCTGCAAGAGCAGACCAGTAAAACAAAGCCTTGAAAATTCAAGGCTTTTAATAATAACAGATACAGATATTATGCTCGTTTCTTTTTGGTATCCAGGCTTTGTTTTAAAACCTCCATCAGGTCTTTTACAGTAGCTGTGGCTTTCTTTGGTTCTGCAATGTGAATGTCCTTACCTGCAGCTTTTGCTTTGATTACTTTTTTCAATTCGTTTACATACGTGTCTTTAAAGGCCTCGGGGTTGAATTCTTCTGTAAGTTGTTCAATTAGCTTCACCGCCAGTTGAAGTTCCTTAGGAGATATTTTTTCGGACTTGGTTTCAACTGCCGGCGCCTCCCTTATTTCTTCATGATAACGCATTTGATTTAGAAGCAAAGCACCATCCCGAACTTTCAGTGCACATATATGCATACGGTTACGCAACATAAATTCGGCAAGGCCAACCGACTTCGTTTCTTCTAATGCTTTCATCAAAAGTTGGAACGATTTACCTGCTCCTTTATCAGGAGTTAAATAATAGGGCTTCTCGTAATAAATGGGGTCTATTTCCTCTTCTTTTACAAATTGTACAATATCAATTGTTTTAGACTTTTCGGGGCTCGCTTTGGCAAAATCTTCATCTGTTACCACCACATATTTTCCTTTTGCGTACTGAAAACCTTTTACAATATCTTTCCAGGCAACTTCTTTTTCAGTTTTTGTATCAATGCGGGCATATCTTATAGGCGCCAGGTCTTTTTTTGAGAGCATATCAAAGTCCAGTTCATTCCCCGCTTCAATAGCACTACCCAGTTTCACCGGAATGTTTACTAACCCGAAGGAGATGGCTCCTGACCAAATTGATCTCATCTTTATAATTTTAAAACTTATGAGGCAGGGTAATAAGTATCGGGCCTGTAGTTACCATTACGGAACCATGAAGTAAATGTGTTCACCACGTTTTGCCACCTTGAAAGACGCCCAGCTGATTTTTCATAATATTCAGCTTTCATAATCTTTACTTTCACCAACACCATTTCATTCATAGCTAAACGCTTGGCTTCTTCTGGCAGGTATGATATCGTATTCATTTCCTCCGGATCTGTAACTACCCACCCTTTTCCCATTACCTGCAAAAAATAACTCATTCCTTTTCTAAAAAAATCCAATCGCACGGGAAAATCCGTTTCAAACTCTTTTAAGTGTTGCTTAGGCTTTTGCATAAAAAACCAAACAAAGCCATAATCGTCAACCTGGAGAGTACTGACTATAGAGGTAGGTAATTTGAGTACGGAATCACTTAAATTAAAGAAGATAGCACTGCCTATTTCCTGTATTTTCTCTTGCAGAAAGTTCAATTGATTGATAGCCATAACCTGTTTTTTGATTTAATATGCGCAAAGGTTCATGGTACATATCCAAATTAAATACCACAAATAACCTGTATAAAAAGCAACGGATGAGTTATACTTCATGTGTAAAAAACTCTACAGAACAACTTGTATACTTCGCGGGGGCGGCTTTGTTGCTGGCACTATATTTTTATACGCATAAGCACATTATTAATCATAAATCATTTTTTATTATGGCACGAAATACAAAAACTGCCAGTTCAAAAAAGGCCACTGGCAATACAGCACAAAAGAGTGATGAAACCATGCTGAGAGAATTATTTGTAGAGGAATTGCGCGACATCTATTGGGCAGAAAAGCATTTAACGAAAGCCTTACCAAAAATGCAAAAAGCTTCTACTTCGCAAGAATTAGCAAATGCATTTGCAGAACATTTGACGGTAACAGAGGAACAAATTCAAAGGATTGAACAGGTGTTTGAAATCTTAGAAATGACCGGTCGTGCTAAAAAATGTGAAGCCATGGAAGGTTTGGTCAAGGAAGCTCAGAACGTAATAGAAGAATTGCCTAAAGGAACTATGGTCAGGGATGCAGGGCTAATCATTGCCGGACAAAAAGTAGAGCATTATGAAATTGCAGCTTATGGTAGTTTAGTGCAACTGGCTAAAACCATGGGTGAAAATGAAATAGCAGACCTACTTCAGCAAACCTTGGATGAAGAAAAAGAAACCGACCAATTGCTGACAGAATTAGCGGTTAGCGGTATTAATATTGGTGCAGAAAGTGAGCCCGAAGAGTAGGAACTTTGCGTACCTTTTAAACATTTAACTAAAACAACAGCCCGTAGCCAGACCTTTTGGTCTGGCTTTTTCTTTACCTTCTGTGTAAATAAAAAAAATGAGTACAAAAGCTCAAACTCTATCCAATTCTGATAAAGAATTGGATACGGGTAATGAAAAAAACAAAAGCAACGGCAAAAATGGCCAGCGATTTAAAGCCTGGTTTGAAAGGGCCGCAGCATCTGTCACCAAGGCCACCGGATCTTCCACTGCCTTTTTAATTGCCGTTGCGGTAATAATAATATGGGCTATTACAGGCCCTGTATTTCATTTCACTGATACCTGGCAACTGGTAATTAATACAGGTACTACAATTATTACGTTCCTAATGGTTTTCATCATACAGCAGTCGCAGAATAAAGATTCACTAGCTATACAACTAAAGCTAAACG
>DAIQPL010000234.1:0-6663 GCA_036787395.1 Flavisolibacter sp. | reverse complement strand
CCAAAATCCTGATAAAAAAAATTATATTTAATATAAATTATCATTTTTATTTTATATATATATTTTTTTTTACAATGAGGTAATGTCACAATGAAAATACATGAGTTACACAAAAAAGAAAATGACTGCCCCGCCGGACAGGCAGTGAATGCTTCTTTTGCCAGATTGACTATCGAAGGTGAAGCTGCAAAATCACTGATTGAATTGCTCATTAGAAAAAAAGTGATCATCACTTCTACTTTACAGGTGCGGGAAGGTTTTACCACATTACAGCCCGTGCCTGATCCGTTGGTATTGGAAGCAATGGCGCCAGATACCCGGGATTATTATTCAAAACGTTTGATGGGCCGATTTGCTGCGCAGGCACCTACGGTAGGAGATAGTGCGTATAAGACTTACGCCAGAATGGAAAAACTTTTTTCTGACGCCGGTGGTTTGCTCACGGTAGGTACTGATCCTACGGGGAACGGTGGGGTATTGGCTGGCTATGGTAACTGGCGCAATATAGAATTGCTCGTTAGTGCTGCGGGGTTTTCTCCGCTGGAAGCAATAAAGATTGCAACGCTGAATGGTGCTATTGCACTCGGTGCAGATAAAACAACCGGAACAATCCAGCAAGGCAAGGAAGCAGATTTGATTATTATCGACGGAGATCCGTCCAAAAATATTTCGGATATCCGTAAAATTGTTTGGGTGTTCAAAGACGGTGTTGGCTTTAATTCTAAAAAATTGTTTGAGTCAGTTAAAGGAAAAGTAGGATTTCATTAAGCACTCAGTCATAAAAACATAAAACGTTTGGTATGAAAAAAATTACTGCGATATCCATATTATTTGCTTTTAGCAAAATTGTATTTGGGCAAAAGGATTCAGTGGTCATTCATCAAGTGATTGTTGATTATTTTGAAGCAATCAGTGCAAATGACCTGGGAAAGCAAAAAGAGTTGACAACGGCAGATTATTTGTTGTTGGAAAATGGTGCCATATGGAACCAGGATACAATTGAAATAAAGACTAACCAACTAAAAGGTCTCTCCATTCAAAGAATAAATAAAATCGCTTTCATCCGCACTTATGTACAAGATAATATAGCCTGGGTTGCTTATTACAATACAGCCGACATGTCAAAGGACGGTAAACAAAGAACTATTTCATGGCTTGAAAGCGCTGTCTTAATTAAAAGAGGAAAAAACTGGCTCATTCAGCAATTGCATTCTACAAAACTTCCACCCAAATCATAAAATAAGAGTGACCCCTTTCTTTTCCGATGCGTCTCCGGTGTCAGCATTCTTCTATGCTCAGGACGGAGCATCGGTTTGCAGGCGAGGTTTATCATTATATTTTATTGTTTTATGCTGTACACCCTGTGTAACACATGACAAAGGACATCAATCGCGTAAATGTTGAAGGATTTTGTTCGGCTATTCCACTCCCCGTACTACGTTTTACTCAGCTGCATTCGCCGCAGCAGCACCAGGTAAATAAGGTCGGCGATGAAACAACTGATCCCTAGAAACAGCACGAAGGTGGACTTTTGACCGTAGATAAGTGTTGGTGCCAGGGTGCCCACCAGTTTAAAAGACGCAATACCGATGGATTGCCCTGCTGTACTTTTGCGTTGAGTCAGCATAGCGATGAAGAGCCACGACATCATCAGGTTCTGGATAAAGGCCGCATACATTCCCTGTGAATGATCCAGTTCCACAGAGACCAGGTAAACGAAGAAAAAGCCAATGGCCAGAACCAACAGCGAATAAGGATAGAAGAGAGACCGGGGAGCGTGTGACGGCCAATCCTTTTTGCCATATAAAAAATAAGCAACGAAAATAAAGCCATCGAAAACAAGCCACACCCGGTTGATGACCAGTTGCAATTGCAGGTCAGGAGAATCAATGCTCAGGACAAAAGAAAAGATGAACTCCCAACTGAAGTTGAACGCCAGTGCCCAATACGGCATGCCATAGGTCTTGTCGCGGTAGGAACGAACAATGATCAGAAGGTACACGATCGTCCAGCTAAGACCACCGATAAGAGTCAGTATATCGGTCAATGTTTTTCCCATGGGAATGTCGTTTTAAGATACGACAGTTTTGGCCTTTATCATACATGTCGTTTGTACTGTCATTGCACAATCAGCGGCGGTGAATAGCAATGAATTCAGGATGTGAAGAGTTTCATGGAACAGAAGCCAGTGCTACTGGTAAACCGTCGTTGCGTCGCACTCGTATACGTTCGGTAATTCTATTCAGCTTTTATAGACTACGCTGGTATACTGGCAAGCAACTGTGTAAAAGCGGTAATTTATGTAACCATTTTTTTAACCTGCAGTCTGAGATTGATTCTCTATCCAAAATGTTTGTTTATAAACCTTCACACCGCTTTTCATAGAAGCTTAATGTTGTGCGTCGTTGTGTCATCTTTCGCTACAGGTGAACGGTTCATTACTTTGCTGGCTGTACGGCTGTTATATTACCATTCTGAACTGTATGCAATAGCCATTTATTGTTTTCTTTAATAACGACCCATGTACCAATGACGTGGCGGGGCGGCCGGGGTACCATCGTTTTCAAAATCTCCACTTACGCCGGTGCCCACGTGCACAATAGCAAAATCCCGTTTCACATAGATGATTGCTACGCTATCAGTTTGCAAAAAGCTGGTTTTAAACTTTACGTTTTCATGCAACACTTTATGAGCCTGTATCACCTGGCTGAAAAAGTCATATTTCAATTGCGATTAAAACTTTACGTAACTTATTATAGTTTTTATTTTTATAACTGATATCTATTTTATACTGCCCAAAATGTACAATACACAATCAGTTCCGGATAGAAATCAAATACCAAAACCGAGCTTAACTAAAGTGAAACCTGAATTCAACAATTTAAAATGCTGATCAATTTATACCAGGCTTTAAAAGGTTATCCCAGCTTTTCCAAACAACTCAATTGTAAAGGAATGTTGTTTACTAATTACGAGTGTCCACAACCTACAGGGAAACAGCAGTTCTTTATTGAGTGTAACTACATTGCTTATGTGATTAGTGGTAAACGCATTTTTCAGAAAAACAAAAAAAGCTGGGAGTTAAAAGAAGGTGTTTGTGCATTTGTAAAAAAGGGTGCTCATATTGCCGAAAAGCTGGAGGGTGATGAATGGTGTGTCATGGTTTTCTTTATACCGGATCATTTCTTAAAAGAGATAGTGAATGAAAACAAAAAAAGCCTGCCCCTTGTAAATTTGCCTCTGCCCAGCCCGGAACATGTAATAGAACTTGACGTAAACGACTTGAGCAAATCGTTTTTCCTTTCTATGCTGCCTTATTTCAGTCAAACGCCTCCGCCACCGGAACATTTATTGGAGTTAAAGTTTAAGGAATTGGTTTTATCTCTTTTGTCTAACAAAAAAAATGACCCTTTCCTTTCCTACTTAAATCAATTAAGCCAGGACAAACATTTGTCACTGGAAGAGGT
Source organism: Flavisolibacter sp. (assembly GCA_036787395.1). Lineage (GTDB taxonomy): Bacteria > Bacteroidota > Bacteroidia > Chitinophagales > Chitinophagaceae > Flavisolibacter. The sequence goes on along the minus strand of DAIQPL010000234.1, from coordinate 3,196 downwards.
GATGCTGAACAACTATACTTTTAATCTTACACTTCAGGAATATGCAAAGCTTGCCTGTAAGAGTATTCCCACATTTCAGAGAGACTTCAAAAGGATGTTTAAAGACACCCCGGCAAAATGGGTGATGAAAAAACGCCTGGCTTTGGCCAGGGAATTGTTGGAAAATACTTCCGATAGTATTGCCGAAATCGCCTTTGAATGCGGGTTTGAAAACCAGACTCATTTTAGCAGAGTATTTAAGGAAAAAGTTGGCAAGGCTCCTTTGCAGTATAGAATGAGTCTTCAGACACTTTAAAAGAGTCAATGCATACGTCCTGTACAATGACTGATTTATTCTTCCCGAATTTGATATAAACAGAAACTTTTTTGATCTGAATAGAAAACGATTGCCTTCCAGATAAGGATACCTTCGGATTGCAAATTGTTAATCTAAAAAATTCTTTCTATGAACGTAGAATTAAAAAGCAATTCGGTTGATGCTGTATTAAACTTGTCTTTACCTGATACTGCCCGGCAGATTGGTCCGGGTTTAAGTCAATATGTCCCCGAAGAGGAAAATAACAGGCGACTGTCTCAAACGGTAATAAATGTGTTGAAGGAAGCCGGCCTCTTCAAACTTTTTTTGCCAAAAGGGTTAGGCGGCTTGGAATGTGATCCGGTTACTGCTGCTAGGGTGGTGGAAGAAATAGCACGGCACAATACTGCTGCTGCATGGGCTTTAATGGTAGCCAACACTTCGGCATGGTGGTGCAGCCGGTTTCCTGATAAGGGAATAGAAGAAATTTATAAAAATGGACCAGATACAATTATGGCGGGCGCCTTTCACCCCCCGATGAAGGCCACTGTAACAAAAGAAGGTTATTTGATTAATGGCAGAAGCCCGCTCACCAGTAATGTGCACGAAGCCGACTGGATTTTTGTTACTGCTTTTGTAATGGAAAGCGATCAAATAAAAATGAACAACGGGATACCCGAGATAATTGGAGTTTGTATGAAAGCCGCAGACTGTGAAATAATTGATACGTGGTTTACACTTGGAATGAAAGCAACCGACAGCAATGACATAAGTGCGAACAATGTTTTTGTTCCATCCTATCTTTCTTTTCCTCTGATACCTGAATATCAACCTAATGGTTATTATAAAGGATTGCTTTATCAATTTCCGGCTATTGGTGCAAGCATCGCCAGTCTTATATCACCTATTGCTTTAAGTATTGCTAATAACGCTATCAGGGAATTAAAAATAGTATCTGAAAAAAAAGTACCAATGGGCTCCGCTGTATCTATCAGGGAGAAAGGTACTGTGCAAAAAAAACTGGGATTGGCAGAAGCCTTTGTTCAATCGAGTCGTGCCTACTTGTACCGTATAATTAGCGAGGGGTGGAAAAAGACACTTGCAGGAGAAAAATTTTCGCTTGGGGAAAGGGCCAATCTTCTACTTGCCGTTACGCACACAAACCAAACCTGTCTTCAAGCCGTTGATCTGATGTATTCTGCAGCAGGTACTACAGGTATTTATACAAAAAATAAGCTGGCCCATTATTTTACCGATGCGCAGGTAATCAGGCATCATGGCTTTTCTAATGAGAGCCGTTATGAAACAGCGGCCCAAATTTATTTTGGACTTCAACCTGATCTTCCGGTGATCCTATTTTAAATTTTATTGTTGTTTTCATTGATGACAGGATTCTTAAAGAGAATTACTTACAAAAAAACGAAAAACGGACTAAAAAGACAGGCAGACCTTTTTCTTAATAGTACCGGTTTGGAGCCAAATAAACATGGGTAACCTTGAGTGTCTCATGTTCCTCAGCCCTCATTGCAAAAAGCTGATGTTACCTTCCGGTTTTTTTTGCTTGCATCTGTTTTAAAATTTGCTCCAACGACAAACCACCTTCATTAAAAAGACGTGTTTTGTACTTAATTTTTAATTTATCTAAAAGTCGTACAAGATTAAATCCTGTTGCATAAAAATAGTTGGTTTTATCTGACAGGTACAGCCATTGATCTTTTTCAATGTTATAGTTCCGAAAGTATTGATACGAATGGTACGAGGAGTCAGTTTTAAGTAAATTATTGTTTGGCTTCTTTCCGGCAAAGTTGCTGTACAGACTGTATTCAACATACCTCGCCGTTCCCTCCATCGTTTCGTAGCTTTGTTCAATTGGCGCTATGTCAAAGTTAAGTTGTTGCCTGGTTTGCAGTCGTCTTTGGTCTCTCAACACAAAAAACGAGTCGATCAGTATATTAGTTTGTTTGCTATTAGACGCATTAAGTGCTGACAATAGGACTTTGTTTTCCGTATCAACACTTTCTTTAAACCATTGGTGTGCTTTGTATATTTTTTTTAAGGTGTCTGAAGATACTGCTATATTCTTTTCAAAGTAGGCAAGATGAGCTGTATGCTTGAACTGAAAGCCGTGAAAATACTCGTGTATTACCATCGTAGCCCATTGTTCTGTTGTGTTGACATCTGTTACAGTCTTATGAGTAATCTCAAAGCTGCTGCAATTCATGAAAGGGGATCTATGATTGTACGCAGATGACGTTTCCCCAAATGTCATACTTGTTTCCATATGAAAGGGAGTACTGTCAATAAGCTCTGTTTTGTAAATCTTAAGTTCCTTATTTTCAAATATAAGGTTCGGCTTAAAGTAAGTAATAAATTTTTGAGTTGGATTAGCAACATAACAGACGCTATCTGTGTAATAAACTAATGGTAAATCAAAGTTTTTGTCCTCAAAGCCTTTCCAGGCATTTTTATCAATTAAGCTTTTTAAGTTGTAGATGTATTCAATCCTGTTGACGATTAGGTTGTCTCTATTGTTTGGTGGTTTTTGGAAAGAGAGCAATGTCATTATCCAAAATAGAAGCAGTACTCTTTGCATTATGTTGGTTTAAATTGGCAGGCAAGTTTTACAGCTTTAAGAAGTAACGGCACTGGAAAACTTAAACTTTTTTTCACCTCCTGCTGGTGAATAAAGGTAATTTGTTCAAGATACATTTGAACTCAAAGAACCTACCTCAAAAGAAGAAACCTTAGTGTATCTGCTTTACCGTTTTAATGGTTCAAAGCTTAAGTATTCCATGGGGCAATAGATAGATCCCTAGGTTTTGGAACCCGTAAAATCAAAAGGCAAGGATGTTGTGAAGGTGAGATAGAAATGACATTCGGCTCAATCTATCGAACTGATCC
>DAIQPL010000233.1:0-6726 GCA_036787395.1 Flavisolibacter sp. | reverse complement strand
GAAGGCTATAGCTTTATTGTTCGCGACCTAAGTAAGTATTTATGTGAGCTTACGGCTTTTGATGCCTGCACTTTGCCACCGAATAGTGGGGCTCAGGGTGAATACGCGGGTTTACTTACCATCAAAGCGTTTCACGAAGCCCGTGGCGAAGGACACCGTGACGTAATGCTGATCCCCATTTCTGCTCATGGTACCAATCCTGCATCAGCTGTAATGTGTGGAATGAAGGTAGTAGTGATAAAGGCATTAGAGAATGGTTATATTGATGTAGAAGATTTGAAAGCAAAAGCAGAACAGCATGCAGCTAATCTGGCTGGTATTATGATCACTTACCCATCAACCTACGGGGTATATGAGGAAACTGTAACAGAAGCTACGAAAATTGTTCACCAATTTGGAGGACAAGTATATATGGATGGTGCCAATATGAATGCACAGGTTGGTTTGACTGCCCCTGGCTTAATTGGCGCAGATGTCTGCCACTTAAATCTTCATAAAACATTTGCTATTCCACACGGCGGTGGTGGACCAGGAATGGGACCTATTTGTGTAAAGGCACATTTAGCTCTTCACCTGCCCGGTCATTTTTCCATAAACCCTGAATTAGCAAAAGGCCGTTCGTGCGGCGCCGTTAGTGCTGCCCCCTATGGTTCTGCAAGCATTCTGCTGATATCATATGCCTACATAAGAATGCTTGGGGTTGATGGCGTTCGCATGGCAACCGAGTATGCAATACTCAATGCCAACTACATGCTGGCTCGTTTGAAAGACCAGTTTGACATCTTGTATACAAACCATCACGGGGCTTGTGCACACGAGTTTATTGTTGACCTGCGCCCATTTAAGAAAACCGCAGAAGTAGAGGCCGTAGATGTTGCTAAGCGCTTGATGGATTATGGCTTTCATGCTCCAACAATGTCTTTCCCTGTTCCGGGGACAATCATGATTGAGCCCACTGAAAGCGAAGACAAGGATGAACTGGACCGGTTCTGTGATTCATTACTTAGTATTCGTCGTGAAATGGCAATGATTGTAGAGGGTGCTCTTGATAAAAAAGACAACCCGTTAAAGAATGCGCCCCATACCATGTATTCTATTTGTTCCGATGACTGGAAGAAAACTTATACAAGGGAGATGGCTGCCTTTCCATTAGAAAACATTAAACAAAATAAATTCTGGCCTTCTGTGTCAAGAGTGAATGATACCTATGGTGACCGGAACCTGGTTTGTGTATGCCTGCCCACAGAAGTATATGCAGAACAAGCCTAAGATACGAATTGAAAAAGCCTCTTAAAAGAGGCTTTTTGTTGAAGCGAAGTAGGTTACGCCTTTGCCAGGTATTGATTATACACATAGCCTTCTGCTCCTTTATCCGTTTTTATAAGGCTCCATTGTTCATTGGTTTGATTTATTATAGTTACAATTTCATGGTGCGCCGCCTTGCCTACAATAGGTTGATCGGTACCAGGCCCTTTACGAACATTGAGGTTGGATGATTCAGTAACTACTTTGGCCTTACTGCCCGGCGCCATTCCTCCTACTTTAACGTCCAGCACTACATCGCCAGACCGGAAATCAGGATCTAGTTTATTGTAGATATTCCAGAGATTATCTTTTACCTGTCCGGTAGGCGCCTCACCATCTATATAAAGTACATTATTCTGTTCCCGCACCTGTAAATTGTTGATCCCGGAGCTTTTTGCTGCATTGATCAACTCTGCATATTTTGTTTGTACTGCTGCCATGGTTGATTATTTAACGGTTAGATTGTTGTTTACTTTTTTTGGATTGAGTGCATGAATAGATTGCATCAGTGTGGCCAGCCTGTTCCTTTCTATATTTCCTGTAAGTGTTACTTCGCCGTTGGCAACACTTGCTGTTACACCGGGATAATCTTTAGTTGCATCTTTTAGCCCGCTTTCCAATGCGGCATCCGGAGATATATCAACCGGTGCGGCAGGCGGCATCACTGTAATATTATTCACTACCGATTTTACACCTTTTACTTCTTTAGCAGATTGTTCGGCATAGCTGCGGCAACTTTCGTCGGGACATTGGCCATTTAACGTAACTACGCCCTCCTTCACTGTAGCATTAATGCTTGATAACCGTGCATCTGTTTGCACTTTTTGATTAAATGAAGTTTGAATATCACTATCTTTTGCACCACCGCAAGAGGTTAAGTGTACACTAATTGAAAAAATAACGCCCAGTGATAAGAGCCTCAAATTCATCTGTTTCATTGTTTTCGTTTTTTGATTGAAGGTTGATTAATAGTATATGTAGTCCAACAAGGTTCCTGCGATAGCCATAGCAATAGACAATAACAAAGCTGCCATAAAAGTTCTCACTTCAAAGCCAGAGAAAAACTTGTCAGTTATTTTAATGACAATAGCGGTCACCAGCAGGCGCACAAAAAAAGATAATAACCCAAGCGTAATAATGTTAAGGGGCAGTCTTAATAGAAAACCTACTGTGGCATTTAGCAAGCCAATGACCAGTGCCACTATTATTGCCGTACCATAACTTCTTACCTTGATTTCAGGAATCAGGCTTGCCATCAGCAGTAGTACCCCTGCATTTACCAGTAGTTGAAGTATCCAATACATTCCTGTTTAATTAAAAGCGGCCTCCGCCTAAAATTCTTCCGAACAAACCGCCTGTGCTTCCCATTCCCCTTCCACCACTAAGCATACCTATCAGCGAACCTAAGCCCCCACCACCTGACATACCTCCTCCACCAAACATACCGCCACCAAATGATGTTCCTCTTCCAAGCCCTCTGGACATCATTCCCGATAAAATCATAGGTGCTGCAATACCGAGCAACCCTTTTAATAGGCTGCTTCCACCAATGCCGGCATTTTGCATTTTATCTTTTAAGCCTAGAGAAGAAAGAAAGCTGGGTTGTGCTACTTGTTCCGGAGGAGCAGTGGAAGCAGTTGCTTTTTCAGCAAACTGGTCCAGAAGAGAAAACTGTGTCTGATTTAATCCAAGGTACTCCGCTATACTCTGAACATTTTCCTGTTCTTCTTCACTGTAATTCTCATCGGCTTTTGCAAATGCTATTAAGTCGGTTACCAGTGAATATTTCAACTCACTGTTTTTCAGAACATCCAGGCATTTATTTAGTTCTTCCCCTTTTAGTTCGGTAGCTGCTCTTATAACCATCTGCTTTTGCTGAGGGGAAAGATCAGCTGCATCGCATAGTTCTGATATATACTCAAGCTCTTCCTCACTTGCTTCCCTGTCAGCTGTAGCAATGGAAGCAATGGCTCCCAGGTAAGCACCCTTTTCTAAATCGGAATGTCCTTCTAAAATTTTTCTATTCTCTTCCATAAGTTATTTATTAGATTAAACCAACCATAAATACTATGCCACTCATCTGTATGAGTCCGCTCGATAAAGAATCAGATTACTAATTATTTGTATTGTCTTTACCTTTTATCTTTAATCTTCATCATGAGACTTGGTAAGTTCAAAATGTTTTTGCTGCTAAACGGAGTAATTGCATTTTTCTTTTTCCTGTATTTTTCTCCATGGCTTTTTAGCGATGTCACCACGGCAAAAATTGTCACGCCATATGAAGCAACCAAGGTTCATATAAGCTATACTGTCAATGGAGTCGCCTATTTTGGAAGTCATCTTCGAAATGGAGTTGAATTTTCTACCCGTAGTGTTTCTCTTCGTTACCTTCGTTTTCACCCTCAAAGCTCACGCATTAACTCTTTTATGGGAATATGGGCTGAACCACTGGCATGGTGGAGTGTTTTCTTAATGGCTTCTGCCATGCTGCTGCTTACTCATAATACCGTTTTTTCTAAAGGAACTATTTTTCAAATTCAAAAGAAGTTCCCATGGATTTTTATGGAAGAATATTTTCCTTTCCACAATACAAAACATGGCAATCATTCAACATACGAAACAGAAATAAATACCAGTAATCAAAAGAAAAAAAATCATTTACTTAAGAAAGGAGCTAAGTAATTTTCCATATATAGATTAATTGAATAAGGTGTCTTTTTTACTCTTTGGCCCTGGTACTTGAACAAACGAAATAAAATTGCTATTTTGTCAGCTCCGATACCTAAAAATAACCTTGGTCGCCTCTATGGAAATCGTGTATCAAAAAATCCAGCACTTACAAGAGAAGGTGCGTTCTTCTGACCTTAGAACGCTTGAACGTATTCTACTTTATCCCGCACGGCTTTTTCAAAGAATTAAAATTTTCGGTCTTGCTGCTCAAATGGATGAATACGAAAAGCGTAAGCTGGGGATATTTAACCAACTAAATTTTTTCCAGTTCTTAACCGGCATTCTCATTCCTATCCTTGGTTTGTGGAATAGAAGCGATATACCTCCAAGTGCATGGCTGGTCGCTTGTCTTCCTGCTTTCACAAGTGTTGTGGTTTTATATCTGAATTATATCCGAAAATTTGAAGCGGCCCTTCTTACCTATTTTATTGCATATCCTTTCTTCACCTGCATTGTATATCTCAATGGTATGAATGCCGGTATAGAGTTGCATTTTGTTTTATACGGAATATTATCAGTGTTCTTTTTACAGGATATCGGTTATATGCTTTTCACCATTGCTTTTTCTATGGTGAGCTATTTTATTCTTGCCGTGGTTTTGAAGGGCTTTATTTACGAAGTAGAACTAGCGAACAAGACCCTTTATTTGCTTAACCAGTTTATTGCTATTCTTTTTATTTTTTATGGACTTTACCTCGTCAAAAAAGAGAATGCGGAATATCAATTCATGTTGGTAGGCAAAAACCGGGCTTTGCACCGAAAAAATCTTGAGATCAAACAACAAAAAATGGTGATTGCTGATAAGGCCAGGTTGTTGAAGATGCAGAAAAAAGAACTGATAGAAATAAATGCGTTAAAAAACAGGTTGTTCTCTGTTATATCTCATGACCTGAAATCGCCTATGTATGCGATGCGAACGCTGTTTCATAACATGCGTAAATATGACATCCCTGCCGAGGAGATAAAAACAATGGTACCTGATGTGGTCAATGATCTCAATTACACCATTAGCCTCATGGAAAATTTGTTGCAATGGTCAAAAAGCCAGATGCAGACTAACGCGGTTCGTGCACACGAGCTTGATCTTTCAATGCTCATTGATGAAGTGATAAAACTTTTGCGGTTGCAGGCAGAAACCAAGAATGTAACAATTGAAAGCACAGTGCATGAGCCAATCCATGTACATGCAGACATAGACATGATAAATCTTGTTTTGCGAAATCTCATTTCAAATGCGATCAAATTTACTCCGGAAGGAGGTAGAATCGCCATTGGTGTAAACCAATTATCCTATTTTGCTGAAGTATATGTACAGGATACAGGAATGGGCATCAGCGAAGAAGCAATACAAAAGATCCACGAAAATAATTTCTACACAACAAAAGGAACTGCCAGTGAATCCGGTACGGGATTAGGCCTTATGCTCTGTAAAGAGTTTTTATCAAAAAATGGCGGGCAAATGCATATTGAAAGCAAACCCGGCGAAGGCAGCACTTTTTCGTTTACACTTCCGTTGCCGGAATGAAGTTTACCGCTTATTTAATACTGCCATGGTTATGCGGCTAATGCATACAATTTTTTCTTCTTCATCTTTAATTTCAATACTCCAAACCTGTGTAGTAGAACCGAGGTGTAATGGTTTTGCTATTCCATTTACCAAACCGGTTTTGGCCGCACGAATGTGATTTGCATTTATATCAAGGCCCACACAATACTGCTTTTGTGGATCAATGACCAAATTGGCGGCAAAGCTTCCCAGGGTTTCAGCCAGGGCAACAGATGCACCGCCATGAAGTATACCCATTGGCTGTATCGTGCGATGATCAACAGGCATAGTGCCTGAGAGGAAATTGTCTCCTAGTTCTGTTATAAGTATTCCAATGTGTTCTACCATAGTTCCCAGCCCTCTTTTTTGTACACCGTCTAATGTGTACGGTTTAAACCAGATTGACATAATTTTTTTAGTTTCGAATTTAATCAGAAACCATCTTCGTTGTTTCAATCGCTTTAAAATGCGGCATGAGAATTAACAGGGTTATATTGGAAACAAAAAATATAGAAGCACTTGCTTCCTTTTATCGCACAGTGCTGGAGCTACCGGTGACAAAAAAAGAAGACGACTTTAGAGTTACTGTGGGCAACAGTGCTATACAGTTTAAACAAGCTAAGGAAACACAGGAGCCGCTTTATCATGTTGCCTTAACCATTCCCTCAAATAAAATAGATGAGGCAAGGGAATGGCTACAACAAAGAGTGGAACTAATTTGGATAGAAGATTATAAAAGTGTTGTAGCAGATTTTGTACACTGGAAGGCAAAATCGGTTTATTTCTTTGATGCTGCCGGCAACATTCTTGAACTCATCGCACGGCTTGATTTAAACAATGATCGAAAGGAAAAATTTTCACCTGATCAATTTCTATCAGTAAGTGAAGTTGGCCTTGTTTTCACGGAGGAGGAAATAGAAATGAAAACAACTGGGTTATTTAATCAATATCAGTTATCTTATTTTAGAAGGCAACCGCCCTCTCCTAATTTCAAAGCAATTGGAAATGATGAAGGACTGCTTATTATTGTTACAGAAAATCGTAATTGGTATCCTACCAATAAAAAATCCTTTATTTGTCCTATAGAACTTCAATTTGAAAATTTCGGAAAAGAATATTCTGTTCAATTTTAAAAGTCATCTTAT
>DAIQPL010000042.1:0-20726 GCA_036787395.1 Flavisolibacter sp. | reverse complement strand
AAACAAAAGATATGGCAGTGTCAAGTTTTGTTCGATTAATGCTGCTGTTTACCGGACTGCCGGTTAATTTATCACCCGAAGGCCATGCGATACTATCCTGGGTAAAAACAGGTTGTGGAATGGTAAAAACCTGGGACCTGATTTCTGCTTCAGACAGGTTATTGACTAAGGTGCATCCCAAACCATTTCGGAAGATTGCTTTCCGTTCTGCCATTCCCAATACCGTTCCTGTAACCGACGAATCTTCGAAGTTAATGTTGATGCTTCCTGCGGAAAGTGGAAAGGAAGCCAATTCTTCTTTCATTACATCTTCCTTGGTTCTGCCTTGCAAAAAAACACAGGAGCACGCATTTTTTGCACTATACCCGGTAATTATCGGGAATGAAAACCAGGCGTAGTAAACAGCATATCCTACTGCTATTACCAGGAGAACAAGCAAAGTTCGTTTTATAATTTTTTTCCATTTCATTATCATCACAATTTAATGCATCCCTTTAGTAGTTTCAAACCAGTCATTGTACGATCAAACAATTAAAAGATTGTTGTCCTGGAACATCAGGCAAGTAGATTTCTTAACAATTAAGAAATTGAATTCTGTAAATTATTTTGCGTGCATTGATATTGGCCAGTGCTGAAAACAAATCTCCAGGAAGCAGTTTCATTACTGTAACGACATTATTTTATTTGTTTGGCTTAACAAGGAGAAAATAAAGAGCACCTGCGGCTACAGTTGCATACGGGGAAAACTATTTAATTCAATCAGGTCGCTTCGTCTCTATTAATTGCAATTTACCTTTGTACCAAGGTGTATAGAGAGATAAAAACCCAATTACATAATGCCTTCCAGTCTTTTGCGGGCAAAGGTTAGAGCGGCTACCGGCGATTCAAATAATTTGAGTTCACCATCTTCATCTTTTATAATTTCCCCGGCTGTTGCATCAGAAGCCGGTTGCTGCAGATAATAGCTGGCAGTGAAATATTCAGTGGGTATAATATTCGGATTAGAACGTTGAACGGGATATGGATCTACTTTAAGCCATACCTCTTTTCCCTTAATAGATTGCATTTCTATCATAATACGTTTTTCACATTCGTACAAAGTTGAGGCCATTTCGCCACAGGCCTGATAACGTATGTTAATTCAACAACCCAATTATTGATTGGTAGAGTTGATCCCTTGTAAAAGGCTTTTCCAAAAAAACGTCTGCACCGTTATCCAGCGCCACATCCTTAGCAGATGCATCAAAACCTGAGATCATTATGATTTTAATGGAAGGATAGTTCTTTTTGATGTAGCTGATAAAATCAACCCCGAATCCATCAGGCAACTTATTATCCAGTATTACAACAGAAGGCTTCTCTTTTTGAAGATATTCTCCTGCGTCTAAAAGGTTTTGTACATGATCGAGTTCCATTTCCTTTCCATTGAGCAAAATGTTCAGCAGTAAACACATATCACCTTCGTCTTCAATGATGAGAACTTTTTTTGCAGTTTTATCTTGCAATGTAGCCTTTGTCATGATGTACGTTTTTAAACTTGTTCTAATAATTTATTAGTAAAGTTATCAAGCAATCAAAGTAAGTTGTTGATTTTTTACCTCTCGGGAGTACATTATAAAAAATCGTTCCAACAGTATAGAAATGTGGTTTTTTTAAAAGATAATGTTTTTATTTTATGGAAGCCCCTGTGTTTTCTTCAAGTAACTGGTGAAAAACTTTTATTGATTCCTTTTCAGGGCTTACTAAATCGTGCAGCGTAATTTTATCGAGGAACTGGTCCACAATAAATTGAATCATTTGCCATAAGGAGCGGGAAGAGCAATCTACCGAATTAGTACACAACTTTAAAGTTCCGGAATGAGATCCGCAAAACTCTTTGTCAAATAAGGCTCCACCCAATGCCTTTAGCACTTTGTTGATGCTAATTTTATCTGCCGGCATAGCTAATACATACCCGCCTTTGTAGCCGGGAGTACTATTAATAAACCCTTCCATCCGGAGAACACGTGTGAGTTTGGCTACATAGTGAGGACTTAACCCCTCCGTTTCACTTAACTGAGGAATGCTTAGCCCGTCTTTATCCTTACACGAGGCAATACGTATCAGTAAGCGTAAACCATATTCTTCCTGTGCGGTTATTTTCATACTGTTTTATATTATTGTTTCACATCCATCCCAATTCCAGTTGAGCTGTTTCCGACATCATGCTTTTATCCCACGGCGGATCCCAGGTAACGGCTACATGCACGTCATTCACACCTTCTATCATCCTTACTTTCTGGTCTACTTCCACCGGCAGGGATTGTGCGGCAGGACAACCAGGCGCCGTGAGTGTCATTGTAATCTGCACATTATTGATCGGCAAAACGTCTACCCGGTAAATTAATCCCAGCTCATAAATGCTCACCGGTATTTCGGGATCGTAAATAGTTTGCAGGCATTCGATCACTTTATCTCTTATAATCTCTGCACCTATCATTATACAGCGTTTTTAAGTTTATACACCAATGCATAATTTTTCATTTGCTTTACCATTGACAGCAATCCATTAGAGCGGGTTTGCGCCAGGTGGCCTATCATTCCAATTTCCCTGATAAAGTCCAATGGTGCATTAACTATAGCGTTGGGTGACTGGCCAGACAATACGCGAACTAACATACTGATTAATCCTTTTACAATTACTGCGTCGCTGTCTGCTTTATAAAACACGGCTCCGTCTCTATACTCTGCCACGAGCCACACAGTTGACTGGCAACCCCTCACCTTGTTCTCATCTTTTTTATATTGTTCTTCTAATGGCGGCAACTTTTTGCCAAGGTCAATGATGTATTCATATTTATCGTCCCAACTATCGAACAACGAAAACTCTTCCACGATCTCCTTTTCAATCTCCTCTATCGTTTTATGTTCTTTCATAGTTTATGCTAATAGTTTAATGGCTTTATGCAGGCCAGTTAACAAAGCATCAATTTCTTCTTTGGTGTTATACAGTGCAAAAGATGCCCTGGTAGTACCTGGTATGCGATAACAATCCATCAAAGGTTGCGCACAGTGATGTCCTGTTCTAACTGCTACTCCCCTGTTGTCCAATAAAATTCCAATATCCTGTGGATGTATTTTATCAATGACAAAAGAAATGACGCTGATCTTCTGTTTGGCCCTGCCAATGATTTTTAATCCTGGCACTTGTTCCAGGTTGGATGTTGCATAAGATAAGAGTTCGTTTTCATGCCTGCGTATCTTTTCTTTTCCAATTGCTTTAGTGAAGTCAAGTGCCGCTTTAAAGGCAATGGTATCAGCAATATTAGGTGTGCCGGCTTCAAACTTATAAGGCAGATCGTTGTAAATGATTTTATCAAAATATACTTCCTTAATCATTTCTCCCCCACCCTGGTAAACCGGCATATTTTCCAGCAAATGCTTTTTACCATATAATACACCAACGCCTGTAGGACCATATAATTTGTGAGAAGAGAATGCAAAGAAATCGGCGTCCATATCCTGGACATCAATATCAAGATGAACACTGGATTGTGCCCCGTCTATTAAAACAACCGCACCGGCTTTATGTGCTTCAGCAATAATTTTTTTTACCGGGTTAATGGTACCCAGCGCATTGGATACATGCGCAATTGAAACCACCCTGGTTTTGTTGCTCAACAGCTTTTCAAATTCATCAACTAGTAGTTCCCCATCCTCGTTGATTGGAATAAACTTCAAAACAGCCCCTTTTTCCTGACAGAGTATGTACCATGGAACAATATTCGAGTGATGTTCCATGCTCGAAATAATGATCTCGTCTCCTGCTTTGATGTTTTGGCGTCCCCATGTTTGAGCAACCAGGTTAATCCCTTCCGAAGTACCCTTGGTAAAAATGATTTGCTCCCTGCTAGCTGCATTAATAAATTGCTGCACGGTATCCCGGGTGGCTTCAAATGCTGCAGTAGCTTCTTCAGCCAGTGTATGAATGCCGCGGTGAATATTAGCGTTATAGCCCGTATAGTAATTTACTAATGCATCAATCACAACCTGGGGCTTTTGTGTGGTAGCTGCATTGTCAAAATATACCAATGGCTTGCCCTTCACCTGGCGGTTTAGTACCGGGAAGTGCTGACGAATGGCATAAACATCAAGACTATTTTCTATAACTGCAGTTTCTATCATGCTCTATTAAAATTCTAATCGTTCAGAAATCAATTGGTCAACATAATCACGAATGGGTAGCAATTTTATATGTTCCAGTATATCAACAGCAAAAGAACGGATCAACAAAGCCCTTGCTGTTTTTTCGCTAATGCCTCTTGATCTCAGGTAAAATAATCCTTCTTCATTCAATTGCCCAACCGTACATCCATGCGAGCACTTTACATCATCGGCAAAAATTTCCAACTGTGGTTTGGTGTTTACGGAAGCAGTGTCCGATAGCAAAATATTTTTATTGGACTGAAATGCATTTGTTTTCTGTGCCTGTGGCTGCACAAATATTTTACCATTAAAAACAGCCGTAGAATCATCATCAATAATGCCCTTATATAATTCATTGCTCAGGCAATTAGGTTTTACATTATCTACCACCGTATGATTATCAACATGAGTTTGCGCTTTCAAAAAATACAGGCCATATAAATGCGATTCACTATGCTCAGCCTCCAACGCTACATTAAGGTTATTCCGCACAATGCCTCCATTTAATGAAATGGTGACGGCACGAACAACACTTTTGCCAACCTGCCGGAAATGCGTTGTGCTTACCTGGTTAGTATGCGCTGCATCGTTTTGCACTTTATAATAGTCAACTATTGCATCTTTTTCAACTATTATCTCCATTACCTGGTTGGTAAAACTTTCAGACAATCCTAAAGTGGCATATGTTTCCGCTAATTCCACCTGCGCATTTTCACTCACATACACAAGAGTACGGGGCTGGGACAGAATATTAACGAATCGTGCATCAGTAATATGATAGATATAAACAGGATGCTCCAAAGCCTGTCCCTTTTTAACATGAATAAAAAGACCTTCTTGTACAAAGGCGGTGTTCAGTGCGTGAATACCGTCTTTCAGGTAATGGCTGCTATGTCCCAAATGTTTTGCAACAACATCCTTGTATTCATTTTGGGCCGCTTGTTCCAGGGACTGTACAACTAATGCAGCAGAGCGAATGGTGGAAAGGGAAGCAGAATATACACCGTTCACAAAGACCAGTTCGCTGGCCCGCTCGTGACCGGGTAGCCGAACTGTATTCAAATCGTTTATAGAGAAAGAGGTATCAAGCTTGTTGGGACTAAATGAATAATCTTTATTAAACACACTACTGATGCGGGTGTATTTCCATTCTTCATGTTTAACTGTAGGAATGCCCATTGTGCTGAAAACTTTAAATGCATTTTGCTCTATGGGTGTTAGCACACTGCTACCATTATTAGATTGCAAGTGCTGGTATTGTTCTTTAATTTTTTCTATCATCGTCATACCGGGTTGTTTGGGATAAAACAGGATTACGCTTCCTGCCCTTCATTCACTTCGTTTTTTATAAAATCATATCCTCTTTCTTCCAGTTCCAATGCAAGCTCTTTTTTACCGGATTTCACAATTCGTCCATTGTATAACACATGTACAAAATCAGGAACGATATGATCCAATAAACGCTGGTAATGGGTAACTACTAAAACGGCATTGTCTTTATTGCGTAGTTTGTTTACACCGTTTGCCACAATACGAATTGCATCAATATCAAGGCCCGAATCCGTTTCATCCAAAATAGCCAGCTTCGGTTCAAGCATCGCCATCTGGAATATTTCGTTCCGCTTTTTCTCCCCGCCGGAAAATCCTTCATTTAACGATCGGCTTAATAATGACTGGCCAATTTCCATGAGTGCCATCTTTTCTTTCATCAATTTCAAAAACTGCACAGCATCCAGCGGCTCTTCACCCCGGTATTTCCTGACTTCATTAACTGCCGTTTTTATAAAGTTGGTGGTTGTTAAACCCGGAATTTCAATCGGATATTGAAAAGCAAGGAAGATACCTTCACCTGCTCTTTTTTCGGGAGACAGTTCCAAAAGATCTTTTCCTAAAAACTCCACTGAACCATTAGACACCTCATAATCTGACCTTCCTGCCAACACCGATGCCAGGGTACTTTTACCGGAACCATTCGGGCCCATAATGGCATGCACCTCGCCCGGCCTGACCTCAAGATTGATTCCTTTTAAAATTTGCTTGCCTTCAATGCCTGCATGTAAATTCCTTATCGTCAACATAACTTTATTTATAAAATTTTTTTTGAAATATTATCCAACACTTCCTTCTAAACTAATTGCCAATAACTTTTGTGCTTCTACGGCAAATTCCATTGGCAACTGGCGCATCACTTCTTTAGCAAAGCCGTTTATAATAAGGGCTACGGCTGTTTCCGTATCGATGCCCCTTTGATTACAATAAAAGATCTGGTCTTCGCCAATCTTTGAAGTTGTGGCTTCATGTTCTACCAGTGCTGAATTATTTTTCACTTCAATGTAAGGGAAGGTATGTGCTCCGCATTTGTCGCCTAATAAAAGGGAATCACACTGAGAAAAATTCCGGGCATTGCTTGCATTTTTATTCACATGCACCAAACCTCTATAACTGTTGTTACTGAAGCCGGCAGATATTCCTTTCGACACAATCCGGCTTTTTGTATTTTTTCCAAGGTGCATCATCTTTGTCCCGGTATCTGCCTGTTGGTGATTATTGGTTACAGCCACAGAATAAAACTCACCTGTGGAGTTATCGCCTTTCAAAATCACACTGGGATATTTCCAGGTGATGGCAGAACCTGTTTCTACCTGTGTCCACGAAATCTTAGAATTAACACCCTTACAAATGCCTCTTTTTGTAACAAAATTATAGATGCCTCCTTTTCCTTCTTTATTACCCGGATACCAGTTTTGTACAGTTGAGTATTTAATTTCAGCATTGTCAAGCGCTACCAGTTCTACTACAGCAGCGTGCAACTGGTTCTCATCACGCATAGGGGCTGTACACCCTTCGAGGTAGCTAACATAACTACCCTCTTCCGCTACAATCAGTGTTCTTTCAAATTGTCCTGTGTTTTCTGCGTTAATACGGAAGTAAGTAGACAATTCCATGGGTGAGCGAACTCCTTTGGGGATATAACAAAAGGACCCATCACTGAATACAGCCGAATTGAGTGCAGCAAAATAATTATCAGTGATAGGAACAACAGAGCTTAAGTATTTTCTTACCAGGTCAGGGTGGTTTTGTATCGCTTCGCTCATGGAGCAAAAAATGATACCAAGTTCTCCAAGTTGTTCTTTAAAAGTAGTACCAATGGAAATACTGTCGATCACGGCATCTACCGCTACACCGCTCAATCGCTTTTGCTCATCCAGCGATATTCCCAATTTTTCAAATGTCCTTCTGAGTTCAGGATCAATTTGGTCGAGGCTTTCAGGCTTAACATTTTGTTTGGGTGCAGAATAATAAATAATGTCCTGGTAGTCGATGGGATCGTACTTTACATTGGGCCATGTGGGCTCTTCCATTTTTAGCCAATGCCGGTAGGCTTTTAACCTCCATTCCAACATCCACTCCGGCTCCTTCTTTTTTGCAGAAATAAAGCGGATAGTACCTTCATTCAGACCTTTTGGAGCTTCGTCGGCTTCGATTTCCGTTACAAAGCCATACTTATATTCGCTGAGAACTGCCCTTTCTATTGTGCTGAGTTCATCATCAATAACCTGCTTTTCCGGCTGAAATACCTCTGTTTTCATGGTGCAAATTTACTGCTATTTATACTAAAAAGTATAAACAGATTGTTTAAAAAACCTTGTTAGGAACTATGTTCTATCAATTATTAAGAAAATATTAAAAAACTGGCACAAAGAGAATTCATTTTCTTTTGTTATTACAACAATAAAAATCCCCTCAAAAGAGGGGATGAATATTTTCAGGTCGCCGGTTAGTTTGTTTAGGTTAAATAGTATTGGACGCCTGGGTTTTCAAAGGAATGGATCATTTTAGGATTCGGATTCTCAAACGGCTTTTAAAAGGATAAGAAAGAAGTTGACCGATATTGGACTTGGTTGGTTTTCCTGGATTATGGACTTTGAATTTAATGGATTGGCTTTTCTGGACATTGAACGGATTGATTAGGTATCAATCAACTTCTGATACAAACCTACATTCAATAAGTGCTGCAGGCAATAGCTCTAATACTCTTTCTCATGGTTATGATATTTACTTACCGATACGTATCATTACGATCATGGCATTCGAAAAATTACGTGATAACATAACGATATGATTGCCTCCTTTTGCCCAAACAATCAAAAAGAAAGGGCCAAGGTAGAAACCTTAGCCCGTTTTTAATCCGTACCCTATGAAAACTAGTAGCATACTAGCGAATATTATTCCAGAAATGAATTTTCGCTTAATTATTTATGCATATAAATCAGTCATACGCATTACCACTTAGCTAAGTTCTTATTTCTTAGACCTGTGTAAAACACATCAGGTTATTTTACGAAACATCATGACATTATATATTCTTACTGCATTTGTATTTTCTAATTAGCTAGCACTTTGCGTTTGCAGTATGATGTACTTGCTTGTGGCGTTATAAACGTTTAGAGCGCAGTTTCAATGGATATAGTTCGTACCCGTTCTTTCTATGTGAATATCGCAATCTGATTTTATTATTGTCTTCAAACAATTCTCTTAAAGTCTATTTGAATCCAAATTGCCGTTTATTGATTTTTTGGCAGGAAGCATTTGCAACTTGTCAATTCAATTGCAGTCCTCTTTATTTAGGAGCTATTGCTTTAAATTATCTCAATACGATGATACCCAACTACCATTAAACTGTGGCGCAATATTAGCAGCAGCAAGAATAAAAGTAGTGTAAGCATGGAACAATATCATCCCAATTATGGACTTTCAAAATCGAAGGAAGAAGCATTTGCAGAAGATACAGTGATTAATTCTCTACCTCGTGCAGTTTTACGTTCTAACTCATATATTCTTTTAGATGGAGAATGGAATTTTACTATAGATATAAAAGACACAGGCTTAAACCAGGGATGGCACCTGGGACATCCCTATGAACATAAAGGCCATTGGCCCGGATCTATAGAGGAGCATATGATAGCCGCAAAAATCAACCCTGAGCAAAATTCCTGGAAAGATAAGGTTGTGGCATGGTATGAAAGAGAGTTTCCTTTGCCGGATTTATCTAATGGAAATGGCTACCCTAATTTTTTATTGCAGCTAACATTTGGCGCCTGTGGCTATGAAACCATGGTTTGGGTTAATGGTATTTTATTGCGTACTATTGAGGGGGAAGAGGTTCATGTCGGAGAATATACTTCATTCTCTTATGAACTAAATCCAGAAACCCTGCGGCCAATAAACAGGCTAACAGTTCGCATTGCGGATACTATGGACGCAGACATTCCAAGGGGAAAACAAGAATCACATGTATATAAACGCGGAGGCATCTGGTATCAAACTTATACGGGTGCTGTGCGTAGCGTGTGGTTGGAGGCTGTAGAACGTAACCGGCTCCGTTCCCGGGTGGGGGTAGTAAGCATTGTGGAAGATAACCTGGTTCGGTTTAATTTAACTACCCGTATTCATGATCCGGGAAACTATACAATTCGCCTGAATATTTATAAAAGAAACCAGGATGCAGAAGCACCACTGGCTACAGACGAATTCCCTCTCAAGCTGGAGGTGGGTGAAAAAAGACAGCGCATCGTGGTGGAGGTGCCCAATGCTGAATTATGGTCTCCTGAACAGCCTCATTTATACCGGCTTGTATCCCAGCTTATAGATGAAAACGGATATACTGCTGAAATAGAAACGCATTTCGGCCTACGTAAAATTGAAGCCAGGGGATGTTGTGTTTATCTTAATAATAAATCAGTTTATCTAGATGGAATATTGTACCAGCCAGGAACTGCATCATACGAAGAAATAAAACGTCACATGCAGGCTATGAAAGAGCTGGGTTGCAATCTTATTCGTATTCATATTGCCGGTGTTGATCCGCGTATTTATAACCTGGCAGATAAAATGGGAATGTTGCTGTGGGTAGAAGTGCCAAGTCCTCACCGCTCTTCTGCTAAAAGCCGTATAGCTCATAGAGAAGAATTGATGCGTATGTTGGCCCTTATTGGTACGCATCCGTCCGTTGTAATATGGAGCTTGTATAATGAAGACTGGGGTGCACAGGATATTGCTACAAACAAAGAGATGCGGCAATACGTTGTTGATATGTATCATTATATGCAAATTGCGCATCCTCAATTTCTTGTTGTTGACAATGACGGCTGGCAACACATTTCCTATGAAGGAAGATTGAAGTCTGATCTTCTCACCGCACATTTATATACACCTGACCTGCAGAAGTGGAAGGAATTACTTGATGCAATGGTCAGCGGAAAAATGGAAGGGGTAGCTGCTTTTCCATTGGTAGTGGGAGATCCCTTCTTTTATAGGAGACAGGTACCACTGGTGGTAAGTGAATGGGGAGGATTCGGCTTTTCAGATTATGGAGGTCCCAAAGAAGGTCAAGAACGTACTGAACTTATACAGGCATTTAAAAAAGAACTTAGAAGCCGGCCTATTGCAGGCGATGTATATACCCAGGCTACAAGTATCGAAGATGAGAAAAATGGATTAATTGATGCAAGTACCGGTGAATTAAAAGTACCTGCCGGTTTATTAAACTCAAGAGAGTATTAAACACAATTGGCCTTAAAAATTTCACTGAAAGCTTAGAAGGCATTAATGTACCATCTGAGAAAAAATTCTGTATTAAACAATGATTTTGATTCATGGATTTTATTGGCGAAACAATTTAACCTACCGCTAACTAAATATTTTGCGGTCAGGTAGTATAAATATCCTTTAAAAAGAGCGCATAATAAAAGAGACGATATATCTTATAAAAGCGTCTCACACAGCAGCAATACCCCAATCATAAAGGGCTCGTTACTATATTTTTTCTTCACCTTTTGCAAGGCGTGTTTTAACTGGCAAAATACCGTCATTACACCTACTCAATATTCTGTAATGTTTATAACTTTAACGCAATCTTCCGTCCTGTAATTACTTATTTCCCTCCTATTTCGACTGCTGTTAACAATTGCTGAAAAGAACGCAGGACAGCATCAAAACGAACTTAAAATTTAAACATATGATTACTTACACAATTGGCGGTAAAAATGGAAAGAAAATCGCCCTCGAAGAAAGCAATGACAGGATTGTTGTTCGAACTAAAAATGCAAGAAAATTAAATGATGCCGTATTTTCCAACCAGGGAAAAGAGACCTTACAAAACTTTGATGTAGAAATGGAGCTGCCTGAAGCGGATATCACCGTATTAAAATCTAAACAGGAGACATCAACCGAAAAACAAGTACGAGACAACGCCAGGTCTGTTTTGAAAAACGAGCCTGAGCTAAGATTTGCCGGTCGCGTATTAATAGATGCAGAAAGCAATAAGCCTGTCATCTACACGGAAAACATATTTATCAAATTTTATGATGACGTCAGTGCAGATGACTGCGAAAAGATCCTGTCAGAAAATAATTTAGTTATAAAACAAAAGCTGGACTATGCAACGAATTCCTATTTCGTAGGAACTCCCGATAATACTGGCTTGCAAGTATTTGATCTCAGCGAATCGCTCCTTAAAAGAAAAGAAGTAGAGCTTTGCCATCCGGAATTAATCAGGAAAAAAAGTCTCAAAACTATTGATACAAACCAATGGCACCTGAAGAATACTACTATAAACGGTACACAGGTAAAGGCCAGTGTGCATGCTGATATAGCACATCAAATTTCGTTGGGTGATAATATTATAATTGCTGTGATTGATGACGGTGTAGATATCGATCACCAGGAATTTAACTTGCCTGGAAAAGTCGTGGATTCGAGAGATGTTACATTGAATATAAATGACCCCCGGCCTAAAAGTGCATCCAATCGCCATGGTACAGCATGTGCCGGAGTGGCAACGGCTTCAGGTATAGTTGCATCGGGAGTTGCACCCAAAGCAAAACTACTTCCTATAAGACTTAATTCCAACCTGGGTTCGATAGCTGAAGGAAACGCTTTTAAGTGGGCAGTTGATCATGGTGCCGATATCATTTCGTGCAGTTGGGGTCCCGAAGATGGCGATTGGTCTAATCCTAATGACCCGGTTCATACTATGCAGGTTGATCTGCCAGATAGTACAAGGTTAGCCATTGAGCATGCTGTAAACAATGGCCGTAATGGAAAAGGATGTGTAATATTTTTTGCCGCCGGCAACGGAAATGAAGACGTAAAATTTGATGGCTATGCCAGCTTCGACAAAGTAACAGCGGTTGCTGCCTGTAATGACACCAATAAACGAAGTGTCTATAGCGATTTTGGTAGTAGGGTTTGGTGTTCTTTTCCAAGTAGTGACTTTGGTTTTGCTCCGTTTAACCATCCTGATGCGATCACGAATGGCATTTTTACAACGGACCGCCGTGGCGCAGAAGGCTATAACGTTAATGGAGATTATACTGATGATTTTGGCGGCACGTCGAGTGCATGTCCGGGAGCAGCCGGTACAGCGGCGCTTATGCTTTCAGTAAATCCGGAGCTTACCTGGCAAGAGGTCAGGGCAATCATAAAAGAAACCTGTGAAAAAATTGATGTGGCTAATGGCCAATATGATGCACAGGGGCATAGCAAGTTCTATGGTCATGGTAAAATTGATGCCGAGAAAGCAGTGAAAAGAGCTCTGGCCTTGAAACTAGGCGTAACAAGTACTATAAAAATTATTTCAGCGCTGGTTGATGCAATTGGTACGGATGTAGGTAATGAAAAAATATCTTTAAAAAATAACTCGGCCGGAATAATAGATCTTAACGGTTGGGCTATTGAAGTAAAAAAGAAAAAACAAAAACTAAATATAACACTTGCAGCCGGTGAAGCAAAAACCATCAGTCTCGATGGTGCGTCTGTCAGATTAGTCAATACGGGAGGAACTATTAAATTGCTCAACGTAAACCAGGAGGTTATTCATTCTGTTTCTTACACAAAAAACCAGGTTAAGAAAGGAACTGTCATCGAATTCTGAGTAAGCATGTATGCTTATCGCCCGGCGAAATGCTATATAATTTCATGTCTGACCAGTTTCACCTCCACCGGTTTCCTGGAGGTGAAACTTTTATAGAATGGCACATGCTATATCTTCCCACTCTTCGTGCAGTGACACAGAGGGGCTTGTCTTTCCCGCTTTATGATACCAATAATCGGCATTTGAAACATCCCCTTCCTTGCGGTGTAAATAGGCATGAATCCATGCTGCCTTTTTATCTCCCATGTCCTGTATCAGGCGGTGTGCTTCTTCCCAATTTCCATTTGCATCCTGCCATAAGGCCTGTAAATAAACAGGTAATGAGGCTGGCATCTCGCTGGCTGACAACGCATCTTTGAATGCAATAAGATCCATACTTTATATTTTATTTTTTTTGGAATAGTACCAATAATCGGCTGCAGTTAATTGCAATTTAATAAGATTACAGCGTTATGGTAGTCATCTTAAATAACCCAACAGGATAGCAATAGCTTATGCAAACAAGAAGAGTTATCATTTCTGTTTACATTTAATGTTCTTAAACTCTGTAAATGAAACTTTCTTTTTTCCCCCTGCTCATGATATTCCTGTTCAATTCTTCAATGCAGCCTGCAAGAATGATTGAAACCAAATCAAAAAGCATTGACGATACAAAGTCCAAAACAGTGATTATAACCGGTGCAGAGCAAACAAGGAAATACCTTCCATACCTAAAAGGAAAAAGGATTGGTATACTAGGTAACCAAACTTCCATTATTGGTAAGACACACCTTGTAGATACCTTAAAAAAGCTCGGAGTGGACATTGTGAAAGTGTTCGGGCCTGAGCACGGATTCCGTGGCAATGCCAGTAATGGCACGGCTGTTCAGGATGAAATAGACAGTGCTACCCGCATTCCTATAGTTTCGTTATATGGACCTAAACGTAAACCTACCAAACAAGATATGGCCGCTATTGATCTGATGATTTATGATATACAGGATGTGGGTTGCCGGTTTTACACCAACATAAATGTACTGGCTGATATAATGGAAGCCTGTGCTGAGAACGGTAAAGAATTACTCATTTTAGACCGCCCTAATCCTAATGGTTATTTTGTAGATGGACCAGTTCTCGATATGAAATTAAAATCAGGCATTGGCGCATTTCCCATTCCTATTACACATGGCATGACCATTGGCGAATTTGCACAAATGATCAATGGCCAGGGATGGCTACCTAATAGAATAAAATGCAGGATCAAAATTATTCCTGTTGCTAATTATCGCCACGACATGCCTTATACCCTACCGGTTAAACCTTCTCCTAATCTCAATACACAACAGTCTGTCATGTTATATCCATCCTTGTGCTGGTTCGAGGGTACTGTCATTAGCCAGGGACGGGGTACTTATTTTCCCTTCACTGTGTTGGGAAATCCATTGCTGAAGGATCAGTATTCTTTTTCTTTTACACCAATTAGTATTAAAGGAATGTCGGAAACACCATTGCATATGAACCAGGCTTGTTATGGATTAGATCTCCGCAACTATGATATAAGTAAGTTGAGGAAAACTGGTAAGATTAATATTCAATGGATGATTGAAATGTACAAGGCCTATCCGCATAAAGAAAAATTCTTTGACTATACCCAAAGCAAAGAGATCGGTAATGTCGATTTCCGCACAGGCGATTCACGATTCAAGGAGCAAATCAGGGCGGGCCTCTCTGAAGAAGAGATCCGTAAAAGTTGGGAACCAGGACTAAGTAACTATAAAAAAATGCGCAAAAAATATTTACTGTATCCTTAAAATATTTTAAACTGTCCAACGGTAATGAACAATGTGTTTGAAAGAATCACTTCTTTGTTTTCAACTGCTGAAAGTAATGTTGGATTGCTTTACGGTAGAGACTTTCACCAGGTTGTAAACTCTTTTCAAAAGCTGCCTTAAGTTCGGGATTATTAAGAATAGAAAGAGCATAAGCTGTTGCTTCTTTCATTTTTTGTCTTTGCATTACCTGCCGTTCCGTAGGCTTTGCTCCCATCATGTGCGGATACTTGCCCACAACTACTTTATTTGGATATTGCATAAATACAAGTTCTCTTCCAATAGTACCACTCAAGGCTACAAAAACGGAGTTTCTTGATGTTCTTGCCATTGTTGTTTTCATTTAGAATTATGGATTTTCACATGACCAGGGATAGTTGGATAATATTAGTGGGGCTATCCTTCCATGCTCCCTCGATATTACTTCGATTTAGAGAGTGCGGCAAGCGTAAAAACACGGAGGAAAAATTCCCAAGCAAGACGGGAGGTATTAAAGAACTGCAATTTCACATACGTCAATCCAAAAATTGCGGTTTAATTCAGGGACAAGACATCAGTTGCACAATTAACAATCTACGGTAAAGAAACATTCTGTTTTAATACTCCACCTCAACTATACTATGTTTGTATTCTTTACAACTGCTCATATGGTAAAACAACTTCTGCACACTTGTTCTTATGCTTTTTTATTCCTTTGCTTTTCCTGCGCCTCAACCAAGACGATAAAAAACGAAACACTCTCCAATGAACCAAAAGCCGAAAGAGAGTTCCGGGCAGCATGGGTTGCTACGGTAGCTAACATCAATTGGCCGAGCAAGCCAGGACTGGCGGTGGACAGCCAGCAAAAAGAAGCAATTGCTTTACTTGATTTTTTAAAAGCACATAACTTCAATGCAGTCATTTTCCAGGTGCGGCCTCAGGCTGATGCCTTGTATCAAAGTAACCTCGAGCCATGGAGTTATTACTTAACGGGTGTGCAGGGAAAGGCTCCTGATCCTTTTTACGATCCATTACAATTCTGGACAGAGGCCGCTCATGACCGTGGACTCGAATTGCATGTATGGCTTAACCCCTACCGGGCCCATCATCCTGCAGGCGGAATAATATCTGACAGCTCCATTGTGAAGCGTAAACCTGAATTGGTATTACACCTCAAAGAAGATTATTGGTGGTTCGATCCTGCACTGAAAGGAACACAGGAACATGCAACAGCCGTTGTGATGGACATTGTCCGTCGCTATGATATCGATGGTGTTCACTTCGACGATTATTTTTATCCTTACCCTGAGTATAATAAAAAAGAAGACTTTCCTGACAGTGCGAGTTGGACGGCTTACCAATCCAGCGGGGGCAGGTTATCCAGAGGAGACTGGAGGCGTGATGCAGTGAACTCGTTTATCAATAATTTGTACAAAGAGATAAAAAAAGAAAAGAAGACGGTAAAGTTTGGTCTGAGCCCCTTTGGAATCTGGCGTCCCGGTTATCCTGAATCCATTTCCGGCTTCGACCAGTATGATGTACTCTATGCCGATGCCCGGCTTTGGCTGAATAAAGGATGGGTTGATTATTTTTCACCGCAATTGTACTGGCCTATTAATCGAATGAATTTAAGCTTTCCTGTATTGTTGGGTTGGTGGAGAGACGAAAATATAAAATCGCGTCACTTATGGCCGGGGATTAGTGTGGGTGGTGATACAAGTGCAAGGAATGTAAACGAGATATTAAGCCAGGTGATGATTTCAAAAGGCATCTTACCCAAAAGCAAAGGAGTGATTCACTGGAGTATTGGACAAGTGTACAGAAATGAAAATATGGCCAGGGCACTTATAAACGGTCCATATAAAAAAGATGCCCTGGTGCCTGCAAGTCCGTGGCTGGATAAAAAACCACCGGCAATTCCCGATGTAAAAACAGAAGCTGTCGGAGATTCTTTGAAGATCAATTGGACGCATAAACACGAAGGTGATGTGTTCAGGTGGATTGTGTATTATCAATACGGAACAACATGGAATTATAAAATAGTCAACCGGCATGATCGTAGTATGGTATTGTCCCAGATAATAACTAACAATACAACTTCATTATCTGTTTCTGCTGTTGGTGTAAGTGCTGTGGATGGTACCGGCAATGAAAGTGAAAGAAAGATAATTGTATTGACAAAATAATTTTAAATTAAGCAATGCCTTAAATTATAGTTGCAAAATATTTTTTTTATGAAGGAGGTTGCTATCATCGTTCTTTTGGCGTCTGTTTTAATAAACGCATCTTTTAGCTACACTAAAAAAAAGAATATTGTTATTGTTTGGCAGCCATCGCATCAAACTGATACAGGCATAGATTTTAGCGAAGCAGCCACCTGTAACGGAATTGTAGAAAGTGCTATGGAATTGAAAACAAAATTAAAGCTCAGAGAATACAAAGTTTGGAGCTTAGGCAATAAACAGGTTCATCATGACGACGTAGGTAGCAACACCAAAATAGAACATACTACTGCCATTATTGACGGGAAGATATCCGGCTATGCTTACGAATTGCAGCAATCGAATAAGAAACATCCGCAGGTATTTATTGCGGTCCATAACAATGGCGGCACAAAGCGCCATGCTGTTTGGGGTTATATCCACTATGGAGATCAATATGAACAGGAAAACCGGGATCTTTCAGCACGACTTGTGAAAGCAATTTGCGAAGCAACAGGAATGGAAAACCGCGGCGTATGGTTAGACAGTACTACAGGAAGAAATGATTATCGTTGTGCTTCAACAAACAAGCTAAGTTTTTATAGTCTTGACGAGAATGTAAATACAGCACCCTATCGTGTGTTGCTTGAAATTGGAGATAATGCAGCCAGTCATGATTTTATAAAGGATCCAGCCAATCAAAAAAAGATCGGAGAAGCTGTCAAAAAACAATTGGTGTCGTGGCTCGAAGAGAAGAAATGGAATTAGACCATAGTGCTAAACACGACTATCCAAAGCCAGCGAATTAATAGATTGCCTTCAACTCAATTCTCCTGGACATCAATATGTTTACCAGAATACAGTATATAGCGCAGCAAGTATTCCAACAATAATTACTGACCCTACTACAAAAGATGGGGAACAGCGAAACATTTTTGTATCAATAATAATTTGTTTGTTGGGGTCATTGTTTTTAGGAGTGAGCAGGCTTATCACCACCGTTAGCAACATAAGAATGATAAACACCAGGGTCATTCGATCCATGAAAGGAATGTCGGGGAATGCGCCATTTGTCCATGATGGCAAAAACTTAAATATAGTAGAAAGAGGAATCGTTAGCAGAGCAGACGTAAGTGCTGCAGCGGCGGTTGTCCTTTTCCAAAAAAAGCCTAACAGGAAAATGGACAACACACCGGGTGAAATAAATCCAACATACTCCTGTACAAATTGGTAAGCCTGGTCAAGGTTACGTAAAGCCGGTACAACCAGGCAGGCCAGTATCATGGAAATGATTACCGTGATACGACCTGTCGCCACCAGTTTTTTTTCAGAAGCGTTTCTATTAAAAAATTTCTTGTAAATGTCCAGTGAAAAAATAGTGGAAATGCTATTGGCCTTGCCTGCCAGAGACGCAACAATAGCTGCTGTAAGCGCTGCAAAAGCAAGCCCTTTCAATCCATTAGGCAACAAATTCATAAGCGTAGGATACGAATGATCCGGTTTAATAACTCCGTTTACATCTGCCATTTCTGCCTGGAACATTCCGTTTTGATGCATTACGTACATAGTAATGCCGGGTATCACTACAATCAACGGTATCAACAGTTTTAAAAATGCAGCAAACAGAATACCGCTGCGGGCTGTTTTCAAATCTGCTCCCAAGGCACGCTGCGTTATGTATTGGTTGCACCCCCAATAATTCAGGTTGTTTATCCACATACCGCCTACTAAAACCGACAGGCCCGGCAAGTCTTTATAATAAGGATTCGACGAATCGAAGATCATGTGAAAATGTGAAGGAGCTTTATCTTTTATTATACTTAATCCTTTGAGAACATCTCCACCAAACCCAAATCGTTCCGACACCAGGCTTAACGCCAGGTAACAAGTGACCAATCCACCCATAATCAATACCAATACCTGAATTACATCCGTATAACCAATGACTTTCATACCACCCAGTGTGACTACAATGGAAAAAATGGCAAGTCCAACTATACACCATTCGAAACTTATTCCTGAAATGGAATTAATGGCTAAGGCTCCCAGGTAAATAATGGAGGTGAGGTTTACAAATACATAAACCAACAACCAGAATATAGCCATAACTGTTGCAACCGTATCGTTGTATCGCCGCGCCAGGAATTGCGGCATGGTAAATATTTTATTCTTTAGATAGATGGGTATAAAAAACACCGCTACTATAATCAAAGTTGCAGCAGCCATCCACTCATAAGATGAAATGGCAAGGCCTAATGCAAATCCGGAACCCGACATTCCAATAAAATGTTCTGCAGAAATATTTGAAGCAATGAGGGAGGCGCCAATAGCCCACCACGTTAAAGAACCTTCAGCCAGGAAGAAATCTTTAGAGTCCATTTCTTTGGCTTTCTTCTTATGATAAATCCAATATCCATAACCTGCTACTACAACAAAATAAATAAGAAATACGATGTAGTCAGATAGTTGTAAATGGTTCATGAAGCAGTATTGGTTTTGGAATAAAGACCGGAAAATAAACAATTTATTTAAACCTGTGCAATAGCATTACAGGTGCGAGAAATTTGAATGGAATAACTTTCGATGAATCAATGTTTCCACACAAAACAGATAATGGCCTATTTAATGACCATTCACTCACAAATAAATAGTTTGCACAACAGTTACCTATCTCTTTAGTAGAAATTACAACCGTATTGTTGCTGGAAGGTATTTTGCAATCAGATCTTCGTAATAAGGTTTTAGCTCCGACACCACAGGTGGCTTAGGGCTTTTTGAATAAAGATCATATGGATTAAATTTATCAACCCATTTGAACATCTCGCGGTCATGATCATCCATCAGATGTTCATAGGCATGTTCGCGGTGTTGAGAATAAAATGAATGATAACGGATCATGTATAGTGCAGGCTCGGGTAAATAATCTTTTACAATCTGGTATAAATATTCATCGTGGCCCCATGACATATGTACGTTGCGTAAACCGCAATTAGGAGCATAAACACCATATTTAGTGTTGTATTTTTCATTCCTGCTGTCAGGGTTGGCTTCAAAATATTCCGGGTATACGATCTTGTCAGAAAACTGGCAACCTACAGGAAAAGTATCACCTACTACTGCCCATTGCGGTTCCCCGAACAAACAAAGCACTTTTCCCATATCATGTATAAAGCCGGTTAATACAAACCAGTCGGGGTGACCATCAGCTTTGATGGCTTCACCCGTTTGCAAAAGATGTTGCAGTTGGTCAAGATCAGTATCAGGATCGCTATCGTCTACAAGAGTATTTAAAAATTCCATGGCCTGCCAAACCCTTAATTCCTTCCTGTTGAACTGTAAAAACTCATTTTGTTTCTCTCTCACAAAATCGTAAGTCTGGTATTTATGATTGAGACGGTAAAACTCCCTGACCGTATCTCTTTCCGGGTTATCATAATTTCTGAACTCTTCTTTGGTTTTTGCTTTTTCGCCGGCTACAGGGTAGCGGGTTAACACATCATCTTCCCATTGCTCAATACTTTGCAGCGGGTTAATTTCCTTGGAGGATAAGTCTGTTGCCATATAGCAAATTTTGTTGGCTAAAGATAACTTTTTTAATGCGGTTCAATAACTAAAGAC
>DAIQPL010000232.1:0-6744 GCA_036787395.1 Flavisolibacter sp. | reverse complement strand
TTACGGCGTTTACCTATACAAAAAATGGATTAGCAAAGTTTCAAAGAATCAGCACTTTGCCTGTGGGGTATAATAAGCCTTTTTCAAGTGCAGATATTCATGTTTCCAAAGACGGTAAGTTTCTTTATGCTTCTAACCGCGATTCTTCTAACACCATTGCCATCTTCAGGATTGATCCACGATCAGGCCGGTTAAGCTTAGTGGGTCATCAATCTACATTGGGTAAAACACCCCGCAATTTTAATTTCGATCCCGCTGGAAATTTTTTGCTGGTGGCTAATCAAAGATCAGATGCTATTGTCATCTTTAAAAGAAATGCGCAAACAGGTTTGCTTCGTGATACCGGTAAGCGAATTAATATAGGAAGCCCGGTTTGTATTAAATGGATTGATTAAGCTTTTTTTGGCTCATCAGATTACTAAAATACATCTCGTCTGAAATCATAAATTTTATTTCTAAATAATAATCGAAACCCTATCGTCTTATCAGGCAAACTAAAGCCTTCCTTTTATATTTGTTGGGTTCTTCTTAGCATAACAATTGCAGCATATATCTTTCTTAAAAAGAAAGTACTATGAACAGATTACAAAACAAAGTAGCGATTGTAACCGGTGGCGGAACAGGTATAGGCGAGGCCATCTGTAAAAAATTTGCAAGAGAAGGAGCTAAAGTAGTAGTGAGCGGTTTTCCGGAAGACCCCGTGCATGATGTCGTAAGAGATATTATGAGAGAGGGCGGAGATGCTACTCCTTTTATTGCAGATATTTCGGTGGAACAAAATGCGATGTCCTGCGTTCAGTTTGCTGTTAACACTTATGGCAAGCTAGACATACTGATCAACAACGCAGGCGTATTCCCCGTGATGGAAGAAATTCAAAATTTCCCGGTGGATGCTTTTGAATACCTGGTCAGGAATAACATCCGGACTACTTTCCTGATGACCCGCTATTCAATTCCTGAATTGAAAAAAACAAAAGGATGCATTGTCTGCGCAGGTTCTGAGTCAGGAAAAATCGGCCTGGGTGAAAACTCCGTTTATGGAGGCACAAAAGGCTGGATACATGCTTTCACCAGGGGCGTTGCAGTGGAGCAGGCCAAATATGGTATTAGGGCTAATTGCGTTTGTCCCGGCGGTATTGACACAGCCTGGACGCACAAGGAAACGGGCCCCATGAAAGCGAAGCATGAACAAATGATACTGTCAGGAACACCAATGGGAAGAAGAGGAACGCCTGAAGAAATTGCCAATGCTTATTTGTTCCTGGCGTCAGATGAGGCGTCCTATGTAACCGGTGCTTTGTTCTCTGTTGACGGTGGTATTACAATTGGCAAAGGGCCTATTGGCAAAGAAGCAGAAAGCGAAGTCACGGAAGAGCCTAAAGGTGAACTACACCTAGAACATAGCATGGATGGCGCTACCAATATGTTGCGTGGTAATACGCGGGAATTGCATCAGCCGTGAGAGAGAGTTGTAATGGTAAGTAGTAAGTAGTAAGTCGTGAGTCAGTTGTTTGTTTAAACCTAGGATAATTTTTCAATATGAAAATGGCAACTACATCGAACTGCAGCACTACTTACCGCTTACCAGTCACCGCCTGCCATCAACATTCATTCTTCTGTTCCACTACCTGTAAGCTTCTCTGAAGTAAACTGGTTTTTAATGTATTCATTAAAAAAGGATCCGGCAGAACCTTCGCATTCAATATATAACTGGAAGATCTTCCACATCCGGGGAGGAACATCATAATAGCGATAGACATTTCCACTACGGAATTCTATCTCCAGTGTTTTTTCCTTTTCATTATAATCTACTTTGTGAATAGTAGACGATTTTGTGGTGAATACAGGCTTTGCCATAAAAGGTTAGGCATAAAAATTATACCAATATATAACAACCTCTTCATTGAAATGTTATGCGGTCAAGTAATTGCATATTGTTTTTAGATTGAAGTATATGATCAAAAGAATTTCAGCACGGTTTAAAAAGACAGCAGCAGCAATGGCTTTATTATCGGTAGAGATGGCTATCGTAGTAAGCTTGTTCGTTTGTTCCCTGGTTGTATTCATTTTCGTGACAAGAAGAATCTTTGTTTTACACAGGACCGGCTTTGACCAACGCGTGTTTAATTATTTAAGAGGCCATGTTAGTGAGCGTAACAACGAGATCATCCAGCTTTTTACTTTTCTTGGTTCTCACCAATTTTTGATTCCGGCTAACCTTGTTTTAATTGGCTACTATGCCTTGATCAGGAAACATAAATGGTATTCGATAAAAGTGCCGGCCATTGCACTGAGCAGCCTGGTGTTGATGTTTGCGTTAAAGCACCTTTTCAACCGGCCAAGGCCTGATATCCCTTTGCTTTACGAAGCCAAAGGACTAAGTTTTCCAAGTGGTCATGCACTAATGAGTGTAACCTTTTATGGACTTTTAATTTATATCGTTTTCAAAACCTATCGTGATAAAGACTGGAAGTGGATCATTATTTCGTTGTTGATCTTACTGATCCTGGTTATTGGCTTCACACGTATTTACCTGAGAGTTCATTACACTACGGATGTAATAGCCGGCTATTGCATTGGGTTTCTATGGCTTGTGTTTGCTGTATGGTTTTTAAACAGGTTGGAGAAATACAGCAGGCAAAAACTCGATGCTGTTGTAAAAACAGAACCGCTTCCAGTAGAGGTTCCTCGTCAATGAGCCAGGTTTGGAGAACTGGAATCAGGAATGGCTAAAGAGTCTTTTGTCACCCTTGAGCTATCTGTAATAGCATGGTAAGAACTATCAGCGCTTTCACTTTGGGTAGTAGCATTATTGGTACAGCTTATAATTGCAGCAATAAAAACCAGTAGACCAAGCTTTCTCATTGTTTTTTAGATGTTGAGTCTCTTCTTTCAATGTCCACCCTTGGGTCTCCCACAGCTGTATCAATATTAGGATTGCGTTGGATCTTTGGTGTATCCGGCAAACCGCCATTTGTATCTCCTGCTCCATCAAAACCATCATTTACTGCACCGCTTTCACCGCCATTATTGCTGCATGAACAAAGGAACATAAAGCCGGCTATCACTATAAAAATCTTTTTCATAACACCTATTTATTATTTCTATTGACACTATCGGTTAAAGGAGAATCGGTTTTATTGACTCTAGGTAAAACCGTTGAATCTGTTACCACAACCGGTGTGTCATCATTATCTGTTCGGTCCAGGTCTGTCGGCTTTACCGTGGTGCCTGAATTACTACAAGCCATCAAAAAGCTGAGCAAGGCGCCAAACAAAAATATTTTCATTTCAAACTATTATTACTGTGCTATTGCAAGTTCTTTGCCACGAAAGAGTGGTAAGATGTAAGTAGTTAGTGGTAAGTGGTAAGACGTAAAGAGGAAGCCGAAGAAAGCTTATCGGTTGAAAGTGAGACAGTCCAACTGGAAGTTTTTAAGATTTAATGACTTACTACTATTCACTCACCACTCCCCATTCGCACAATCAATGACCTTTTCTTAACGTTTGTTCTGTCGCAAAAACAGCTTTAAAACCGTACCTTCGCGCCTCAATTTTAGCCTAGTATGATTTCAGTTAATAATGTCTCGCTTTCTTTTGGTAAAAGGGTTTTGTTTGATGAGGTGAATATTGGTTTCACCAAGGGTAATTGCTATGGTGTAATTGGTGCTAACGGCGCTGGTAAATCTACCTTTCTTAAAATCTTGTCGGGTGAAATAGAACC
The DNA here is from genome assembly GCA_036787395.1 of Flavisolibacter sp. GTDB lineage: Bacteria > Bacteroidota > Bacteroidia > Chitinophagales > Chitinophagaceae > Flavisolibacter. The sequence goes on along the minus strand of DAIQPL010000232.1, from coordinate 3,021 downwards.
GAACAAGGGAACCGTTACCATAAGTCCCGGTGAACGTATGGCCGTTTTAAAGCAAAACCAGTTTGAGTTTGATGAGCAAACCGTATTGAATACGGTTCTGATGGGCCATAAGAAAATGTGGGACGTAATGCATAAGAAAGACGCTATTTATGCCGATCTCAATGCTACAGAAGACGATTACATGAAAGCAGGTGAATTGGAAGCGGAGTTTGGGGAAATGGGAGGGTATACAGCAGAAAATGATGCAGCTACTTTTTTAAGTGAACTGGGTGTAAGAGAAGAGTACCATCAATCAATGATGAAGGATATTCCCTCTAATTTAAAACTCAGGGTATTGTTAGCCCAGGCCTTGTTTGGAAATCCTGATATCCTTTTACTGGATGAGCCTACCAATGGATTGGATATTGAAACTATCGGGTGGCTGGAAAATTTTCTTGCCGATTATGAAAATATTGTATTAGTAGTTTCCCACGACCGTCACTTTTTAGACTCAGTTTGTACACACGTGGCTGATGTGGACCGTGCGAAGATTAAAGTATTTACCGGCAACTATACGTTCTGGTACGAGTCTTCTCAATTAATGGCCCGCCAGGTAAATGACAAGAATAAAAAGACAGAAGAAAAACGCCAGGCGCTTTTGGACTTTATTGCCCGTTTCTCGGCCAACGCTTCCAAATCAAGACAAGCCACTTCCCGTAAAAAAGCCCTTGAAAAACTTACTATTGAAGAGATTGAACCTTCGAACCGCCGTTATCCAGGAATTATTTTTCAACCGCTTCGTGAAGTGGGTAATCAAATATTGAATGTTGAAAACCTGAGCGCTTCGGTTGAAGGCCGTAAATTATTTGATAAGGTAACTTTTAGCATTAACAAGGGTGAAAAGATTGCTGTTCTAAGTAGGGATCCATTGGCGGTTACCAATTTCTTTGAAATCATTAATGGTAACCTGAAAGCCGGTAGTGGAAAATTTGAGTGGGGAACAACCATCACAAAAGCCTATCTCCCTGTTGAAAACAATGAATTCTTCCAGAATGGATTAACCCTTATGGAATGGCTGCGTCAATATGTGCCCTCACACGTGGCAGACGCCGATGAGCCATTTCTTCGTGGTTTCCTTGGAAAGATGTTATTCAGCGGTGATGATATAATGAAGAAGACCAATGTACTGAGCGGTGGTGAAAAAGTTCGTTGTATGATTAGCCGCATGATGCTGCAAAACCCTAACCTGGTGGTACTGGATCAACCTACAAATCACCTTGATCTTGAAAGCATCCAAAGCTTTAACGAAGGTTGTCAAACCTTCCCGGGTATTGTGTTACTAACTTCTCATGACCATACTTTTCTGCAAACAGTTGCCAACCGTATTATCGAATTAACGCCTAAAGGCATTATTGATCGCCTGATGACCTTTGATGAGTATATGGAAGATAAAAGGGTAAAAGAGTTGAGAGAAGTTATGTATGAAGATATGGTGTATGCCTAAGGAGAGGTGAATAGTAGTTCGTATGATCTTTAAATAGTTAATCCCGCTTTTTGCCGGGATTTTTATTATGCACCTGGCTGTAGTGCTACTATAAAGCTTTTCTTGCGTCGCACTCTTGTACATCCTGATTTCTATTCATCCCGCAGCCATTTACATTTTATTCTTTCATTTTCCCAGTTCATACATCTCAAGAGTGTAGTCACCATTGCCGCATTTTATTTTCGAAGCCTTAACCATTGTTATGCTTCTAAAAATTCTTAAGTGGACCGGCATTGTTTTATTCGTGCTTATTGCCGGAATTACTATAACTGCCATCTCCCGCCAGCATTTAAAATATGAGGCGCCTTATCCAAACATTAAAGCGTCTACAGACAGCGCTGTAATTGCAAGGGGTAGGCACCTGGTAACAGGGCCTGCACATTGTATTGGTTGCCATAGTCCTGTCCATAACCCCGATTCAATCTTGCGGGTTGGAGAGGAAGTACCTCTTATCGGCGGCAATAAGTTTGATCTTCCTTTTGGTAAGTTTTATACCAGGAACCTTACTCCTGATTCAGCTACTGGTATCGGCACTATGACCGATGGAGAAATTGCCCGTGTACTCCGCTACAGCGTAAAGAAAAATGGTGAAGCGGTATTGCCTTTTATGCCGTTCCAGGATATGAGCGATGAAGACCTCACGGCTATCATATCTTACCTGCGTTCATTAAAGCCTGTACACAACCCTGTGCCCGATCATGATTATAATGTAGTAGGTAATCTTATTAAGGCCTTTCTTATAAAACCTGTAGGCCCGACAGAACCACCGAAGATGATTATTAAGGAAGATACCACAGCGGAATATGGACGGCATATGGTAATGGCCGTTGCCAATTGTAATGAATGCCATACCAAAAGAGATGCTATTGGAGCCTATGTGGGAGAACCGCTGGCTGGCGGAACAGAATTCAAAGAAAAAGGCCAACCTACTCTGGTCTCACCTAACCTTACTCCCGACCCTACAGGACGTATGTTTGGTTGGAGCCAGCAAGCATTTATCAAACGCTTTCGAATGGGCAAAGTTATTCCTTACAGCCACATGCCCTGGGAAGCGTTCGCCCGCATGTCAGATACAGAATTAAAAGCCATCTATAATTACCTGCAATCTATTAAGCCGGTAAAAACGGATATGGCTAAGAAATAGTTATTTAAGGACGGTAACAAAACAGGTCGAACAGTAAGCCACCATTTTGGTGGCTTTATTTTTAAGGGCGTGAAGCAAAACGCATTAAATTATTGTGAACCGAATTAACTTTAATGAACGATAAAACAAAGCTTAGCTTAAGAATAAATTCCCTGACTTTCAATAAGCTTTTTGTTAACCACAATTCCTTCACGGCCTTTCAAACCAATTTGCAAATTAAAATTTTTAACCTTCCTGTGATATCTTCTTAGACAAAAAAATTCTTGACAGTAGCATAACAAATACAGACAGTTTTAAAGAGCGTACCATATTGACCCGAAATGCCATTAGTCTTGTAATTAGTGGTCAAAAGACC
>DAIQPL010000041.1:0-20771 GCA_036787395.1 Flavisolibacter sp. | reverse complement strand
TAATGAAAAAAACAAAAGCAACAGCAAAAAGGGTCACGGATTTAAAGCCGGGTTTGAAAGGGCCGCAGCATCTGTCACCAAGGTCACCGGATCTTCCACTGCCTTTTTAGTTGCCGTTGCGGTAATAATTATATGGGCTATTACAGGACCTGTATTTCATTTCTCGGATACGTGGCAACTGGTAATTAATACAGGTACTACAATTATTACTTTCCTGATGGTTTTCATCATACAGCAATCGCAGAATAAAGATTCACTAGCCATACAATTAAAGCTAAATGAATTAATAGCCAGTAATGAAAAAGCGAGTAACCGGCTTATTGTAGTGGAAGACCTGACGCAGGATGAATTGGAGGTCCTTAAAAAATTCTACATTAAACTTTCTGAGTTAGCTAAAAGAGAAAATGACCTGCATAGCTCTCACTCTGTAGACGAAGCAGATGACATTCATAAGGAAAAACGAAGCTCACATTCCAGAAGAATAGAAATAAGAAAGAAACAAACAACCTAACCTATGGAACCAGTTATTGAACTTTCGCATAAGCAGTTTTTGAAAATAGATAAGGATTACAGTAAGGCAGCTAAAATGGCTGACCTGGTTTATGTAACTGATAAAGAACCAGGCATCAGCCGTTCAAAGAAAGGAAGCGGGTTCACTTATGTTTATGATAACCAGCCATTAGACGATGAGGCTGAATTAGAACGCATCCGCAAGTTAGCTATCCCTCCCGCATGGACAAATGTTTGGATTTGTCCAAAAGAAAACGGCCATATCCAGGCAACAGGTTTTGATGTGCGTGGCAGAAAGCAATACCGGTACCACCAGCTTTGGCACCTATTACGTAACGAAACCAAATTTCACCATTTATATGAGTTTGGAAAATTATTGCCCTCAATGCGTTTAAAGCTGGAGGATGACCTTGCCCAAAAAGAGTTGTGTGAAGAAAAAGTATTGGCTACGGTAGTAAGCTTGATGGAAAGGACTTACATAAGGGTTGGAAATGACGATTATGAAAAACTATATGGCTCCTATGGCTTGACCACCTTAAAAGACAGCCACGTAAAAGTGAATGGAGATACGGTTCATTTTTGCTTCAAGGGCAAAAAAGGAATTGAGCACAAAGTATCACTTACAAACCGGCGGCTTGCCAATGTGGTGAAAAAATGCAGGGATATCCAGGGCAAAGAATTGTTCCAATATTACGATGCGGATGGTACCAGGAAGTCAATTGACTCGGGCATGGTAAACAAATATATCAAAGAGGCAACGGGTGGAGATTTTAGCGCTAAAGATTTTAGAACCTGGGCAGGAACTTTAAATATCATCAGGGCATTCAAATCAATTGGTGAAGCAGCATCGGAAGGTGATTGCAAAAAGAATATAGTAGCTGCGCTGGACGAAGTAAGCAAAAAGCTGGGTAACACCCGTACCGTATGCAAAAAATATTATGTTCATCCAGGTATCATAAAGTTGTATGAAGAAAAAAACCTGGACAAATACTTAAAAGAGTTAGACAAAATAGAACAGCCCGATGAACTTTCCGGCCTGACATCGGAGGAGAGAGTGCTGATGAAAATTCTAAAAGAATTGGTCTGATATAAATTTAAAATCCAACCTTTCTCACCGCCAGCTTTTGATTTATTTACTTTCTGGAAGAAGACTTACTTCCCGACCTGCCACCTTTTTTAGAAGCAGCCCTCTTTGATGAAGCAGTTTTGGACCGGCCACCGGAGGATCTGCCACTTGTTTTTCTGCCACCTTTAGCAGCTGCTTTTTTTGAAGCACCTTTTTTAGGAGCCGCTTTTTTGGTGGTTCGTTTCCCCGCTACCGATTTTGATCTACCACCTGATTTAGAAGCCGACTTTTTAGAAGGTACTTTTTCGCCTCTTTCTCTTGCTTCGGACAAACCAATAGCAATAGCTTGCTTACGGGAGGTAACTTTTTTACCACTCCGGCCGCTTTTCAATTTTCCTTCTTTCATTTCGTGCATTGTTTTTTCAACTTTCTTTCCTGCACCTTTTGAATACTTAGCCATATTATCTGATTTAAGGGTTATGCTAAATTCTCGATATGCACAGAAATTTTTATACCGCTGGTTAATTTTTTAAAGAGCTATTGATTGATTGTTCACCGTAAACGGAATCTTCAGCCCGTCACATAAAGTTCAAACCTCCACAACTGGCGGTATGATTTTTTGATGGGCTTCCTGATAAAAATTAGCGTTATGGAAAATGAAAAAGTAATAGGTATTTTAAATGATCTCGTTCGCATTAACCATGATCGTGTAGTGGGTTATGAGAAAGGCATTGATGAGCTGAAAGACGAAGACGCAGACTTGCGCACCTTATTTCAACGCTACATCACAGAAAGCCGCCAGTATGGCCAGGAATTAACCCAGGAAGTAACCCGCTTAGGTGGTGATCCTGCTGATGGCACCACCAATTCAGGTAAAATTTACCGGGTGTGGATGGATCTGAAAGCAGTTGTTGCCGGACATGATAGAAAGACAATCTTAAACAATTGCGAGTTTGGTGAAGACGCAGCCCAAAAAGCTTACGATACGGCTTTAAACTCCGACCTGGATTTCGAACCTTCCCTTCGTGACCTCATTGTTCGTCAAAAGGCAGCACTGAAAGTAGGTCACGATGAAGTGAAGCGTCTTCGCGATATGCACGAAGCTTCCCGATAGGAAGTAAAATATACCCTTTGTAGAGGGCCCTTTTAACCGGGCTTTTGTTCTGTGGAAATAAGTACTCATGAGGACGGATACAAGATTTCTTTCTTGTGTGAAAAACTTTGGCAAACTATTTACTTATTAAACGAGGATAGAACAGGACATGGAAACCGGTATGTCCTTATGGAAGCCCGGTGAAGCGTTTCGCAGATTGTTGAACGAAAGGTAAATTTAGATTTCCAGGCCGACAAGGGTATAAAATCGACACAATAATTATGGCCCAGTAAAATAGAAGAAGTTAATCATTACCCTTTTGACTACTAGTCCTACCCTGAGAGCGACATGTTGAGCTTATTTAGGGAGCCTTGGGGAATTGCTGAAGGCACCAATAGCGATTTAAAGTTGCCCTTTATACTGGATGTTGAAACCGTTTTTATAGAAAAATTATAAGCAACTAACTATGATGACTATTACAAGCTACCAAACCCAGGCATGTTTTAATGCATGGGTCAATTGCGAAAACTTGCTTGTTTCACTGGCACAGGCAAAAACTGTTTTCTCGAGGAAAACGACTAAAATAATAGACGAGTGCGCTCTTATTTGCATGGGTACCTTTCATGCCATAAAAAGTTATTCTCCCAACATAAGTAATATGGCTTTGTTATGTGTAGGTATATGTGAAGAATGCGCTGAACTATGTGAAGACCAGCAAGGTGAAAGTTTTACGGAATGTGCCCGTATTTGCCGGGAATGTTCTAAAACAATAAGCCAACTGGCTTTTTCATCTAACCCCTGATCGAAAACTTTTTTGTATGGTTAAAGGAGCTAGTAATAGCTCTTTTTTTGTTACAATTAGCCAGCACTTATTGATAGATTAGGGCAATAATACTTGCTTATTTAATCACAGATTTATTGGTGTGTCACTTACTTTTCTGTCAGCGGGTTTTACATACCCCATTATACAACAGTCTATAACATTAACAAGGGAGAAAGTATATACATGAAAAAACGGCTACAGTGGAGACTGTAGCCTTGCTGATAGAATGGACCGTGTATATGAGAAAGACTAAAAGTATTTATGCTCTTCTGATAATGCCTAACAATAATGCGATAACGGCAATCACAATTAAAATATGAATTAACCCAGTTGCATGCCATGCAAACACACCTAATAACCAACCTATAATCAGGATTACTGCTATGATGTAAAGTAAATTTCTCATTGTTTAATCTTTTTAATTGTGCTGATTGTTATTTATCATTATTTAAAAAAACATTGCCACTGATTGCAAAGCTTCAAAACAATCTTTTTTGTAGAAGAAGCAAAAACAGGATAGCTTTCTGTGTACAAAACGCCCCATGGCAATATTAATATGCTTTTGATGGTTCGGTGGCTGGCATAGGTTTCTTTATAAACGCAAAAAGGAAGTATGAAACGGTTAGGCAAAGTATTTAAGCTGATTGGAAACGCAGTTCATTCTTTTTTAAATGATGAAGGGTTTAAATTAAGTGCTTCATTGAGTTACTATACCGTATTCGCATTGGGGCCGCTGCTAATTATTATTATTTCTTTAGCAGGCATTTTCTTTGGTCGGGAAGCAGTTCAAGGCCGTATTTATCACGAGATTAATGGCCTTGTAGGAAGTGAAGCGGCCATTCAAATACAGGATATAATAAGTAACATCCAACGTTCGCATGCAACCACCGCAGGAGCTATCATTGGCGGGATCGTCCTTATTATAGGAGCCACCGGTGTTTTTACAGAAATGCAAGGCTCTATCAACTTCATTTGGTCTGTAAAAGCAAAACCAAAAAAAAGTTGGATAAAGTATCTCATTAACCGCTTAATCTCTTTTTCTTTAGTAGTAGGGCTGGGATTTCTTTTACTGGTTTCTCTTATCGTAAATGCACTTTTGACTTTATTAAGCGACAGGTTAATAAAGTTTTTCCCCAACTATACAGTGACACTCTTTCACATCCTTAACACTGTGATTATATTGATAGTAATTACGGGATTATTCACCGTAATCTTTAAAGTCTTACCAGATGCTGTTATATCGTGGACAGACGCTTTGATTGGTTCGGCCCTTACGGCTGCGCTTTTTTTGTTCGGAAAATTTTTGATTGGCATTTATATAGGGAAAGCCAACCTTGGAATTACTTATGGCACTGCGGCGTCAGTTGTTATCATACTTACGTGGGTTTATTACTCATCAGTGATTTTATATTTTGGAGCAGAGTTTACAAAAGTGTATGCACTAAACTCCGGAGAAGGCATCAGGCCAAAACAAACGGCAGTGTTTATTATAAAACAGGAAGCCAAAGAAATTCCTCAATCAAGATTAAATGTCTGATATCGTTGTGCCATGAAGATGAATGTAACCAGTCCAAATGGCACAAGTTTTTAATAATTTACGAGTGGGCATGGAAAAGATAATAGGATGATTAAAACAGGTGTATATGAAAAACATAAGGCATCCGAATTTCATATTAGGCATTATTAGTTTTGTTCTTCTCTTCATCGGAATCGGGATGAGGGCAAATGGCTTACAGGGCGGTGATTACGTATTAGGATCCAGCTTTCTATTAGGAGCCATACATTGGATATGGAGTATCGTTGACGTATTTAAAGATTACAGGATTAATTCCAGCTCTGAAAACAGGATCATCTGGGTGATACTTGTCATTATTATACCTCCTGTTGGGGGCTTGCTTTATTATGCAATGAGCAAGACCGTTAGGATGTAGCTAATCTAGTTTATCTTATCTTAAACACCCCGTAATTGCAGGACTAAGCGCTGGGAAAAGTAATTGTAAACGTTGTTCCTTGCTTTACTACTGATGTAACGTCAACATTTGCTTTGTGCGATTGCAAAATGTTCAAAGTGGCTGCAAGCCCCAGACCCATGCCATTTCGTTTGGAAGTAAAATAGGGCTCAAAAAGCCTGGAAATATTTTCTTCGGGAATACCACAGCCATTATCTTTTATAGTAACCACGTGGGTATCCTTGGCACTGTCTATAGTAATATTTAACTCACCGGTCAGGCTTGGTACAGCTTCTACAGCATTAATAATAATATTTAGAAAAGCGATCCTCAGCTTTTCTTTGTTGGCCATTACATAGCAAGGTTCATCAGCATATTTTATTTGCATGTTCACATGCTGCAGTGTAATCCGGTCCAGCGCTTCTGCAATACTTTCATCCATGATAGCCTGTAAAGTACACTGGTCAAATACAAGATCTGTTGGACGGGCAGTATCTAACAGCTCGGTAATAATATCACCTATGCGTTTACTGTTTCGTTGAACAATATCCAGAAATAATTGCGATTCCTCGTTGCCGTCCTGACCCTGCAGCAACTGCTCTACTGACATATTGATATTATTGAGAGGGTTGCGCACCTCGTGGGCCAAAGTTCTGACCAAGCGGCCGGTGGCCCCCAATTTTTCAATAAGCAAGTTTGCCTTCTCTGCTCTTCTCATATTAGTAATGTCATGTAATAGGCCCTGGTAATAAGATCCGGCTTCATCAACCGTAGCAGTGGCTGAAAAAACACAGGTTTTCTTCTCCCCGGTTTTGGTTTGTACTTCAATCTCCAGGTCACTCACGGCACCTTCTTCATACATAATCTTCTGAAGAAGACTTTTGTCGGTAGGATCCGAAATAAGATCAAAAACTGTTTTTTGCCTGAGCTCTTCTTTTTCATAACCCAATAAAACGGAAGTAGCCTGGTTCATGTCTATATAACGCAAAGTTCTGTCGGCAATGAACACAGCATCTTTCGATAACTCAAAAATGCTCCTGTATTTTTTTTCATTAGCCCTTAATGCTTTTAAATAGGCCATTCGTTCAAGCGAATAACGAATGCACCTTTCGAGTTTATCCGTGGTAAGCTCTGTTTTGATGAGATAATCTGTGGCTCCCATTTGCATGGCCTCTATATCTACATCCTTATTTCCTTTACCAGTTAGCAGTACAATTGGCTCCTCTACCTGCCAGCGAACCGCCTCCTTTAAAAAATCAAGTCCTGTTCGGGCGCCAAGGCGATAGTCAACAAAATATATATTGTACTTGCGTTCCTTCAAATTCTGGATCGCATCATTGTATTTATAACACCAGTCTATCTGGAGCTGATACTCCTGTATCTGCTTGAGGTACTCAGAGGTGATAAAAAAATCGTCTTCGTCATCATCTATAATTAATATACGAACTATCGGAGGCTTTACTGCGCTCATTTTTACATTTTACCTAATAAAGAAATAGAAACATACAACCTTGAGACTTTATCTCTTTCACAGTAAAGCTGGCTTTATATTGGTCAAGAATAGGGGCGTTTATTTGTGGCTACATAATGAGCTAATCCCTTTATTGGTTATTAAACTCCTGGTATTGCTTCATCTTATTATAAAGTGTTTTCCTGTCAATATTTAGCAACTTGGCAGCCTTGCTTTTATTAAAGTTCACTTTCTTCAATGCTTTTAATATCATTTCATATTCAGCATCAATACTGGCTCCTTTCAGGGTAGTTTCAGAAATAGTTCTGGGGCTCTCTGCTATCTCGGTAACCGTTGTTGGAATTGAATTTACAGCCGCGGGTTCGGGTTGCTTATCAAACTGCAACTTGTTAAAGTGAGATATTTCAAAAGGAAGTGAACTTGCTTCAATTTCTTCACCATCACTTAATAAAGTTGCCCTTTTTATAACATTTTTCAGTTCCCGCAAGTTGCCATACCACACGTAGCTTCTAAATATGTTTTCTACTTCGGGACTAAATCTCTTTATATTTTTACCAAGCTCCTGGTTGGTTTGAAATAAAAAATGATTGGCAAATAACATCACGTCATCCGGACGTTGACGCAGCGGCGGAATATCTATACTGAATTCGTTAAAACGGTGATACAAATCCTCTCTAAACTTGCCTTTGCGAACGGCATCCCATAAACGTTCGTTACTCGCTATTATAATGCGCACTTCCAGCTCAATATCTTTCACACCACCGACGCGACGCATTTTTCTTTCCTGTACCACACGTAAAAGCGATACCTGGATATCATACGATAAGTTACCTACTTCATCAAGAAAGATGGTACCTGTATTAGCCAACTCAAAACTTCCGACCTTTTGGTTTAAAGCGCCTGTAAAGGAGCCTTTTTCATGGCCGAATAACTCGCTTCCGGCTAATTCCTTAGACAGGGCTCCGCAATCAATAGCCACGAATGGCTTGTTTTTCCTTTTGCTGCGTTTATGAATTTCCTGTGCAACTGCTTCCTTACCGCTTCCACTTTCACCATGAATAATTACCGTATAATTGGTTGGGGCTACAAGGTCTATTTGTTGTAAAATCTGGCGGAAGACTGGGGTATCGCCAAAAATATATTCACCCGATACTGTTATGGCTGGTTGTTTTTCTCTTGCTGCCGCAGGTTTTTCAGTCTTTTCTTCGGAGGAAAAAGCGGCAGGTTGCGTTTGCAGGGATTCGCCTTCCTTGTTAGTTGTCTCAAGGGCCTTTTTGATGGTCACTAGTATCTCATCAGGGAAAAGCGGCTTGGTTATATAATCATAAGCGCCCATCTTCATTACTTCAACCGCTATTTTGATATCGCTATACCCTGTAATAATAATTACCGGCATGTGAGGATATCTTTCCTTTATCTTTCCCAGTAAAACATTGCCTTCCATATCTTCCAGCCTGAAATCACACATAATCAGGGATGGTTCAACAGTTTCTAATAATTCCAAAGCTTTTTTACCACTGTACGCTTCTGTTACTTCATAGCCGTGACGGGTAAGGAAACGTTTTAACAAAAGGCACATATCTCTGTCATCATCAATAATTAAAATGTTCTGCATCTCTATTTGTTGTTTGTTTTATGGTTCGAAATTAAAAGTAACGAAATTAAGCCCATAAGCCACGTACATGTGACACGGGTATTTGTAATTGCTCCCTGTATTTAGCTACAGTTCGCCTGGCTACTGAAAAGCCTTTTTGAGAAAGTATCTTTACCAATTGCTGATCGGTGTAAGGATTGTGCTTGTCCTCTGTCTCTATCACTTCTTCAATCGCCGACTGAATCACTTTATTACTGATTACTTGTCCTTTTTGGTTGGCAATTCCTTCTGTAAAAAGGTCTTTCAAAAGCAGTAAACCAAAGGGTGTTTCCGCATATTTATTACAAGTTATTCTTGACACGGTAGAAATATCTACGCCAACCATTTCTGCAATATTTTTCAGGATCATTGGTTTTAACTGATTAATGTCACCGGTCATAAAATAATCATATTGTAACTCCACTACAGCCTTCATAATTTTCAACATGGTGCTTTCTCTCTGTTGTACCGCATGAATAAACCATTGGGCCGATTGTAATTTATTTTTTATATACTGAACGGCTGACTTGTCTGTAGTAACCTTTGCATTGTTCTCCGCCATTTCTTTCCAGGACGAATTGATATTTAAACTTTCGGAACGCTGGCGAAATAACTGCACTTCAATAGTATCCCCGTTACGGGTAACTATAAAATCAGGAACAATATTCTGATTAACTCCTTCTTGCAATTCACAGACCGGTCTCATCTTTAACGAGGCTATAAGACGAAGCACAATTTTTAATTCTTCATCATCAATCAATAAATGAGCTTTGATTTTATCCATATTCCTGTTGTGCAGGTCATTAAAATGCTGCTCTAATAATTTTACAGCAGTACGCACGTCAGGCCTTTTTGTATTCTGGCGATATAATTGAATCAGAAGACATTCCTTAATGCTCCTTGCCCCTATTCCAACAGGCTCCAATTGATGAATCTTAATTAATATTTCTTCAATCTCTCCGGCCTCTACCCACCGGTTATATTTAAAGGAGATGTCTTCGGCCAGGTCCTCCAACTTTTGCTCCATCAAACCACAGTCGTTTAATGAATCAATAATAAATTCTGCCAATTCAATTTCTTTTACATCTTCGGTGGTAAGCTTGTATTGTTCCTTTACTGATATACGATAATCAAAACTATTGGTTATAGGTTTTTCCGGAAGCTTGTCATTATGTAAAGTACATCCGTACTCAAACTTATAATCCGGAATGTCATCATATCCATATTCTTCCCAGTCCTGGTAATCCTGTACCGAGTCCTTATTAAACTTATCGACTACTGGCTCAAATTCATTTTTTTGATCCTCCAATAGTGGATTGTCTTCTATCTCCTGCTGAATGCGTTGCTCTAACTCTAGCGTATTTAAGTGGAAGAAATTAAGCAACTGGATTTGTTGCGGCAGTATCTTCAGTCTTTGCTTTTGTCCTAAATGCTGGTTGATCATTGTGCTGATTTTGGCGTACTATTTATAAAACAACTCTGACACCAAAAAGAAAACAGCGTCAAAAGAGTTTTCTTTATTTGATAATCAATAAATTAAGTGGCGAGTGAGGCAGAAGCGTTAAAAATTATTGCTTACTATATTAAATCTTTAAAGCATTTTTTGGGGAAAAATTTTCTCACCCGGCCACTGTATCCAAAATTAGGACTAATGAAGAGCTCGCCGAAAAGGAAAATAAAAAACGCAGTGCTTACTGCGTCCAGCTAATAGAGTTAGTATTTATAAAAGATCATCATTCTTAGGCCTGGTTCTATATTCAAAAAAAGAAGGTATAGGATATCTTTCCCCTTTTGGCGAGGAAGAGGGATCCGAAAATTTTCTTTCTATAATGGGCTGTCTGCCCAAAGGCATTGTTGGTTTACCTGCACTAATGGTTTGGGTTGCTGCAGAAGCATTTCTAATTGTCATTGTGTTTTGCATAGCAAGTGTAAAAAAATTTACAATCTGTTCTAAGCTATATAAGTAAAAAATGTACCATTTTGAATTAGCCTGAATATCCGGCCTCTGGCGACATTGTTTAGCTTTTAGTGGAATTGTTTCCTCAAATAACCCATCAATAATTTTTTACAGTGGACACACTGAAAAGTCCATTATGGTACAATTCTTTAAGCTATATCTATGAAAATTTATTAACCAATAAAACCCTTAATTTATGTTACGCTGGACAATCATTTTTTTAGTCGTAGCTATAATAGCCGCGATATTTGGCTTTGGTGGAATAGCAGCTGGTGCAGCTTCTATTGCAAAAATTTTATTCTATATTTTTTTAGTATTGTTTGTGCTTTCTTTGATAGCAGGTGGATTCAGAAGAGTCGACTAAGAAATACTACTTTAAGACAGGTGCAGTTTATAGCTGCACCTTTTTTATGAATATGCTACGCCACTTTATTAAATATTGGCTATTGTAATGAATATTTCCCTTAATGATGAATGCCTCCGTGATAGCGGAGGCATTCTTTAACCTAACCCTCTGATGACAAAACTTTTAAAATAAAGACCCCCGCCAATCATTCATCACATCCACCTAAACTCTAACACTGTACGGGGGTTTAAAAATCCTTGTTGTCGTTAATTCCTCAATCAATCCTGATCATCTTGGATTTCGTCATCGCTTCCAGTCGCATCACTTGTATTGGCTGCCGTTTGCGGCTGACCTTTTACTGTTTTATCACCTCGTTGTTGATTAACAATTACTTTCTCGTCCAGGCGGCTATCAGTTGGTGATGATTCTGCCAGCGCATCATCTCCTCCTTCTCTACGCGGCGTTACATCCGGAAAAGATTCAAAAGTTGAATTGTCCCTGTTGGAGTCAGAAAATGTAAAACGGGTATTCTCATCTCTATTCATAAATTGTATTTTAGTTTGAATGAGATACATATATAAGCTAAGTAAAAACTGTACCCGCTTTCATGCCTTTACCAGTAGGAGCTTTAAAGAAAGTTTTTCCTCAAACAGACAAATTAATGGAATTACTTCTACAGGCTAACCTTCCCGATTCCGGGATGTATATATCCATAACACACTTCGGTTGAATATAAGGTTGAACGATAATTTCAAAAGGAGAAGATCATGGAACCGATATTAACCTGTTTGAGAACTAGCTACAGGGTCCGGGTCTGGTTTAGGGCGAAGCTTAGAAAAAATATTATTGATCTTCTGCATTAGCTTAGCTCTCTGCTGCTCGGTAATAATGTGCGAAGAATAATTTTTAATTACATAGGGAACCAGGATCTTAGTGAACCATCCTGCTTTTGCCAATAAAACACGACGAACTAAAAGATCAACACTAAAGTCCAAACCAAAGTTGGTCAGTGCTCCTGTTTTATCCCGGGTGGTGAACTTATTTATTGTTTTCATCGCGTTACCTATTGGCTTCAGCCCTTCTTTTACACCGGCCAGATCATCACGAATCAACAATTCTGTCGTTTTCAGTTGAGATAATAAACGTTGCTCTTCCTGCAAAAGGTCTTCATATGTTTTGATCTTACTCATAAACCTTACTAATAATTGTGTTCCTGACTAGTGGTACGATAACTTTCTTGCGCAAAGCGAAAACAAGAATAACTAAAAGTAAAAAGAAACCGGCTACGCAAAAGAATCCCCCGGCCCTACTTTCCAACAAATCTCCAAGCCAAAAGCCAATTGCTGTAAAAGCAAAAACTAAAAAGAAAAAAGTAAATAGAAACGCGGCAACCCCAATCACTACTCCCGAAACTGCATTAGATGCTCCGGTGGTTGCTTTTGCTTTGGCTAACTGCACATAAGTCTTTAAATACTCACTAACGTGGTCTTTGAGATGTGTAGCCTTTGTTTTCAGATCTTCTTTGGTTTGTGTACCGTTGCCGTTTTGCGTTGTAAAATCTTCCATGTGCTGCTTGGTTTCTACTAAGATAAAAAAAAGAGCAGGCCAGTGTTTGACCTGCATCATTCTAATTAGCTAAAGCTTTCCGTTACATTGTTGAATTTAGTACCCGCATCTGATGCAGCTCTTGATCCTTTCCTGGTGAGATTGCCAACTTCATCTTTTGCGTTAGCAAAAAGATCGGACAAATGACTAGTCCAATCTCCAGCTCTCTGCGATATCCTGGAACGCAATTCTGTGCCTTTTTCAGGGGCTAAAAGTAAACCTACTGCTACACCCGCGGCGGCAGCACCTACTATTCCAAGAAGGATTTTTGTTTTTGTAGACATAGTATTACTATTTAGGATGACAATAATTGAAATTATTTAAATAATCATACCAAACTCCTCTTTGATAGAGCGGCAATAAATGTTGATGAGAGTGTGTATTTTATACATCATTCCCATAATTTTATGCGAGAAATTGTTTTTTACGTTCTTTTATGACTGGTATGATAATTTAGGAATACAGACTTCAGAAGAGCTATGATAACGCGGAAAAAAGTATTAATCATTGACGATGAAGTAGACTTATGTCTTTTAATGAAGACCTATTTTCTACGAAAGAATTACGAAGTGTATATAGCACATACGCTTTCGGACGGGGTTTCCCGTATAAATGAAATCACACCTGACTACCTCTTTATAGATTATAATTTGCCGGACGGTTTAGGATGGGATAAACTCCCTGACCTTTATCGCAAATACCCTGATATTCAATTTCATTTGATTAGCGCTTTCCGCCCTACTATGCCTACAGAACTGGATGGAGCTAAACTAACCATTTGGGAAAAGCCGATTAGTTTAAAGTCATTGGATAATTTCTTTTGACCCATTGATTTCTAAGGGAACTCTAGTCTTATTAAAACCTCAACCTTTTTTGAATTGGAGAACCTAATGGTCTCTATAATTTTTTTCTCCATTTAAACGTAGCCGTTATTCACCCCAGATCTCATCTTCTTCTTTCAACCATTTTTTAACCAACTCTGTACTAACGGATTTTGGTCTTTCAAGCGGGAACCCAAGCGCCCTGTCCCAACAAAGGCTTGCCAAAACTCCCAATGCGCGGCTTACAGCAAATAACACCGTATAAAACTCGTACTCAACCATACCATAGTGTACCAACAAGGCCCCACTATGTGCATCTACATTAGGCCATGGGTTTTTTATCTTACCCAGTGATTGCAAAATGGGAGGAACTGTTTCATAAATATTCCAAACAGTTTCTACTAAAGGATCATCAGGCATGTGCTTTTTTCCAAATTCCATTTGTGCCGTAAACCTTGGATCAGTTTTACGAAGCACGGCATGACCGTAACCGGGCACTACCTTTCCTTCCTTTAATGTTTTTTTGACATACTCAGCAATTTGCTCATCCGTAGGAAGGTCT
Organism: Flavisolibacter sp.; assembly: GCA_036787395.1. Lineage (GTDB taxonomy): Bacteria > Bacteroidota > Bacteroidia > Chitinophagales > Chitinophagaceae > Flavisolibacter. The sequence continues at coordinate 6,935 of DAIQPL010000041.1, read as the reverse complement.
GTGTTAAGTTCTTCACGCATGTCAAAGATCCACTTAATCACTTCCTGGTTGGCTAATCCATGCAAGGGGCCAGCGAGGCCATTCATACCTGCTGCATAACTTAAATAGGGGTCGCTTAAAGCTGAACCTACCAAGTGGGTTGTATGAGCAGATACATTACCACCTTCATGGTCGGCATGAATGGTCATATACAATCGCATCAATTCTTTAAAGCTCTCATCTTTGTATCCCATCATATGAGCAAAGTTTCCAGCCCAGTCAAGCAAACCGTTGGGTTGAATATGGTCTCCGTTTTTATACTTGCGCCGATAAATATAAGCGGCCACCCTTGGCAAACGTGCAATCAAATCCATTGAATCGTCAAATACCGCATCCCAATATTCTCTTTTGTTCATACCCGCAGCATAACGTCTTGCAAACTGGCTTTCGGTTTGCAAAGCCATTACAGCTACTACAAACTGTGTCATGGGATGTGCCGTTACGGGTAAGGCTTCAATTGTAGCAAACACATGATTAGGTACATGGCTCCGTCGTTGCCAAACAGCAGTTATATGTTGTACATCTTCGTCCGAAGGAAGTTCACCTACCAGCATCAAATAAAATAGTCCTTCAGGCAACGGCTCCGATCCACCGTCCGCTTTTGGTAGTGATTGTTGTAATTCAGGAATAGAATATCCCCGAAAACGAATACCGTCCTGTGAATCTAACAGTGAAGTTTCTGTCACTAGTCCTGTTATTCCTCTCATACCCTGGTAAATCTGGGCTAATTGAACTTCTCCAATTTTTTTTGTTCCGTGTTCTTTTAAAAGATCTTTGATTTCGGCAGCTACAGCATCAGCTTTTTCTTTGAACCGGTCTTTTATAACTCCCATTTTAAGATTTTTTTCTTGTTGTGTAGGTTAATCGCTTCAAAGCTCTAAAGTTATACAATGGACAGGGTGCAGCAAAAAAATGATGGAAGCCTGTGATGATCTGCAATTACAGTTTGCGAAAGCTTGAACCTTTATCAAGTTTCCAATTTACTTCGGCGCTTTCTTATACAAGAATAAAGCAACCAGGGTGAATACTAAATTAGGTATCCATGCTGCTAATAATGGCGGCAGATCTCCCTTAACAGAAAAAGTAGTTGAAAAACGGTCTGATACTATGAAAATTGCCCCGATAACAATACCAATGGCCATATGCAACCCGCTACCGCCCCTGCTTCTTCTTCCCGCAATGATAGCCCCAATCATTGTGAGTAGTAATACAGTAAACGGAGTGGCCGTTCGTCTATACATTTCCACCTTCAGAGGATTTAAACCTTCTGCTGCCCGCATTTCTTCTGTCTGAATATAAGCCGCCAGTTCAGGTGTGGTAAGATTGTCCTTTAAATATGTATCCTTCACCAGCTCTTTGGGTTGGAGTTTTAAATTAATATTCATAGTGGGTATCTCACTCACTGTCTCCTGCAGGCTATCTATCTGACGTACTACTACAGTAATTAACTTCCAGTTCCTTTTAGCCGTATCCCATTCTATTCTTTGCGCTCTGAGGTTATAAAAAACTTTATTGTTCCGCACCTTTTCCATGAAAAAATTAGTGGCTGACCTGCTGGCTGTATCATAACCTTTTATACCAATGTAAGTGACAGAGTCTATCCTGCGATAAATACAATTCCAACAACTACCGCCGGTATTCGCTGATGGACCATTATAATCGATGTATGTTGTTTGAAAACGACTCCGAATTTCATTAGCCCTGGGAAGCATATAACGGGCTGCATAGAATAAACCTGTAGCAAAGAATAATCCGCCGATAATATAAGGGCGGAGCCAACGATTATAAGTCGTTCCGCTAGCCAGTATGGCAATTACTTCCGATTTTAAAGCCATTTTGCTTGTGAAAAATATTACGGCAATAAAAACAAATAAAGGATAGAGCATACCCCATATAAATGGAATGAAACCAATGTAATAATTATAAAAAATTTGTTTGCTTGTAAGCCCCGACTTTACAAAATCGTCCGTTTTTTCACTTATATCAATGGCAACAGCAAGTGTTGTCATAATCAACATGCAAAAAAAGAAAGTAGTCAAAAATTTTCGGAGTATGTACCAGTCAAGCTTGGTGATCATTGCAACGAAGTAAGCATATAATTGGAAAAAGGGGTGAAAAGAAATGATAAGATTTGGTGAACTAAACGCCTGAATTACTATTAAGCTTTGCTTGCGTCGCACTCTTGTACTGAAAAAATTTCTTTAGCAAAGGACAGTAAATTAAAAGACTACCGTATTCAACTTTATAATAAACTACCAAAAATTACAACCTTGTTTTTAATATAGGTATCATCTCTTCTTTCCAACCTAAAAAATCTCCCTCTAAAACATGTTGCCTGGCTTCCTTCACCAACCATAAATAAAAAGCAAGGTTTTGTATGGAAGCAATCGTTAATCCTAGTATTTCTCCTGCTTTGAACAAATGGCGAACATAAGATTTGTTATAATAATGGCTGGTTTCACAATCCAATCCTTCATCAATTGGTGAAAAATCCATTTCCCATTTTTTGTTATCAATATTAATAATGCCTTTGGTGGTAAAAAGCATAGCATTACGGCCATTTCTTGTTGGCATCACACAATCAAACATGTCTATACCAAGTGCAATGCATTCTAAAATATTCCACGGGGTTCCCACTCCCATAAGGTAGCGGGGTTTGTGTCGAGGAAGATTCTCGCAACACAACTGGCATATTTCATACATTACAGGTTCCGGTTCTCCTACACTTAAACCGCCAATGGCATTACCGGTTGCATTTTTACAGGAAATATATTCGCAGGATTCTTTACGCAGATCATGATACACTGCTCCCTGGACAATCGGAAATAAATTCTGTTTATGGCCGTACTTATCCGGGGTGGCATTGAAACGGCCAAAGCAGCGGTCAAGCCATCGATGTGTCAGGTTCACAGATTTCAACGCATATTTATATTCCGAATTAGCAGGAGGGCATTCATCAAAAGCCATCATGATGTCGGCACCAATGGTTCTTTGTATATCCATCACTGTTTCCGGCGTAAACAGGTGCCTGCTTCCATCAATGTGACTTTGAAATATCACTCCTTCCTCGCTGATCTTTCTATTGGCAGCTAAAGAAAAAACCTGGAAGCCCCCACTGTCTGTCAGTATCGGCCGTTCCCAGTTCATGAAACGGTGTAAACCGCTCGCCGCTTCCATAGTGCGTATACCAGGCCTCAGGTATAAATGGTAAGTATTGCCTAATAGGATAGCTGGATTGACCTGCGTTTTTAATTGTTGTTGCGACACCCCCTTTACACTACCGATAGTGCCCACCGGCATAAAAATGGGAGTTTCAATAACACCATGATCTGTAGTTATTTTGCCGGCACGTGCCGAAGTTTTATCGTCGCTTTTTAATAAATCAAAAGTCAAAGCAGGCATAAGCGGCGAAGATACGCCTGGGCCCTGCCGTTCCAACAAGTAGAGAAGTTAACAATACCAAGGACCAACTTAGTTGACCCATATCTAAAATTTTCGCCTTTGCTGAAGGGGAAATCTAATTGATAATATAAGTACTTGTATGTTTATGGAAATACTGTGTCCAGTCGGATTTTGGTAGGCTGTCTTTCCTATCTTCGCTACCATGCTTATGGGATGGGAAGCCATTATTTTTTTTGCTTTTATAGCTGTTACGCTGGTACAACTGTTTTATTACCTGTTTTTCTTTAGACGTGTAGCCTATTATAAGCCCGTAGAGAAAGATCATTCACAGCAACATCCTGTTTCGGTTGTAATATGTGCACGCGACGAAGACAAAAATCTCGCCCTCCATCTTCCTGACATTTTAGAACAGCAATATTCCAGCACTAATGAAGTTGTAGTTGTTAACGACAATTCGCTTGATGACTCGAAATATATTTTGGCTGAACTTCAAAAGACATTCAGGAAACTACAAGTGGTTGACCTGACGCAGGAAGCAAAAGGAATTGCAGGAAAGAAGTTTCCTCTTTCTATTGGTATTAAAGAAGCAAGGCACGAAATTGTTTTACTTACTGATGCAGATTGTGTACCTGCAAGTGAACATTGGATTTATAAAATGCAACATGCTTTTTCCAATGGTGTTGAAATAGTTCTTGGCTATGGTGCTTACACCAAAATGCCGGGCTTTTTAAATAAGGCTATTCGTTTCGAAACCTTTCATACGGCGCTGCAGTATTTTGGTTATGCCTTAGCTGGAAAACCTTACATGGGTGTGGGAAGAAACCTGGCGTACAGGAAGGACCTGTTCTTCCGTAATAAGGGCTTTGCTTCTATCAATCATATTCCCAGCGGTGATGACGATCTTTTTATAAACCGCGTGGCCAACAAGGAAAATATAGCAGTGGTCTTGGATCCTGACGCTTTTACTTTATCTAAACCAAAACAAACCTGGAAAGAATGGATGCGCCAAAAAAACAGGCATTATTCAACCGGTAAGTTTTATAAAACATCGCACAAGTTTTTATTGGGACTTTATACATTTTCTTTCTTTTTATTTTACCCCTTGTTTATTGCGTCTGTTATAGTTTTTGACTGGCGATGGAGTCTTATTCCCCTGGTGATCCGCATAACTATTCAAGCCATTATCTGGAATAAGGCCATGAAACGCTTAAATGAAAGTGATTTGTTTTCTTGGTTCTTGTTTTGGGATATATGGATGTTTGTGTACTACATCATTTTCGCTCCTTCCTTATGGAAGAAGCCGCGAAAAAACTGGAACTAAGCTTAGCTCATCCTACAGTGGGCTACTTATTTTTGCCGGATGAACATTCTCTTAAAATATTTTTCCGATTTTATCCCTAAGCAGGTAGAACAATTTAAAGCGCTGGAGGAACTATATAAAGAATGGAATGCAAAGATCAATGTTATTTCCAGGAAAGACATTGACAGCTTATATGAAAAGCATGTGCTGCATTCTCTAAGCATAGCTGCAGTTTTTGATTTTCCTGCCGGGCTGGAGATTGTTGATATTGGTACGGGTGGCGGATTTCCCGGAGTACCTTTAGCCATTTTCTTTCCTGAGGTAAATTTTCACCTGGTAGATAGTATTGAAAAAAAACTAAAGATAATTGAAGCCGTAAAAGAAGCCATTGGCTTAACAAATATTACCATCCAACATACCCGTGCCCAGGAAATAAAGAACCGGAAATTTGATTTCGCTGTAAGTCGGGCAGTAGCGCCTTTAAAAGATTTGTTACAGTGGAGCACTCCTTTATTAAAAAAATCGCAATTCATAAGTAATAACCAGGTGTTCCGATCGGGATTGATTTGTTTAAAAGGCGGCGACCTGGGAGATGAAATTTTTGAAAGCAGAACAAAACCAAAAATGGTCGAGATCAGCAGTCTGTTTGAAGAAGAATATTTTAAAGAGAAGTACGTATTGTATACGGCCCCCTCAATCCCCCAAGGGGGACGTACCAGGCACACAGGCCCCACGAAGCGAGGCGGTTAGCCAGTGTCCCTGGTGCTGAATTTTTTACTACAAACAAAAATTTCTAATAGAGTATAAATGAGTCGTTGCAGTGCATAAACGGCTATTTAAGGAACAGCAAAGGCTTACCACTTCAACTCCAACCTGTTGTTTCTCCTGTCAATATCAGCCATGCGATAAGATGGATCAATTTCAACAGCAACAATATCAGTAAGCTTCCTGTTGCTTTTTATTTCATAAGTAGGATGTGTCCATTTCCATGATTCATATACCTTTCTTGACGTTTGACCTTCCTCCTCCGGCTTCGCACCAAACATCAGGTACATGGGTATATAATGCCATTCGCTGCTTCCATCTTTAAATGTTAGTTTCAGGTCTACTGGCATAGGCACCAACCCGATGTTTCGTAAACGGATGTTGGTACCTCCTGCTTCCCACAAGCTATCAATGCTGTAATCAATTGTCTTTGTAGTATTCACCCAATATTCCCTGTACCAATCCAATTGAATGTTACTAACCTTTTCCGCAACACGGATAAAGTCGTTTACGTTCGGGTGTTTAAAACGCCACTGGCGATAATAGTCCAATAAGATCTTATTACGATTTTCCGCACCAACAATATATCCCAGTTGTTCCAGAAACACGGCACCTTTTGAGTAAGCCGCATTACTATACGCATAGTTTGTATTGTAGTGATCAGCATGTATAGTCATAGGCTCTTCACGACCGCTTCTTGCCAAGGCAAAATAGCTCCTGTAGTTCGCTTCCTGGTTAATGGGTTTAAGGTTAGCCGTAGAGTCTGATTTTTTTAATCCAGCCGGATCGTTCGTCAGACGTTTCCTGGTTACCTGCTGACGATAATATTCTTCAACCTTGTTGGTCGCAAATTCAGTAAAGCCCTCATCCATCCAGGCGTATAAAGACTCATTCGTTGCTAACATCATCTGGTACCAACTATGCATCCATTCATGAAAAGCCGTTCCCAAAGAAGGGCCCACAAGCATAGTACAGTTAGGATACTCCATGCCGCCATCTCCGCCATGAATAAATGAATATTGCCTGTATGGATACTCGCCGAACGTTTTTTTTATGAAGGGGTATACAAGGACGGCAGCATCAGCTACTTCGTTCCATTGTGCATCCCAGTTTTGAGCGTACTTATTAAAATCATTATTATAATTTGCTTTTGACGCTGCAGTTAAATTTTCATAGGCTGCTCTTGAGGCCTGTGCATTATAAAGTACATGAATGGTGGGCCCATTTGGAACCTGGCGAACCAGATGCTTGTATTCGGGATCGGCAGCCCATGCAAAATCGTGGACGTTTGGTGCTGTAAAATGCCAGGTCAACTTATTTTCACTACTTTTTGTGGTCTTTGATCCGGCGGTTGAATATCCAAATCCTATTTCATTGGCATTGGTTATAGTACCGCTACCCCCTAACAAATAGTTTTTATCAATTTTAA
>DAIQPL010000040.1:0-20854 GCA_036787395.1 Flavisolibacter sp. | reverse complement strand
CGCTAATGGTGTGATGAGGACTTCTGAATGGCCTTTTAGAAACAAGAGTAGAGTTCTCAGGAAGTTTTCCTGCCACCGAATGGATCTTTGTGGTTTCTAATGCTTCTTGCAAACTAAGGGGTGGGAGAATAGTAGGTAATCGTTTTGCAAGCATGGTTTTTCCGGCTCCAGGCGGACCAATTAAAATAGCATTATGCCCACCCGCAGCAGCAATCTCCAAAGCTCTTTTTATATTTTCCTGACCCTTCACGTCTACAAAGTCAATTTCAAAATCGTATTGAGAATGAAAGAATTCATCCCTTGTATTAATGACAAGGGGTTGTAAACTTTTTTCACCGCTTTCAAAAAAATCGATTACTTCCTTGATATGTGTTACACCATATACATCCAGGTGATTTACCATTGCTGCTTCTTTGGCATTGACCGCCGGCACAAATAAGCCCTTGAATTTTTCTTTGCGAGCCTGGATGGCAATGGGTAAAGCACCTTTTATGGGCCGGATGTCGCCATCGAGGCTTAACTCACCCATAATTACATACTGTTCGAGTGCTTCATGGTTTTTTATTTTTCCGGACGCTGCCAGTATGCCCAGGGCAATGGAAAGGTCAAAAGCGGTTCCACTTTTTTTTATGTCGGCAGGAGCCAGATTTACCACTACTCTCGTACGGGGCATGTTATGGCCAAGGGACTTAATAGTGCTTTCTACACGTTGAAAACTTTCTTTTACGGCGCTGTCTGGTAAACCCACAAGCATATAGCCAACGTTGGTCTCCATCCAGTTAACCTCAACGGTGATGGTGATGGCTTCAACGCCATATACAGCACTTCCAAAAGTTCGTACCAGCATGTCAGGCTTTTATTGCAAGCGATAAAGAGAAGTATTTTTTTATAAATGAGCAACAGTATTTACACTGTCTTAAATGAGTGTACTTAGCTTGATACCAATTAAATACCATTACTGGTTTATGTAACTGCTTATTGATGTATGATCTTGGTACTTACAATAGAAGCGTGTGAGAATAGTTTGTACGAATTGCCCAATATAAACGGCAAAGCTTTTGCAATACTGTAGAAAAGACGAACTCATGAAAAAATACTCATCCTTATGGTTTTACGCTATAGCATTGGCAATGACATTAAGCTCGTGCGAAGTGGTTGGTGGCATCTTTAAGGCAGGCTTTTGGACAGCCATTATTGTAATTGTTCTGGTGGTCGGCATCATACTTTGGTTGGTAGGCCGGGGCCGCAGGTGATTATTGTTCCTGCAGTAAGCTCACTTTGCCATCCATGGTAGAAGCAATAACCTGTTTGCCATTGATGACGTGCACGGTATTTACCATAGAATTGTCAATTTTATAAGCCCAGCTAATTTTCTGCAAGGTTGGGTCTATCGCATACACAACCCCGTTTCTGGTACCGAAAAATACCTTGCCTTCTTTTTCAATCAGCATTGAGGGCGCATGTTCATAACCATAACCTACGTGCATCTTCCATGCTAGTTTGGGTTTTTCATTATTTGAGTAAAACGCTACTAAGGTATCCTGCATAGTTTTGCCATAAACTAGTGTTCCGTCTTCTGAAATGCCTATGCTTTCTCTCACTGTAGATTCATTGGTTCGCCACAGCGTTTTGCCTGTAATGATATCAATGGCCGAAAGATAACGGTCGGGAGCTACAATATATACTACGCTGTCTTTTACAACCGGAATACAGGCAGCCGGTGCATAATTAATAACAGGAGAACCGTTGCTCCATTTCCAGAGTAACTCTTTTTTATCAAGATCGTATGCGTATAAGTATTTATCCCAGGCACCGAACAATAATGTGTGGTTGTAAATAACCGCTTGGCTTGTAACAGGTCCTTCTAATCCGCCAAATTCCCATACCTGCCTGCCTGTTTTCAAATCAATAGCCCGAAAATGATGATCACTTCCACCAATATAAACAACCCCGTCTTTAATTAGAGGAGAGCCCAATACCGAAGCTTGTGTTTTCAACTTCCAATTCTGCCTTCCGGCTTCATCAAGCGAATAGATCATTCCGTCTGCGGAGCCAAAAATAATGTTCTCACCCGAAGAAGCGGGAGAAGAAAATACAGGCCCTCCTGCTTGAAACTTCCATTTTTGCTTTCCATTGACGATGTCGATAGCTTCAACCAGGCCATTTTGATTACCAAATACTACTAATTTGTTTTTGACAATGGCTGGAGTTGAAATAACATTGGCAGCGGAGTTATAGACCCATTTCGCCTTTATATTAGGATGTTTTTCATTGATAAAGAAATCGGGGCGGGGGAATTTCTTAACAAGGTTATATACCTGCTTTTTTACCTGTACTCCTATCCATTGTTTCTCTTGTTTTGTCAAAGGTTTTCGTTCTGTAAATAAAATGGAATCGGTTCCTACGTCAACCAGGTTATAGCCCCCTTCTGAAGCTTTGGCTCTCAAATTAGAACGTCCCATAACAGCAGGAATTTCTTCTGCCTGAACAAGCCTGTTGGTATGTCCATGCCCACATAAGGCGAGGATGGTATTTTTGGTTTTCAACAAGTCTACTACCTCATACCAGTTATCCAATCCACTGTCCAGCGGGTAATGATTTAGAAAAACAACGGGTTCGTCTTTTTTAAATTTTTGAAGTTTTTCTTTAAGCCAGTTCATATTGCTTCTCGGAACATGCCCATCACTCATACGTACATACGGGCCCGAAGCACAGCCGACGAAAGTGATACCGTTTTGCGTAAAGAAAAATTTGTCGTCGCCAAAGACTCTTGTAAAACTTAGCCCGCCACTTTCGCTCCAACCAGTATCGTGGTTGCCGGGAATGATATAATAAGGAACGCTTAAACTGTCCAGAATCCTCTTTGCTAATTTAAGTTCTTCATCCTTTCCTAATTCCGTAATGTCGCCTGTAAGGACGACGAAGGCAATACCGGTCATAGAATTAATGTCAGCAACGGTGCGGCGTAAATCTTCTTCAGCACCACCGTTCGGTGACCCGATATGAGTATCACTGATAAAAGCAAACCGGAAAGGCTGTATTTGTGCCTTAGTGATAACCGCGAGGAATATAAAGCAAACTAGTACCAAATGTTTCATGCTGGCAAATTACCAAGATTAATTAAGTACCCAGTTCACACCAACATTCATTTTGCGGCGATATAGGTTGTAAAGACCCAGTCCATTGATTATTCATTCAGTTTAAAATTATAACTTCCCTTGTGCTTCACCGTTCAACTATACAATTACTCCGGTTTCATTTTTCATTTTTCTTATTACCTGTTTACCTTTTTGCTTTGAGCCAGGCGCCGGTGATTGACGTCCCCAGGGCTGCTTTAATTTTTTTTATCCTGCACTTATTGGTATATCCGTCCAGCAACGGTTACAATTCGTATATGGATAAAGATGAAACCCCTATCGGCGGTTTATCGGCTCCTTTACAACCTACACGGCAGTTATTCCGTATTTCTATTTTAATGGATGTTTTGGCTCTATTGCTTTCACTATTGGTGTCCCGGGTATTTGCGGTGGGTATTTTGCTCTACATTTTAGCGTCTAGAGCATATAGCTACAGGGGTATCAGGTTAAAAAAGTTTCCTGTCGTTGGGTTTATGACAGTGTTTGTTTGCCAGGGTGCACTTATATTTTTTATTGTGTATCACGGAGTAAATTCACCACAAAGTCTAATGGTACCGCTTGTTCCGTGCATTATCTCAAGCCTGTTGATCGGTGCTCTATATCCCTTAACGCAGATCTATCAACACGAAGAAGATAAAAATGACGGTGTGTATACGATAAGTTTGCTGGTGGGAAAGCGGGGGACGTTTATTTTAAGCATGTTATTTTTTTTGTCAGCTACTTTCCTTATGTATTGGTTATTTAATAAAAAAGATGAAACGAACCATTTTTATTTATTCTTGTTAATGCTGTTACCAGTAGTGCTGTTTTTTTTATTTTGGATGATAAGAGTTTGGCGAACGAATGAAGAGGCAAATTTTAAAAATAGCTTACGAATGAATGTAATCTCTACCCTTTGTACAACGGCTTTTTTTATAACCCTTATTATACTGAATCATTGAGTAAGATTGTTTCCATAGGTACAGCGGTTCCGGCATATTGCCATCAGCAAATGGATATACTTTTGTTCATGCAGCAAGTATATGCTGCTGGTGAAGCCGATAAGAGAAAGATGAATTTTTTATATCGGCAAAGCGGTATACAACAGCGCTATTCAGTAGTTCCCGACTATAGCAGGCCTATTCATGAATGGAAGTTTTATCCTCAGTCAGAAAGCCTGGAGCCTTTTCCATCTTTAGAGCAAAGGATGGGTGTTTATAATAAACAAGCGCCTTTACTTTCGGTGGACGCTATTCGTGATTGCCTGAACCATGTACATCATCCTAAAAACATAACACATTTAATAACGGTAAGCTGCACCGGTATGAGTGCACCCGGCCTTGACCTGCAGGTGATGGAACTGATGGATTTTGATAAGAGCATTTTTCGTACATCAGTAAACTTTATGGGTTGCTATGCTGCCATTCATGCCTTAAAAATTGGAGATGTTATATGCAAGGCTGATAAAGAAGCACAGGTTTTAATTGTCTGTACGGAATTGTGCACTCTTCACTTCCAACGTGAAAACACGATGGATAATATTACTTCGTCACTTTTATTTGGAGATGGCTCAGCTGCCGTTTTGTTGACGGCTGATGATTCTGAATTGAAAGGATTGCACATAGGGCATTTTTATAGTGAAGTAATTCCAAAAGGAAAAAGAGACATGGCCTGGGAGCTTTCGTCCAGTGGATTTTTAATGACACTTAGTGGTTATATTCCCGAACTGATCCAGCAAGATTTTTATCATATCCTTGAAAGAGCATTGGCCAGGGAAAATAGCAATATAAGAGATGTAACAGATTGGTGTATCCATCCTGGAGGAAAAAGAATTCTGGAGGCTATTCATAAAAGTTTAGCGTTTACAAACGGGCAATTAAACTATTCGTACGAGGTATTAAGAGAGTTCGGCAACTTATCTTCTGCCTCCATTTTATTTGTGTTAAAGAAAATACTTCAGGAAAAAAGTAAAATAAGGAAATTAGCAGGTGCTGCGTTTGGTCCGGGCTTAACAGTTGAAACTTTTACTGCTCATTGCTGATGTTTTCATTTAAGCAACGTTCATATCAAAAAGAGTTACTTGACAGGGATGATATTCCTTTTTCAGATATTAAAAGGAATATGCAGGAACTGGACTATATCAATCACCGGTTGGGCGGGCATGCTATTACACTTGATGGAGTTGCGAGTTTAATTAAAGAAAGCCATCAAAAAAAACCTTTGCAAATTGTAGAAATTGGTTGTGGTGGCGGAGATAACCTGGAAGCTATAAACAACTGGGCCGCGAAAAAGGGTGTGGAGGTTGAGTTGGTTGGTATAGACATAAATCAGGAATGTATTATTTACGCCAACGAACAAACTAAGAGTAAAGGCATTAAGTTTATTCACTCAGATTACCGGGATGTGACTTTTGAAAATAAGCCGGATATTATTTTTTCTTCTCTTTTCTGCCATCATTTCACTAATGAAGAATTAGTATCTATGTTGAAATGGATGAGGCAAAATAGTTCCCTTGGTTTTTTTATCAATGACCTGCACCGGCATCCTTTGGCTTTCTACACTATTAAAATTCTAACACAGCTTTTTTCGAAAAGTTACCTTGTAAAAAATGATGCGCCGCTTTCAGTAAAGCGTGGATTTAAAAGGGCAGATTGGCAACAGTTTTTTACTCAGGCAGGTATTGCTAACTTTAAATGCGAATGGCGTTGGGCCTTTCGTTGGTTGGTAACTTCGCATAGCTAAATGCAGGTACAACAACAATACGATGTAGCAATAATCGGAGGAGGACTCGCAGGTTTATCTTGTGCCATTCAACTAAGTGCACTGGGATATTCAGTTATTGTATTTGAAAAAGAAAAGTATCCATTCCACAAAGTTTGCGGTGAGTATATAAGCCTTGAAAGCTGGAATTTTTTTAAACAATTGGGTCTTGACATTGAAGACATGAAGTTGCCCATTATAAATACGCTTTTTCTCACGTCACCTAATGGAAACTCTTTTACCACCAGACTGCCTCTGGGGGGGTTCGGAATCAGTCGTTATAAGCTTGATGACCAACTGGCAACACTTGCCAGGCAAAATGGAGCTTTGATTTTAGAAGAAACAAAGGTTATGCAGGTTCTCTTCAATGAAGAATTCGAGATCAGTTTTACTTCGCGGTTAACACAACAGAAAACTATCAGGACAAAGATTTGTTGCGGCGCGTATGGCAAGCGTAGTAACCTGGATGTAAAATGGCGGAGGAAATTTTTACAGCAGCAGGACAGGAAGTTGAACAATTATGTGGCTGTGAAATACCACATTCAAACTGAATGGAAAGACAACGTTATTGGATTGCACAATTTTAAAGATGGTTACTGCGGCGTCTCTAAAATTGAGGAAGGTAAGTATTGCTTATGCTATATGACAAGTTCAAAGAACCTTCGGATTTGTAATAATGATATAGAACACCTGGAACGATCGGTGCTAATGAAAAATCCGCATCTCGAAAAAATATTTTCAGAAAGCAATATTATGCATGAATTCCCTGTAACGATTTCGCAAATTAACTTTCATAAAAAAAGCCAGGTAGAGAATCATGTTTTAATGTTCGGTGATGCTGCAGGAATGATAACACCTCTTTGTGGCAATGGAATGAGCATAGCCTTACACACATCTAAAATTGGCGCACAACTGATCAGGAGATTCCTTCAAGGAGAAATCAGCAGAAACCACATGGAAGAACAATATATATATCAATGGCAACATAATTTTGCCAGGCGTTTACAAACGGGCCGAACATTGCAAAAGTTTTTTGGTAGTACAATCCTCAGCAATGTCTTTGTTAGTTTGTTTAAAATGTTTCCTTTCCTGGCATCTCCAGTGGTGAAGATGACCCATGGAAAATCATTTTAAGGCACAGGCTTTGTGCTTTAGTTAGGAACTATTTTGTATGCAAAAAGAAAAAAAAACAGTTGTATTAGGGGCCTCACAAAATCCCTCCCGATATAGTTACCTGGCTTTACGTAAGCTGTCGGCACATAATCACCCTGTAATTGCGGTGGGAAGAAGGGAAGGGAAGGTAGGCGATATAACTATACATAAAGAACACGTCGTGGAAAGTGATGTTGATACCGTTACCCTATATCTCAATCCCGGCAACCAGGTACAGTATTATGATTATATTTTAGACCTTCATCCGAAACGCATCATCTTTAACCCTGGTACTGAAAATGAAGAACTGATTGAAAAAGCCCGGGAAAATAATATTGAACCTTTTATTGGTTGTACTTTAGTTATGTTGAGTACAGGACAGTATTAATAGCAATTGTAACCGGTTTTACGGCAGGCCTTAGTAGTTACACTTACTATTTCAAAAAACAACTGTTACAAATTTTGAATTAATTTTCTTTTTTGCAAATTTGTGATATACGTCTTTAGAATAACCAGCTAATTCCTGCAAAAGTTAGAAATTAACTGTAAACATCCGTCCATGAAAACCTTTAAAACCAGCGCAATTGGCGTACTGCTTATTGTATGCTATTTAAATTCTTCAGCCCAAAAAATTCCTTTAAACGAAAACTTTAAAAATCAACCTAAGCTCTTTGCTGACATGCCCGGGAGCATGAAGCTTAAGACTTTAAACCTGGAATCTTTGTTGGATCTACCGGTTGGTACTTCGGTTAATACATTTCTTACCAATAATTTTAATTTCCAGGGAACTGTTGTCTCCACTTCTCCTGCTTCAAATGCAACGGTAAAAAGTATTGTAGTTCAATGTACCAATAGGAAAGGAGCAACGTTAACCTTTACACGAACCGTTCAACCGGATGGTACAATCAAATACTTAGGAAGAATTATCAGTTTAAAAAATGGCGATGCGTTTGATATAGTGAAAGAAAACGATCAATATATTTTGCAAAAGAAAAACCTTGATGAACTGGTAAATGAATAAAACGTTACAATTCCCATACGATATCCTATACGAAATCCAAATCCGAAACTGCAATGAAAAACTATTACCAAACTTTAATAGTATCGCTGCTATGCGGTTCTCTTACCACATTTGCACAAACACCTGTTTTTAGCAGTTATCCATCTGCCGCAGCTACAATTTATTTGGATTTCAATGGACAGTATATTACGGGCACTAGCTGGAACATGAACGGTCCTATTATCTGTGGTCCCTCCAACTTAAATGCAAGCCAGATAACAGAGATATTCAATCGTGTGGCGGAAGACTATCGTCCTTTTAATGTGAACGTAACAACCGATTCTACAAAATATTGGGCGGCGCCTTCAAATCAAAGGATACGCATTGTCCATACTATAACTTCCGACTGGTATGGGTCTGCAGGAGGCGTATCTTTTATGGGATCATTTACATGGGGTGATAACACTCCGGCATTTGTTTTTACAGCACTATTAAATTACAAAGCAAAGAACATTGGCGAGGCTGCCTCACACGAAGCCGGGCATACCCTGGGCTTACGTCATCAATCTCGTTATGATGGAAGTTGTGTAAAAAGAGAAGAATATAATTCAGGTGATGGGAGCGGGGAAATAAGTTGGGCGCCAATTATGGGAGTAGGCTATTACAAAAATTTAACCACGTGGCATAATGGTCCAAGCTCAACCGGGTGCACTAATGAACAGGATGACCTGGCTATCATTACCAGTGCTGATAACGGTTTCGGATATCGGCCTGCTTCTAAAGCTGCAAGCAGCTTTTCTTCAGCTACAAGTATAGCAGTAGAAAATAATCAACTTACAGCCAACGGAGTTATTATTACAAGCACAGATAAAAATTTTTACAAGTTTAGCTTAGCTGTTGCTTCGCCTGTGAAAATCAACATTCAACCTTACAGTGTTGCGCCGGGTGACAATGGGTCTAACCTGGATGTACAGGTACAATTATTTAACGGCAAGCAAAACCTGATTAATACCTACAACCCACCTGAATTGTTAAACGCCGCTATTGACACTACACTTAATGCTGGCACTTATTACCTGGTAATTAAAGGCGCCGGTAATGCTTTTACAAGTGAATATGCAAGCTTAGGGTCTTATACTATCCACGGAAGCACTAATTCTTTTGTGATGCTGCCCCTGCACAAACTTGAATTAAGGGGTAAGAAAGAAGGCAACCTTCATAAACTGGATTGGGTTATTGGAGCCGATGAAAATGTTGTTAAGCAAACGTTGGAATTTTCTGCAAATGGCAGAAACTATCACACCATTACGCAACCAGCCAGCGATGAGAGGGCTTACAGTTACGTTGCCGGTGGTGAGAATATAACTTACTATCGTTTAGGTGTAGTACTGGATAACGGGCAGCAACAGTACTCCAATGTTATCGCCCTGTCTTCTACAACGCAATTACACCCTTCTCTAGCTGGGAATATTGTGCGGAATAACATTTCTATAAACAGTCCTTCCGTATTCCAATACCAGATTATAGACTATAATGGCAGGCAAATTTCCAAAGGGAAGCTGGCGCAGGGAGTTAACAGCATTTCTTCAACAGGCTTAATCAATGGAGTCTATATGGTTCAGTTTAACAGTGGAAGAGAGCAATACACAGCAAAGTTTATGAAGCAATAACGCATATCATAATCTACATCTCTTGCTTACTTAGAGGTTTTTTCGTAACTTGGAAAAACCTCTTTTTATATGAAATGGAGAAAATTCAATGGAGAAACCATCAATCTGCCCATCTATGATGCTGTAGAAAATGTCATCAAACGGGAAACAGCAGCCGGTTATCATTTAAAAGTTTGCATTGGTACTGACTCCCAGGTGAAAGGTCAGGAAACTGAATTTGCTACTGTAATTGTGTTTTTGCGCGAAGGTCATGGAGGCTTCATGTTTATACACAACGAGAAAACGCGCCAGCAGTATTCCATAAAGGAAAGAATGCTGGTAGAAGTAGCCAAAAGCATAGAGATTGCATACGAATTGTGCAATCTTTTTACTTTATATGATGTGGATATGGAAGTTCATGCTGATATTAATACCAACCCACACTTTAAAAGTAATGATGCTTTAAAAGAAGCCATGGGTTACATATTGGGGATGGGTTTTGCCTTCAAAGCGAAACCGGAAGCCTTTGCCAGCAGTAGTTGTGCTAATAAAGTAGTGAATTAAGAAGAAGCATCAATAAGCAAAAGGCCAATGCTGTCAGGAAAGGGATATTATGCGAATGATTGCGAAAAGCTTTTACTGCCTGATAGCATCTGTGTGTACGATAACTTAAGGAATAGATTTTTATAATTAATTGCTGGTAAGCCGGCCGTTAATAACTTTTTTGTCGGGTTGTGCAGATGCTAAGTTTTTGTCTTTTTTTGCAGGCTCAAAAGATTCAGGGTGCTTATTATAAAGCCGGCTTAATTTCCTCGTATCTCTCTCCGCAAAAGAAAATACAACCAATACTAAAACAAACAAAACGACAACAATATTTCTTTCCAGGACCGTTTTTTTCATATCTATTTAGCTAAACCGATGCAATATATAAAATTTACGCTTTATTTCTGTGAGCCTGGAAGGAAGTATTTGATTCGTTGATGAAATTTAAAATTTGTTTTGCTCCTGTTTTTTTGATAGCTGAGGTAACAAAATGGGGTGGCACTTCTTCCCATGTTTTCAATAACTCTTTCAGAAAGTCATTCACGTTATTGGCTGCTTCCCGTTGGGTACTTTTGTCGGCTTTTGTAAATACAAGCGCAAACGGCATCTGCCATTCACCCAACTGGTTAATAAATTCCAGGTCAATTTTTTGAGGCTTTAAACGGCTGTCGATCAACACAAAAAGGTTAACCAGGTTTTGCCTTTTTTGAATGTATCCTTCTATCATTTTTTGCCAGCTATTGCGTTGTTTTATAGAGCGTTTAGCATATCCATAGCCAGGCAAATCTACCAGGTACCATTCTCTTTTATCACTCGATACAATTATAAAATGATTGATCATCTGTGTCTTTCCGGGTGAAGAAGACACTTTTGCAAGGTCTTTTTTATTACAAAGCATATTGATCAGCGAAGACTTACCTACATTGCTGCGGCCAATAAAAGCATATTCGGCTTTGTTTGGATCAGGGCACTTTTCAACAGAAGGACTACTGATAAGGTAATCTGCATGAATAATTTCCATCATGCAAAATAAAACATTCGGAACACCTAAGGTGAGGGGTAAGATTTTAACTTTTGTGTGTTGGCTTATAAACTTGATTCATTGCTCAAGCTACATACAGCAAAAAAATCGCTGGTCTTTTGTGTAATTGTGGCATTGCAGTTTTCCATTGTTGCGCTGTTCGTGTCCGCACCATTTCACTTTTTGCAGTGAGATCAACGGCTACACAAATTTGAGTTGTTGGCTGACAGGTTTTGGTTAGTGTTTCCAGTAATTGGTTGTTGCGATAAGGTGTCTCAATAAATATCTGTGTGCAATTTTTTTGTTTTGATTCATTTTCCAGGGCCTTTATAACCTTTGCTCTTTGTATCGGTTCTATAGGTAAGTAACCTGCAAACTGGAATTGTTGCCCGTTCATTCCGCTGGCCATCAAGGCCATCAATATAGCGTTTGGGCCCACCAAAGGCTTTATGATTGCGTTCATCTCCTGTGCTAAGCCTACCAGTTGCTGCCCCGGATCAGCCACTCCTGGACAACCGGCTTCGCTAATAATACCGATTGTTTTTTCTTCCCTTATTTTTTGTTTAAAAGCCAGTGCTACTTCGGTGGTGAATTCTTTCATATTATACCACTCATATTCATCAATTACCATTTTTCTCCAAAGCAGCTTTACATAACGCCTGGCTGTACGCTCATTCTCTACAAAAAACACAGTACAACTTTTTATTGCATCAAGAATATAGGCAGGTAAGCAGGACGTTTCACCTTCGGCTAAAACAGTGGGAATAAGATAAACGGTTGCCGGCATTACTGGTTTTTTATTCTGTGCAAACTTAACGTGGCAGCAATAACAGCATAAGCAGGCGCCAGTATCCATCCTATAAAAACAATGCCGTGCATAAGGTAAAATATAAGTCCATTGCCAACAGCCAAACCTTTATGTCTTCCTATAAAGTTGATACTGGCAGCCGGAGACATTTTATTACGTTCACAACTGTAATCCATCATCGAAAAACCGTAATAATAGCATTCCACAAAAAGGGCTATTAGGGGCGTAATCCAACCTATTAGTGGAATTAAGGAAAGAAATATCAGGGAAAACGCATAAAGTGTTTGCCATAAAGTATTACGCAGCGCAAGCTTTGTTCCACGCCACGCGTCTTTCATGAGTTGTGAAAAACTGAAAGGAAATTCCCTTTCTTCGATGATGCTGGATGTTTTCTCACTTAAATAAGCAAAGACAGGCGACCCAATAATTAGAAATAGATATTTAAAAAGAGAAAAATAAAAGAATACCAATATCAGGCGCAACATCATCCCTGCCATTAAAAACAAAAAACTGAGCAATGCATTGCGTTGTTGCTGAAGCCAGTTTTCCAAACCAATTTTTTTGCTAAGCCATGTTACTGCACTGTCTGACGAGTTCCAGAAGAAGTACATACCTGCCAGAAATAAAATGGTATAAATAATGCCGGGTATAATAATCCACTTCCATAGCCTGTGCTTACGAATAAAGTGGTGAGCATCAAAATAGGATTGGATGGCTATAACAATTTCTTTGAGCAAATAGTAGATTTGAATGGTAAATATATTGGATTTCGTTCACCCTTAAACTGTAGCAGTGGTCATGGAAAAGCTGCCTTTATCTTTTTATTTAAGGAATGATGTTGTAAAAATTTCGAAAGAGTTATTAGGGAAAATATTGGTTACTAACTGGAACAAGGAATTTACTTCGGGCAGAATAGTGGAGACAGAAGCTTATGCAGGGGAGATAGATAGGGCTTCTCATGCCTCAAAAGGAAAAACACCACGCACAGAAATAATGTTTGGAGCGGGAGGCAAAGCTTACGTATACCTGTGCTACGGCATTCACCAGATGTTCAATATCGTTACTAACAAGGAAGGAACACCGCATGCTATTTTAATACGAGCCATTGAGCCCATTGATGGAATTGATATCATGCTCCAAAGAACAGGCAAGAAAAAGTTAGATGAAACGCTTACGCGTGGGCCTGGTAATGTGGGTAGGGCTTTTGGTTTTCATACATCGCAATGCGGGCTATCCCTTATTAGTAATGAATTGTTTATTGCCGACGACGGTTTCAAGGTTACCAATTCGATGATTGTAAGTTCTCCGCGTATTGGCGTAGATTATGCCGGAGAACATGCTGAATGGCATTATCGTTTTTATATCAAGGGCAATAAGCATGTGAGTGGAAAGATGAAGTAATACGCGGTCAAAAAAGCACAACACGCTTTTCCTGATTGTAGCTGAATAAGGCTTAAAATATAAAAGTGAATGATGGCGCTTGCTGCGTCACAGGCAACAACCGAAACTAAATATTTATTTAACAGCTAAAACAACCGAATTGCTAAGAAATAATAATTTAGAACTTAGGACAATTCAGTTTTTTGACATTTGGGTCATTGTGCTTTTTGATATAGATAAGGGAAATTTCAGCACCGCCGCGCATATTGGATGCAGGCTTCAAACTAGAAGTGTTGACGTCGTAACTAGCGCCTATCTGAAATTCACCAAACTCTAATCCCACATAAGGGATAATAGCATCTCCAAAGCGAAACCAGCTTCCGAGGTATAAATTAGTAGGACTTGAAGGATCCTGGGTTACATTGATCATATAAGCTCCGCCAATTACGGTATTAGTAGCATTTGCCTGGCGGCTATGATTTGCACTAAAGTGAAAGGCATTGAATTCACCTAGAGGCACCATTGCACCTGCCTGGAAAGTTACCCTGGGTTCTAATAAATAATTCCCTTCTTTAAATGTTTCCTTTGGCCGGTTAACGTGGTACATAGAAGCACCGAAATAATAATTGCTGGAACCATTTGTTCCATTATACAAAAGGCCAAGGTTCATGTCAAAATAAGAAAGCTTGATCTGGTTTGAGGAGAAAGATTCATCAAGTAAGCCGGTGAAACCATCTGCCCTTAACATACTTTCAAACTTAAGGCTGGCAATATCCAGGCGTTTATTTACATAAGTTCCCTGGAAACCAAGGCCTATCTGGTGAAAACCACTTTCATCCAAAGCTTTATGATAAGCAGTTGACACGGCAAGAAAGTTATTTTGTAAAACTCCGTTGCCGCTTTTATCACTAAAAGCCATAATACCAAAACCAAATTGATCATATTCCGGAATAGAGCTTCTTAAAATACTTGCATCTAGCGACACAGTAGCTGTTGTAAACGCATTATTGATAGTTGGCCATTGATTGCGATAGTTGCCTGCCACCCTGAATGCACCATCAAATTTGCCCGTTAACGCCGGATTTAACGTAAGTGGCGAAGCAAAGAATTGAGAAAAATTGGGGTCTTGCGCCTTCACAGAAAGTACGGTACTCAGAAGAAAAAAAAAGAAGAATAGTTTTCTCATCCACACTTGGTTAGATGTGGAAATTACGAAGAATGCGCATTTTTGCAAAGAAAATTATAGTTATTTAGTTGAAGAGTCCAATTGCAATTGACAATAGTTATAAGTACCACCTTAGCACTTCAATTTCAAGTCTTAAAATATTAAGATCATTACTAGGACTGGATTTTAGTTCCATAAGCAAGGTCGCCGGCATCTCCAAGACCGGGAACAATATATCCCTTGGCTGTAAGTTCGTCGTCAATGGCCCCGCACCAGATAATGGCTTCCGGAACTTCACGGCGCAGAAATTCAATACCAACGGTGCAGGCAATAGCGGTAACAATATGGATGGCTTTGGGAAGCCCTTCTTCTTTTAAATATTGGATGGTTTTAACTAAAGAAGCCCCGGTTGCAAGCATAGGATCAGAAATAATTAGCGTACGATCATCAATCTCGGGACAGGACAAGTATTCAAGAGCAATTTCAAAAGAACCGTCTGCCGCATGTTTGCGATATGCCGATACAAAGGCGTTATCACCTTTGTCGAAATAACTAAGCAGACCATCATGTAGTGCCAGCCCTGCCCTTAATATGGTAGTAAGGACGGGTTGTTCTTCCAGTACTTCACAAACCGCTATACCCAATGGAGTTTGAATTTCTTTTTCTACGTAAGGTAATCGCTTGCTGATTTCAAAAGCTGCTACTTCCCCTATACGTTCAAGGTTTCGGCGAAATCGCATCCGGTCTTTCTGAATTTCTACGTCCCGGAGTTCAGCCACCCAGTTACTTACCAATGAATGTTCTTTGCTTAGATTTATAACCATTACCTTGAATTTCTACCTTCGCCAAAATTAGAAATCCCAATTTAATAATCGGAAATAATATATTATGGTTTACAGAACTATTGGTTTAATGAGCGGGAGTTCGCTGGACGGGCTGGATATTGTTTTTGCAGAATTACAGGAAAATGCGGGTAAATGGAGTTATGAAATCATAGCTTCTGATTGCTTTGAATATGATGCTCAATGGAAGAAAAAATTGCAATCGGCTACTTCACTTTCAGCATTGGATTATCAATTGTTACATATAGAATATGGCCATTATTTAGGGGGCGAGGTAGCCAGGTTTATTGAAAAGAATAATCTGCATTACAAGGTAGGATTAATCGCATCTCATGGTCACACAACTTTTCATGTTCCCTCAAGAAAAATGACAGCGCAGTTAGGAGATGGTGCCTCAATAGCTGCAGAAACAGGTTTGCCCGTGGTTAGTGATCTGAGAGCATTGGACCTTGCTTTCGGAGGACAGGGTGCGCCAATTGTTCCTATAGGAGAAAAATTGCTCTTGAGCAGCTTTGACTTGTTTTTGAACCTCGGTGGCATTGCTAATATCTCCTTTAATCGGCCGGACGGATACATTGCTTTTGATGTTTGTCCTGCTAACCGGGTGCTTGATCTTATTTGTAACGGTGTCAATAAAGAATATGATGAAGGTGGCCGAATGGCTGCCACAGGCAGTGTTCAGAAGGATTTATTACAAAAATTAAATGAGCTGGAGTATTATAACTTGCCTTACCCCAAATCGCTCGCCAATAATTTTGGTACCGATGAAGTTTTTCCTTTGATTAAGTCTTTTGGTTTATCTCATCAGGATGAATTGAGAACGTATGTTGAGCATATTATTGAACAGATAACTCGGTCAGTTGCCAGTGGGGAATGGTCAATGGAAAGTCGTCACGAGAATGGAAAGTTGCTGGTAACTGGTGGTGGCGCCCTTAATACATTTTTGATCGAAAGATTGTCTGAGGAATTATCATCATTGGGCATTGAAGTGGTTGTACCAGAGGAAAACCTTGTAAAATATAAAGAAGCATTGGTGATGGCTTTGATAGGAGTATTAAGGTGGCGGCAGGAATATAATGTTCTTTCTTCTGTAACAGGAGCTCAGAGAGACAGCATTGGTGGGGCCATATGGATAGGACAGGAGGCTTAACTAAATTACAGGTAATATGTTTGATCGTGTTTTAGACACAACCCATGAACTGGGAAAAAAAGGATATGATAAAAAGCTGGCGGAAAGAGTAGTACTTCTTTACCGGGATAGCGGAATAGAAAGTGCTATTACTTACCTAACTACCGAGTCAAAATTTTCTAAAGAAAAAGCCATTGCCCTTGTAACAGAAATTGATAAAATATATATACGGGACAACCGGCAGATTTTAATTTTTTATGCTGCTATCGTTTTCGTACTCATTTTTCTAGTTTACTTAGGCGCTATCAGTTCATTTTATTTTCTCCTGGTTTTAAGTGGATTGTATTTAGTAAGGAGGAGTATCATCTTATTTCAATTTATCAGGAAGAACAGGTTTAAGAGACACCTTTTAAAGTAAGCTAAAGCTGTCGCCATCAAATAATCCCTTATCGCTTAGTTTTAAATGGGGGATTACCAGCAAAGCCATAAACGAAAGGGTCATAAAAGGTGCTGAAAGAGTAGAACCTAATTTTTTAGCTGCCTTATCAATTGCTGAATATTTTTCAGCTACCAGGTAACCATCATCTGCACTCATTAAACCCGCAACTGGCAGGGGCAATAAAATTTCTTCCATGTCACCAACACAACTTACACCGCCCTTGGTTTCAATAATTATATTAACTGCTCTACAAATGCTTTCATCATCAACACCTACGGCAACAATGTTATGAGAGTCATGTGCGACCGATGAAGCAATAGCGCCTTTTTTTAAACCAAAGTTTTTAATAAAAGATTTGGCAACAGGGGCCTCGTTATACCGGTTAACAACAACTATTTTAAGAATATCATCTTCAACGTTACTAGTCGATACTTGACCAAGCTCCTTTAATTCAAAATAAATTTTATTGGTTATTAATTGTCCGTCCAGCGCTTCAATTACAGGTATTCTAAGGCCATCGGGCCCATTTGCATGGAGCCAATCAGAATAGCCAGCTTCATCTGCTGTCATTCCTCCAGCAACAAAGTCGTGGGCTATTTTTTTACTGCAATTAAAATTATTTACGTGGCCTAAGCCTGAAGGTTCGCTCTTTTCAATTAATGTCTTTCCATTCTCCGCCACCAATTGTCCATTTATGTAAGTTTTTAACACCTCAAATTTTTCTAGATCTTTTACGGCCACAAAATCAGCAAAGTCGTTTTTTCTTAATAAACCTACTTTAAGCTTATAGTGATTAACCGGGTTAATACAAGCAGCTTTAAGAACCTTGAAAACATCAATTCCCTTAGCTATTGCTCTTGCACATAATTGATTGATGTGTCCTTCTATGAGACTATCCGGATGCTTGTCATCGCTACAGAACATGATCATATCCGGGTAATCATGCAATAAGTCGATTAAGGCTTCAAAGTTCTTGGCAGCACTTCCTTCGCGGATTAAGATTTTCATTCCGTTATTCAACTTGTCCAATGCTTCTTCCTTTGTGAAACATTCATGATCGGTAGAAATGCCAGCATCAATATATTTTCTGGCTGCTTCGCCTCTCAACCCGGGTGCATGTCCATCTATTGGTTTATTGTGTTTTTTAGCAGCTGCTATTTTTTGCAGGACGTCAATATCGCTACTTAATACGCCTGGAAAATTCATCATTTCACTCAGGTAAAGAATCTCGTCCCTACTCAGCAGTTCATCTATGTTCCTGACATCAATAACAGCGCCGGCCGTTTCAAATGTAGTGGCAGGTACACAGCTAGGTGCTCCAAAGTTGAATTTAAAAGGAACGGTTTTTCCATTTTCTATCATATATTCTATTCCTTTCATTCCGCAAACGTTTGCTATCTCATGTGGGTCGCTTACAGTAGCTACGGTTCCATGCACCACTGATAACCTGGCAAATTCAGAAGGGATCAACATGGAACTTTCAATATGTACATGAGCATCAATAAACCCAGGAAGGATAAAATGGAGCGTTGGATCTATGGTCAGGCTTACTTGTTTAATATCTTTGATTCGTTCGCCATCCACTATTATTTCTGCAGCGTATATTTCTTGTTTGTAAAGATCCACCAGGTTACCACTGATGGTAAAGGATTGCTTCATGGAATAAAACTATCAAAATATTTAGTCACAACTCAGGTAAGCCTATCAGTGATGAAAACGCATGGTTCCCTGCATTTCTTTTTCTCAATCAACCCAGCTTTGTATCTTTTACGTATCAATCCTAAAACACAATGAGAAAAATTTTATTCTATCTCACTGCCTTTATTTCACTCAATGCTTTTGCACAAAAGAAAAAATTTATTCCGGCATCAATTGATACCGATTCTGTTCTATTATCAAAGGTCAAATATCGTTTGGTTGGTCCTTTTCGTGGTGGCCGCAGTGGGGCAGTTGCAGGAAGCTATAAGAATAAGAACACGTTTTATTTTGGGGCTACCGGTGGCGGAGTTTGGAAAACAACCGATGGAGGTAGTAACTGGAAAAATATTACAGATAAATATTTTGGTGGAACTATTGGTGCCGTTGCTGTGGCTCCGAGTGATGAAAACGTCGTTTATGTGGGAGAAGGTGAAAATACCATGCGTGGTAATGTGAGCGAAGGATTGGGTGGTATGTGGCGTAGTGAAGATGCCGGAAGAACATGGAAGAATATTGGCCTTAGAGACGGGCGCCATATTATTCGGGTAGTCATTCACCCACGCAACCCCGACATTGTATGGGCTGCTGTTATGGGACATTTATTTGGGCCAAATGAAACAAGGGGCGTATACAAAACAGTAGATGGCGGTAAAAACTGGAAGAGGGTTTTATATGTCAACAATCAAACTGGTGCATCTGACCTGGTAATGGAACCTGGTAATGCTGAAGTGTTTTATGCGGGTACATGGAGGGCCTTACGTACACCTTACAGTATGGAAAGTGGCGGAGAAGGCAGTGGACTGTGGAAAAGTATAGACGGTGGAGAAACATGGAAAAATATTTCTTCAAAGAAAGGATTGCCCAAAGGAGTTTGGGGTATAGTAGGCGTGGCAGTACCAGCATCCAATCCTGAAAAGGTCTATGCGCTTCTCGAGAACAAAGATGGTGGTATGTTCGTTTCAAATGATGCAGGAGAATCCTGGACGCTTACGAGCAAGGATAACAATATCAGACAGCGTGCCTGGTATTACACCAAGGTTTTTGTTGATCCCAAAAATGAAAACCTGGTATATGCACCCAACGTTGGTTTTATGCGCAGCCGCGATGGTGGCAAAACCTTCCAGTCTGTCAATACACCGCATGGTGATCATCATGATCTCTGGATTGATCCCGAGGATGGAAACCGTATGATTGTTGCCGATGACGGAGGTGCACAAATTTCTTTTGATGGTGGTACTAACTGGAGCACTTATCTTAATCAGCCAACAGCGCAATTTTACCGCGTGTCAACTGACAATTCTTTTCCTTACCGGGTTTTAGGAGCGCAACAGGATAATACTACTGTACGTATAAAAAGTAGGACAACCGGGCCGGCTATTACAGAAAGAGATTGGGAGTCAACAGCAGGCGCAGAAAGCGGTTATGTAGTAGCTGATCCCCTAAATCCGGATATTGTTTATGGAGGTAACTATGGTGGATATTTATCGAGACTGGACCATAAAACAGGAGAGAACCGTGCTGTATCTCCCTGGCCAGACAATCCGATGGGAGCGGGTGCCGATGTGTTGAAATATCGTTTTCAGTGGAACTTTCCCATCTTCTTTTCTCCTCACAACCCAAAACGTTTATACACTGCTGGCAATGTTTTGTTTGCAACAGAAAACGAGGGTGCTACCTGGGAACAAATTTCTCCTGACCTTACAACCAACGACAAAACGAAACAGGCGTCCAGTGGCGGTCCTATTACAAAAGACAATACTTCGGTGGAATATTATTCAACCATTTTTACAGCTACTGAATCTCCTTTTGAAAAAGATTTGTTGTGGACCGGCAGTGACGATGGTGTGATTTCAGTTAGCAGAGATGGGGGCAAGAACTGGCAAAACGTAAGCCCGGTGGGCGCGCCCAAATGGCTGATGTGGAATTGCGTGGAAGCAGATCCTTTTAAAAAAGGTGCCGCTTACTTTGTAGGCACCCGTTATAAACTGGATGATTTTGCGCCTTACATCTACAAAACAGAAGACTATGGCAAGACGTGGAAACTGATCACGACAGGCATTGACAAAATGCATTTTTCAAGGGCACTTCGCGCCGATCAAAAACGTCCGGGCTTATTGTATGCAGGAACGGAGTATGGGATGTACATTTCTTT
>DAIQPL010000231.1:0-6804 GCA_036787395.1 Flavisolibacter sp. | reverse complement strand
TTTAAATATGCAGAGAATCATGTCACTGAATTAATTCCATTTTTTATTGTGTCAGTTGTATTAAAAAAATCATGCTTGTTACTCTGTTCTCCTATATTTTAAAAAACGGATAAAAATCTTTTCAATAACTTTCAATTCAATATCTTTTTAATCACTACTTATTGTTTATGGGAGACTTTCAGATAAAAGTTCAGCCAAAAAATTATGATGCAATTATTGTGGGTTCTGGTGCAGGTGGAGGAATGGCTGCCTACATGCTTGCTAATGCCGGATTAAGTGTGGCCTTGCTAGAAGCAGGCCCCAACTATGACCCACAAAAAAACGTAACCCAATTAAAATGGCCCTGGGAATCGCCGCGGAGAGGCGCGAGTACTAAGTTTCGTCCTTTTGGTGATTTTGATGCCTGCTATTGGGGTTGGGAAATTGACGGCGAACCTTATACAAAACAGGAAGGTACCAAGTGGGACTGGTGGCGAGCCAGAATGTTAGGAGGTAGAACCAATCACTGGGGACGTATCTCGCTTCGCTTTGGTCCTAAAGATTTCAAACGCAAGAGCATCGATGGATTAGGAGACAACTGGCCTATCGGCTATGAAGATATAAAGCCGTATTATGATAGGGTTGACAAACTGATTGGCGTGTTTGGTACAAACGAAGGATTAGAAAACGATCCGGATGGATACTTTCTTCCTCCTCCCAAACCGCGTCTTCATGAATTATTTATCAGGAATGCTGCTACACAGGCAGGGGTGAAAGTGATTCCTTCCAGGCTTTCTATTCTTACTAAAAAACTTAATGATCAAAGAGGTGCTTGCTTTTTTTGCGGACAGTGCAACAGGGGGTGCCAGGTCTATGCCGACTTCTCTGCCTCGTCTGTTTTGGTAAAGCCAGCATTGGCAACAGGCAAGGTAGATTTATATGATAATGCCATGGCACGCGAAGTGCTAACTAATAATGAAGGTTTAGCAACAGGCGTATCCTATATCGATAAAGGTGATATGCAGGAATACCAGGTAAAAGGCAAAACAGTTCTTCTCGCTGCAAGCGCCTGTGAAAGTGCCCGCCTTCTTTTAAATTCTAAATCCAATCGCCATCCAAACGGTTTGGCAAATTCAAGTAATGTAGTTGGAAAATATTTGCACGATTCTACCGGTGCAGCGGTTGGCGGTATATTACCGAAACTGTTTGACAGGAAAAGATATAATGAAGACGGCGTAGGTGGTTTGCATGTGTATTCACCATGGTGGCTTGATAATAAAAAACTTGATTTTCCCCGTGGCTATCATATTGAATATTGGGGTGGAATGGGAATGCCAGCCTACGGCTTTAGTTGGGGGATGGAGAATTTAAACGGAAAATACCTGGTGAAGGGCCAACAAAAAGAGGCAGGAGGGTATGGCAAATCTTTAAAAGAAGATTACCGGTTTTTTTATGGCGCCGGTGTCGGTATGGCTGGAAGAGGAGAGGCAGTTCCGAGGGAAGATAACTATTGCGAGATTGATCCTACCGTGGTAGACAAATATGGTATCCCCGTGCTTCGTTTCAATGTGAAGTGGAGTGATTATGAAATTAAGCAGGCCAGGCACATGAAAGAAACTTTCAAAGAGATCATGCATAACATGGGAGCTGTGGTTACCTGGGGAGGGAATGATGATGAAAAAAATGATTATGGTTTAGAAGCACCTGGAAAGATTATTCATGAAGCAGGTACTGTACGGATGGGCGATGATCGGAACCGTTCACCCCTGAACAAGTTTAACCAGGCACACGATTGTAAAAACTTATTTGTAGTGGACGGTGGTTCATTTGTATCGCAGGCCGATAAAAATATTACATGGACCATTTTGGCGCTTTCTATGAGGGCGTCGGAGTACCTGGTAAATGAATTAAAGAAACAAAACATCTAATTTCAAAGAATTGATTATGGATAGAAGAGAATCATTGAAACTAATTGCATGGAGTACTATCTCTACAAGCCTGATTGCAGATGCATGCAAAACAAAAGACAAACCGGAAGAAAAGCCGGCAGCAAAAGAGGCTTCCGCATCAACGCTTGACAGGACAGAAGAAGAAAAGGCAGCTTATGAAAAAATTGTGGCTGAAAAGTTTTTTACAGAACATGAAATGGCAACCATGGCAGTATTAGCTGATATTATTATTCCTGCAGATGAAATTTCAGGAAGTGCTACTGACGCCAAAGTGCCTGACTTTATTGAATTCATGGTAAAAGATAAACCCGAATTACAAACGCCAATGCGTGGAGGATTACGTTGGCTGGATATGCAAATGGCAAAGCTGCACGGTAAGTCTTTTAAAGATTGCACATCGCAACAACAGATAGCAATGGTGGATGACATTGCCTATCCCGAGGTAGAGTATACCGATGAAAAAGGGAATAAAGTAAAGAAAGGAAAGATCAAACCAGGTATGAAGCAGGGAGTAAATTTTTTCAGTTTGATGCGCAATCTAACAGCTTCTGGTTTTTATACATCGGAAATAGGGATTAAAGATGTTGGTTACATAGGCAACAAACCTAATCAGTGGAATGGAGTTCCTGATGAAGTGTTGAAACAATACGGCATCTCTTATAGCGAAAAAGAATTGAAAGAATGTGTGAGCTTTACATAATTAGACAAATGAGAGGGTGAAATAAAGCTTTCTCAAAAGACTCTTCATCATGTTCCCGGTGTATTTTTTTGGCTTTGCTTTTGTAGTTACAACCTCATGTTGCGTATTGCGGTATTGTTCGTCGTCATCATCGTTTTAGGTTGTAACGATGTAGATGGGGTTTTAGGTAAAGACAAAAAGAAGGATATTACTTATTCATTTGCTTGCTTAGACAGTACCTTAAATGGCAAACCTGTTAGTCGTCGGTTAGAAAAAGCCGGTGACCTTCTCCGCAATCTTGCCATATCAGAAAAAAGCATTACAGATAGTGTGCAAACAGAATACGGAAAGGTCTTTCACGAACAAATGGTGAAGGAGGGTGATTTTAAATTAATTAATAATAAAGCCCTTAATCAAAAACTAAATTCGGTATTAGGCCAACTTCTCGCTGTAAGAAACCAACCTTCCGGGATCAGGTATTCAGTTTATCTTCTTGAGGACACTGCCATCAACGCATTCACCTTCGGAGGTCGTATTTATGTTACCCGTGCTATGTTGAAAAAATGCGACGAAAACGAGGCCCTGTTATATGCAATCATAGGGCACGAAATCGGCCATTCGGAAATGGGACATATAAAAGCTACTATCCAGGAACTGGAATTATCGAACAAAGTATTTGGAGAAGAGACAGGTGCAACTATTTTCGAATTAAAAAAACTTTTGACAGCTTCTTTCAATCAAAAAAATGAATTGGAAGCCGATTACTATGGCATTAATCTTACTAATGAGCTGGGCTATGATG
The DNA here is from genome assembly GCA_036787395.1 of Flavisolibacter sp. Lineage (GTDB taxonomy): Bacteria > Bacteroidota > Bacteroidia > Chitinophagales > Chitinophagaceae > Flavisolibacter. The sequence continues at coordinate 3,395 of DAIQPL010000231.1, read as the reverse complement.
TGTGTACAGCCGTGTCCTTTTGGAAAGAGATGGCCAGTCATGAAAACCGCTATAGCCAGGTAGAGGATTTCTTTCGTACACATCCTTTTTCTAACCTTCGGGCGGAATGCCTTACTACTCACATACGCTCTAATTTTGGTAAAGACTGCGGAAGTTTAAATAAGGCCGCTACTTTACCGCAACTAGTAAAACCATAGACACCTTGATAGTTGCGAGAAACACAAAAACAAGTTGCAATTATTAGTCGAACGCTTATCTTTTCAGGGAGCGGGCACCCCGACATTTAAGCGATCAGGCAGTTTGCAATACTTTTCTGTTTTGTTCTTTTCTGCCGCGCATATAAAAGTTCAAAATCGTAAAGGCAACAATGAGTATAATAGGAATGATCAAAGTAATATTTATGACTTCAGGCCCCGCTACTTTTTTTGCTTCATTGTAAGTATTGGCCATGTCACTGCCGGCAACTGCGTTAGCATAAGTACTCATTTCAGCGCCTACTGGTAATTTGTTTGCAACTAATGTGTCATAGTAACCGCCCATGAGCATCATATAAATAGAAACGGCAAACATGCCCGCACCGCCCATGAGGTTTAAGCCTACGGCGCCGGTTCTTGGTAAATTTTCAGCAACAAATCCCAACATGGTAGGCCAGAAATAACAAACACCCATGCCAAAGATGACGGCGCCGACAAAGAGCATGCTCCCAGAAGTATGGCCCAGAATATATAAACCTATTGCAGAGAGAATAGCAGAGATCAATAATACTCCTTGTGGAGAAAAGCGATGAACTACAGGTGCAGCAAACCCTCTCCCCAACACCATAATACCAGTTTCGATAGTTAATAGCAAAAGAGCGTTATCAGAAACATTTTTTAGTAAAACATCAATCCATTGCCCGGTAAACAATTCTGTAATAGCAGTACCGAACATTAAAATGATCATGCAAATAAATAGCGGGTTTAGCAAAGCACGGTACATTTCCGATGAAGTAACACCTGCGGCTACTCTTTCTGTCACAGGAAAATGAAGTTTGGAAAATAGGTAGCCATAAATGATTGTAGGGATTAACATTAAGCCCACCTGCACCTGCCATAACTCAATTGATCCAGTAAGATTAAGACTTTGATTTGTAAAATAGACAATCAATGTACCCAACACTATTCCTCCTGGAAACCACAAATGGAAATGGTTCAATTTCGTAGTTTTATTTTCCGGGTACAATGCTGTAACTAAAGGATTACAAGCTGCTTCCACGGTGCCGTTGGCCAGGCCAATACAAAGCGTAGATATAAATAAACCTGAGTAACCTTTGGCAATTACAGTCAGAATAATCCCAACTATATGTAATAAGAAAGCCAGAACCAGCAGGCGTTTCATTCCAATAACATCCACTAAAAAACCGCCGATGATTACGGCAAGAGGGAAGCCCCAAAAAGCAGTGCCTGCAATACTAGCTAGCTGTGAAGCGTTTAATCCGAATTTTTCACCCAGCGAACCCAGGATGCCAGCCCTGATACCAAAAGAAAGAGAAGTAACTAACAAAGCAAGACAACTGGCAACAAATAGTTGATTACGATTGATTGATTTCATAAGCAATGATGTTTAGCAAGCAAAAAATAACAGTTATTGAAGTAAAGTTTTGTTTTCGGTAAACAAGTTATAGCAAAGCGTGTAAATTGAACAATTGTTTTTTTAAAAAAGAAAAATTGTTCTATGCCGTATCCCAATGGATTAAACGAATTGGTTTAAAATCTATGAATTTTTGATTGTCGAAGAACAAAAAAGCTCATGGTGGAAGTGACGACTTATTTTGCTACGTATTCCGAAGATTTGGCTAGTTATTACAAAGAGCCTAAAAGTTTATTTCTCTCTTTCTCCCTGTATTGTCAATGATCTCAACTTTTTTCACAGCTTTATTGATGCTAATAAACCTGGATGACTGGGAAAGAAACGAAGTTCCATAATACAATTCTTCCTTTCTTCTTTGCCCGTTTTGCAAACTTAGAATAGCAACTCTGTCCATTGCCTGCAATGGAACTTGTACCTGGGCCGATTGATGGCTGAACAGTTTTAACGGTCCATTGTTTTGTGAGGCCGCCACCAAATAATTATTATTACTGCTCCGTAATTTAACAAGGGCCTTCCCATCGCCCGGGATAAATAACCCGCTTTGTAAAATAGATTGAGGCTTGAAACCGCCTTTGCCATCTCCAAGAAATACTAAGCCATTCATGGCATCATATCTTCCATTAGATACTTCTGTTCCAAAGTCGTTACCCGCCATTGCCACGTCCAGGTTGCCATCGTTATTATAATCATCTATCACCATGCCATAGATGGGAGCCAGTTGCGCCATGACAGGTAAAGGCTCCATCTCAAACTTTCCATTGCCTTTATTTTTTATCAAACAGCTATGAAAGTTGTTGGCTTGTAATACCACCGCGTCTTTTAACTCTTCGGAAGTAAATATGGAGTGAAAGTCTGCTCTCGCAAAATCTTTATACTGTAAAAAACGCTTTTTTAAAGCTGGCAATTGCTCAACAATATCATCCCTGTTTTGTGCCGTAAACTCCTTTAATTTATTTTTTTCGTCTTTCAAGTACACAACCGGTATGGCATCATAGCTGCCGTTCTTATCAAAGTCTTTTGCATATATCCGAACAGGGTATTCTTTGCTTGCGCGGTAGAAGGAATTGGTTCCAAGGTTACCGGCTATATAATCGATGTCTCCATCATTATCAAAATCACCTGCTGCCAGGCTATTCCACCAACCAAATTCGTTGCCTATTCCGGTGCCCGAAGTAACGTTACGAAATTTGCCATGGTCATTTTTGAAAAAGGTGATAGGCATCCATTCTCCCGCAACCACCAGGTCTGTTGCTCCATCATTGTCAAAGTCTGTCCATAAGGCGTCACATACTAAGCCTACGTTTTCTAATTCCGCGGCAACTTCATGTGTAATATCTGTGAACTTTATTTTTCCGGGCTTTGAATCATTCCTGTAAATAAAGGAACTTACCGGCCTCGGATATTGTTGAGGCATCACTCGTCCGCCTATAAAGAGATCAAGGTCACCATCATTATCAATATCTGCGGCTTTGATACAACTTTTACTGCTATAGTTTTTAGGCAAGGCCAAAGTATCCAATGAAAAGTTTCCTTTGCCATCGTTTACAAAGAACTGGTCCTGGTAATTATTGCTGTTTCGTAAAAATTCGTTGCTGCCACTGGCGCAGTAAAGATCAAGGTCGCCATCGTTATCTGCATCGAATAGAAGAACGCCCAGGTTTTCAGGTCTTCTCTGGCTGGGCCAGTTGGGCAAGATGAGATCTTTTGAAATAAATGTACCGTTTGGCTGTTGTAATAAGAATATTCCTGGCGTTTCGCCAGTACCA
>DAIQPL010000457.1:0-2268 GCA_036787395.1 Flavisolibacter sp. | reverse complement strand
GTTGCTGACGCAATATGTCAGCAACCTCATATCTCTTACCTTTATCTCCACAACATATTACCATGTACCAATACGACTCCATCGCCCATGCCATTGACGAATTAAGAAAAAAAGGATACACCGAAGATTTTAACCTCCAGGACAATTGTATCATCTGCAACACCCAAAAATTTAATGCACCCGATTTTGAAATTAAAGAAGTGGTGCGGTTTGAAGGTGATAGTGATCCCGGCGATGAAGCGGTAGTTTATGGCATTGAATCTTCCGGCGGTGTAAAAGGTGTACTGGTGAATGGTTATGGATATTCATCAGAACCCATGGGAGAGGAGATTGCACGTAAAATTCAGATACATGCGCATGGGAGATGAGAGGAAGAGGTGAGAGGGTCAATAGTGAATAGTGAGTGGTGAATGGCCATCTACATCCCCGTATTGTTGGAGCAATGAATAGTCAATAGTGAATAGTGAATGGAGAGATTTCGTGCAACTGTTCTAAAAAGTTGTCAGAAAAAATGGTTATAAGTCGTTATTGAGTAAGTTCTTCTCCATTACATAATCCGTCATAAAATAACCACCGCCTATGTCAATATCCTCTTCACGGATCACTTTAAATTCCAGCTTTTCATAAAAACTTTTAGCCTTGTTTTTACGGTTGACATTTAAAAGAAGCGAAGTAGCTCCTTTCATTTTAATGTCCTTTATAATAAAATCTACCATAAATCTTCCTGCGCCGCGGCCTTGTCCACCAGGTAGTATATACAATTTGTGCAGCTTGAACAGGGAAGGTTCCATTTCACTATAAGAAGCAAAGCCGACCGCATTCTCTTCATCAAAAAGAAGAATAAACTGGTGACCATTTTCCATTTGCCTGCGAAGAGAACCAGGGCTATAGATCAGCTCCATCATATAGCTGATTTGTTCAGCGCTTTGAATAGGGGAATAGGTTTGCGGCCAAACCTTTTCTGCCAGTTCCCTGATGATGAGTATATCTTTTGAAGATGCTTTTTGAATGCTAAGCAATGGCGGTTTTAGAGAAAGATAAGATGAAAGGAGAAAAATTAAAAAGTAAAAAATAAAAAGAGAAACAAAAAAATCAGCAAACGTTGGATGCCTTAGAAGTATAGTTTGGATTTTACGTTTTTAATTCTGCATTTTTACATTTTCAAAATCCTTATCTTTTTTGAATGAAACGAATCGCTCTTGCCCTGGCTTTAATTGTAGGAATCATCTCAGCATCGGCTCAAACCTTTGGAGGCTTTCCTCCTTCTACCCGGTGGAAACAGATCAATACAGATACGGCCCGCATCATTTATACCAAAGGAGCCGAGGAGCAGGCAAAACGTGTTGCCACGCTTGTTCACAAGCAGGCTGCTGATACGTCCTTTTCAATCGGTAACAAATTAAGAAAAGTAAATATTGTATTACACAGCCGCACAACACAGGCCAACGGTTACGTAGCGCTTGGTCCTTTTAGAAGCGAGTATTATTTGATTCCCACGTCGAATGTTTTTGATTTTGGAAATCTTCCCTGGCACGAGAACCTTGCCATTCACGAATACCGCCATGTACAGCAATACAACAATTTTAAAAGAGGTTTGACGAAGGGTTTGTTTTTTCTTTTTGGTGAATCGGGACAGGCACTGGGGAATGCACTCACTGTTCCCGATTGGTTTTTTGAAGGTGATGCGGTACATGCAGAAACAGCACTGACGCAACAGGGCAGGGGCCGGCTTCCTTATTTTTTAAGTGGATATAACAGTCTTTGGTTGGAAGGCAAGAATTACAACTGGCAAAAGTTGCGTAATGGATCACTGAAAGATTATGTACCGGGCCATTATGAATTGGGTTACCTGTTAGCCAACTATGGTTATTTAAAATATGGTCCTGATTTTTGGGAAAGGGTAACGAGGGATGCCAGTGCATTCAAAGGTTTGTTTTATCCTTTTCAAAAAGCAGTGCAGCGGTATGCCGGCGTAAACTATAAAACGTTTCGAAAAGAGGCCTTTCAATTTTACCAACAAAAGTTAGGTTTGTCAAAAACAGCTGCGGTTCCCAAAAACAAAACGGTCACCAACTTTTATTTTCCGCAATACATTTCAAAGGATTCGTTGCTGTATTTAAAAACCGCTTACAACAAGCTGCCGGCTTTTTATATAAGGGATAACAGGGGTGAACATAAAATTGGACTGCGAAGCATCAGTTCCGAAGAATGGTTTAGTTACCGGAATGGCAAGCTGGCTTATACAGCTTACAGCACTCATCCCAGGTG
>DAIQPL010000230.1:0-6849 GCA_036787395.1 Flavisolibacter sp. | reverse complement strand
GGTAAAATAGTAGATGCAGCGAATAAAGGAATTGAAGCAGCTTCTGTTACTCTGGTAACTAGCAAAATGGATTCTGCAACCAAACAGCAAAAAGAAGTCATCGTGGGAGGAATGCTGACAAGTAACACCGGCGACTTCAGTGTAGAAAATATCCCCCTCTTTGGAAAATACAAACTACGCATTACAGGTATCGGTTATAAGCAGCAAGAAAAACAAGTTGCTTTTGAAATGCCAAACAGAAATTCCGGCGTTAGCGATCCCTCGGCTATGCTTGGTGCTTTAGATAAAGACCTTGGAAATATTAAACTGGAAATAGATGATAAGATTTTGGGCACAGTTACCGTGACAGCGTCTAAGCCGTTACTGCAAATGGGCATCGATCGCAAAATATTTAATGTGGACAGGAATATTACTTCGGCGGGCGGTTCAGCCATTGATGTAATGAAGAATGTTCCTTCAGTGAATGTTGATATTGATGGCAATGTGACGCTCAGAAATAACGCCCCGCAAATTTTTGTTGATGGCCGTCCTACTAATCTTACGTTGGAACAAATTCCGGCAGATGCAATTGAAAGTGTCGAAATCATTACCAACCCTTCAGCAAAGTTTGATGCATCTGGGGGCACAGCCGGTATTTTAAATATTGTTTTGAAAAAAAATAAACGGGTTGGTTACAGTGGCAACCTGAGAGCAAATGTGGATTCACGCGCCCGTTTTGGTGGTGGTGGAGATATTAACATTCGCCAGAATAAGATCAATGTTTTTGCCAGCGGAATGTATAACCAGCGCAAGTCCATCAGCAATGGAAATACAAAAAGAGAAAATCTTATTTACAAACCAAGTACCTCAGAGCAGATTGATAAAACTACCATGGTTGGAGCTTTTGGTTTTGGAAGACTGGGTTTTGATTATTTTATAGATAACAGAAACACTCTAACCATCAGCGGAACTTTTGCAAGAGGTAAAATGAACCCGAATGGCAACAGTACAATCTTTAATGATTTAAATAACGATGCAATTACTGATACGCTTCAAGAACGGTCTAACTATGCAACGAATTTGTTTAGAAACATGGGCTCGCAATTGAGTTTTAAACATAATTTCCCAAAATCGGGACGTGAATGGACGGCAGACGTTACTTATAACAAAGGCCGGAACAACAATGATAACATGATCTATTCGAGTTTTTACGGATTGCAGCCTAAAATGTTTGACCGTTCCTACAATCAACAGCAAATTGGATCAGGCAATAATGAAAACCTCATTTTTCAAACCGATTATTCCAATCCTATAAATGAAAGATCAAAATTTGAGGTGGGTGCCCGCGCTTCAATACGCAAAGTGAACAGTGGTACCAACTATTTTATTTTAAACGATAATGGCAGCAAGACTCCCTTATCCAGGCAGGACGTTATTTACAACAGCGAAGACAGGATATATGCTGCCTATGGTACCTATTCGAGCCGTGTAAAAAATTTCAGTTACCAATTAGGACTAAGAGCTGAAAGCTCAGATTATGAAGGCCTGCTGAATAAAAATCAAACTTTCAACATAGAGTTTCCCATTAGTTTTTTTCCCAGCGCAACCCTCAGTCAAAAACTGAATGAAACAGATGAATTGCAATTAAATTATAGCCGTAGGATCAATCGCCCTGGCTTCTGGCAACTGTTTCCTTTTGTAGATATTTCAGATTCCATAAATGTTAGTAGAGGTAACCCAGGTTTAAATCCTGAGTTCACCAATTCTTTGGAACTGGCGTATTCTAAATCGTTTAAGAACAGGGATAATATCCTGGCTTCAGTTTATTTTAAGAATACCAATGACCTGATCACCCGATTCCAGCAGCGAGAATATGTTCCGGCCTTTGAGGATAGTGCTATTGTTAGTTCATATATTAATGCAAACAAAAGTTATGTTGGCGGTTTAGAATTAACCGGTAAAAATAAAATAACTAAGTGGTGGGATCTGACCACGAATGCCAACTTATTTACTTCCAAAATTGATTTGAATAACGCACCAGACCCGGATCAGTTTGTAAGCTATTTCTTTAAGATCAACAATAGTATCAGATTACCTAAAAACTTCTCTTTGCAAGTTTCAGGAGATTATCAGTCCAAGATTATTTCATCTCCTGGTGGACGTGGCCAGGGAGGTGGCGGAGGTATGTTTGGTGGCGGCGGCGGAGGTATGTTTGGAGGAAACAATTCTTCAGCGCAGGGTTTTATTCGTCCAAATTATAGTGTTGATGCAGCCATCCGTTTTGAATTCTTAAAGGAAAAGAAAGCGTCTGTTTCTTTAAGTGTAAATGATATATTCAAAACCAGGAAATATGACGCTCACTCCGAAACATCTTTTTTTATACAAGATGTCCAACGCAGAAGAGATCCGCAAATGCTACGCCTGAACTTCAATTGGCGATTTGGAAAGTTTGACGCTAATTTGTTTAAACGCAAGAATACAAAAGCAGAAAACAATGTGAATATGGACAATACAAATTTCTAAAGAGTAATTATTCTATACGAGGCCTCCTACAAAAGGGAGGCTTTTTGTTTTATACTAATTATTTTTGAGCCTGTATGTATCAATTTGCATTAATTGGCTGCGGTCGTATATCCAAACGTCATGCAGAAAACATCCAGAGGGTGGGAAATCTATTGGCTGTTTGTGACATTATTCCGGAAAAAGCTGACAGGCTCGCCAAAGAATATAGCTGCACCGCCTATTACTCCATTGATGATCTTTTGAAAAATGAAACTGATGTTGATATCGTATCAATTTGCACGCCTAACGGGTATCATGCAGAACATTCAATAAAATCTTTACAGGCAGGCAAACATGTATTGTGCGAAAAGCCTTTGTGTCTTACTTCGGCTGCAGCCTGGCAAATAATTGAAACAGAAAAATTTTGCAGGCGTAGCCTGTTTGTCGTTAAATCAAATCGCTATAACCCCATTCTCCAACAGCTCAACCAGCTTATTAACGGGAAAGAGCTTGGCGAAATTTATAGTTTCCACTTAAGTTGCATATGGAACCGCCCAGCCGAATATTATATCGACTGGCATGGCAAATTATTTCCAGACGGGGGTACTCTGTATACGCAGTTCAGTCATTATATAGACGCCTTGATCTCCCTTTTTGGAGAAGTTCAGGAAGTAAGGGGGTTCCGGGGAAACTTCGCACATGATACAAACGTTGAATTCGAAGATACCGGTGCAGCTGCACTATCCATGAAAAGTGGAAGCATTGGTTCCTTACATTGGTCGGTGAATGCATATAAAAAAAATCATGAAATAGCTTTTACTATTGTAGCTGAAAAAGGTACCGTGCGACTAGGCGGGGAATATTTAAATGAAGTACAATACCAGGTAATGGAAAATAATACTAAGTTTAATTTACCCCGGAATTCTTCTAACGATTATTCAACCTATAAAGGTTCAATGAGCAACCATGATAAGGTTTATGAGCACCTGGTAAAAGCATTGGATAAGAAGGACGCATCCTTTGCCAATGCCTATGATGGACTAAAAACAATAGAAGCTATTGAAAAAATATATAAAGCTGTTTCCACCATATCTTAATTCCTTTGAAGCATATTTATTTTACTGTCACCAACGATCTTTCTTTCGATCAGCGTATGCACCGCATTTGTGGTTCGTTAGCCAATGCAGGGTTTCGGATTACATTGGTAGGAAGAAGCCTCCGAAATTCCTTGCCTCTTCAGCAAAAAAACTTTCGCCAAAAAAGACTGAGTTGTTTTTTTAATAAAGGGTTTCTGTTTTATGCCGAATATAACCTGCGGCTTTTGTTTTACCTCCTTACCCAAAAAATGGATTGCATTTGTGCAATTGACCTTGATACTATCCTGCCCTGCTTATTCATTTCAAAATTTAAGAATATTCCAAAAGTTTATGATGCACATGAGTATTTTACCGAATTAAAAGAAGTGCGTACAAGAACCTTCGTTAAGCAATTTTGGTTAACGATAGAAAAGTTTGCTGTTCCAAAATATAAATATGGTTACACAGTCAGTGAAGGGCTGGCCGGGGAGTTCAAAAAGAACTACATGAGGGAATATAAAGTAATCAGGAACTTGCCTGTATTAAAGAAACTTCATCGGGTTGAAAAAGAAAACAGGTATTTGTTTTTCCAGGGAGCTGTTAATGAAGCAAGGGGTTTTGAATATCTTATACCCGCTATGAAAAACGTACCATATAAATTGGTGATTTGTGGCGATGGAAATTTCATGTCGCAGTTAAAAGGCCTTATTGCGCAAAATGACGTTGAATCGAAGATTGAGTTAAGGGGAATGCTATTGCCTGATGAACTTTGGGCGATAGCACAAAGGGCGTCTGTTGGAATTGGTTTGGCTGAAAAAGAAGGATTAAACCAGTTCCTGGCCTTGCCCAATAAATTCTTTGATTATATGCATGCGGGGGTGCCTCAGATCGCTATGAATTATCCGGAGTACAAAAGAATAAACAACCAATTTGAGGTAGCAGTTTTATTAGATGATCTTTCTATTGAGCAGGTAAGTTTGGCAATCAATAAATTGATGAGAGACGATTCCTTATTGCAGCAAATGCATATTAATTGTTTAAAGGCAAGGGAGGTTTATTGCTGGCAAAAAGAAGAAACTAAATTAATTCAACTTTATAAAGCCGTGCTCAAGAGTGAATGACCATTTACATATCGTTTGCCTGGATGCTCCCGCCCCGCCGGATTATGGCGGAGCTATTGATATGTATTATAAGATTACTGCTTTAGCCGGTCTAGGAAAGAAAATTATTCTTCATTATTTCAATTACAACAAACGCAATGCAGATAGTTTGACAAGCTATTGTGTCGAAATAAATTCTTATAAAAGAAAAAATTTTGCAAGGTCTCTTTCTTTTATAAGTCCCTACATTGTAAGCTCAAGGATCAACCATGATCTGATAAAACGCTTAAATGAAGATCACTATCCTGTTCTCCTTGAAGGACTTCATTGTTCGGGTATTACTCCTTACCTGAACGATCAAAACCGGGTGGTTCTCAGGATGCATAATGATGAATCAAACTATTATAAAAGCCTGGCATCGATTGATTCAAAACTATTTCGAAAGATTTATTTTTCTCTTGAAACGATCCTCATAAAAAAGTATCAGAAAGGACTGAATAAAAATGTTAAGGTTGCCAGTCTTTCAGAGAAAGACATACTTGTTTTGGCAAAAGAATATGGATTTTCGAATCTTCATTTTATCCCCTGTTTTATCCCTTGGCAAGCCTTAAAAGCAAAGACGGGGAAGGGTGATTATTGTTTGTACCATGGTAATATGGCCATTGCCGAAAATGAATCAGCCGCAGTTTGGCTAATCAACGAAGTGCTTAGCAAACTAAAGTTTCCACTTGTAGTTGCAGGTAGGAGCATGTCGAAAAAGTTGATATCAGCAGCAAAGCAAAATAAAAATTGCAGGTTAATAATTGATCCTCCTATTGATGAAATGAATAGTCTTATCAGGGATGCGCATATCAATATTCTTCCGTCAAAAAATAATACCGGAGTAAAGTTGAAATTACTTCATGCTTTGATCGAAGGCAGGTTTTGTATAACTAATACAAACGGAATAGCAGGAAGCCAGATTCAATCAGGTGTTAACATAGCTAACGAGCCGGAAGAATATGCCCAACTCGTCGAGCAATTATTTAAAGAAGATTTTACACTACAGCATTCTGAAGAACGACAACATATTCTGACTGTCTATAACAACAAAACGAATGCGCAAAAGCTTAGTGAACTATGGTAGCATTATCATACATCCTGCCTGCTTCCGTTTTTACCATCCTGGCAGGGAACTTTTGTATCACTATATAATCATGTGTGGCCATTACCACAGCAGTACCGTAGTCTCTTGCAATATGGATCAGCAGGTTCATGATCTCGTCCGAAGTCTCGGGATCCAGATTACCTGTCGGCTCGTCGGCAAGGATGAGTTTGGGTGAGTTTAACAATGCCCTGGCTATGTCTACTCTTTGTTGTTCGCCGCCACTCATTTCAAAAGGCATCTTAAAACCTTTAGAGCGCAGCCCCACCTTATCAAGTACATCGGCAATTTTTTCATTCATCAGCTTATCATCTTTCCAGCCAATAGCCTTTAGAACGAACTTGAGATTTTCGTTGACATTCCTATCAGTGAGTAATTGAAAATCCTGGAATACTACGCCCATGTTTCTCCTTAAGTAAGGAACTGTTTTCCATGTAAGGTTGCGAAGATCATATCCAACTACTGTCCCCTGCCCTTCTTTTAAAGGCAATTCACCATATAGGGTTTTTAACAAACTCGATTTTCCTGTTCCGGTCTTCCCCACCAGGTAAACAAATTCACCTTTATTTACAGTCAGATTCACTTCCTGTAATACCAGGCTATTACCCTGGTATACATTGGCATTCCTTATCTCAATGATTTTCTCCGCCATCCGGGTCTCGTTTAGTGCAAATTAAGGCAAGAATAAGCAAGGTCAAGCCAATAATTTTAAAAAACTATAAACTTAGTTGTTAAACTAATAAATTAGTTATAGATTGGCTCTTTAATTCTCTTTCATGAAAATTTTGACAAAAGCAGAAGAGCAGGTAATGCAGACGGTTTGGAAATTAAAAGAGGGTTTTATCCGCGACATTATGGATGCCCTTCCGCCACCCAAGCCACATCAGAATACAGTAGCCACCATTCTCAAAATTTTAGTAGATAAAGAATTTGTGGGAATTAAAGTTTATGGGAGGCAGCACCAATATTACCCGCTCGTCAGTAAAGACGCTTATTCAAAGGCAAGTATTAAAACATTAGTAAAAGGATATTTTGGTGGTTCTTTCAG
>DAIQPL010000039.1:0-21096 GCA_036787395.1 Flavisolibacter sp. | reverse complement strand
CTTGCTATAAGGATAACAAAAAGAGCAATGAGCGTGAATATGTAAACATGTTGTTTGTCTCCGTTAGGCTCCAACTCCCACTTGAGGTTAGAGGTTAAGTGAATTGATTTTATAGGCTGCACATAAAAAACACTAAAGCTCTTTTCTACATTACGGTCATTGAGCGCCTGGATTTTTTTAACCAGGTTGGGTATGTTGGCTCCGGGTTTTGTTTTAACATAGGTATAGTCATTATAACCCTGCCAATTGTTATCGAGACCGGGGTTGCCTGGTTGCTTCCTGAAGGACACCAACAAATCGAAATGAAAATGAGCGTTAGGCGGAACATCTTTTAAAACACCGGAAACCATCATGTCGCCCAAATTATCTACCTGCAGCGTTTTTCCTATAGCATTCTCTTTACCAAAATAGCGTTTGGCTGTAGTTTGCGTTAATACAATTGAATTAATATCCTTAAAAGCATTCTTTGCATTTCCCTGTATAAAGGGAAAGGTAAACACATCAAAAAAGCTGCTGTCAACACCGTATAACTTCTCCTCCGCTATTTTTTTATCGCCGTATTTTACCAGGTAACTTCTCCCCCAGTTGGGACGAACCCTTGTTATAGAAGCCACTTCCGGCATTTCCTTTTGCATAGCCGGCGCCAGTGCGGCTGGTGAGGTAGCGTCCGGAATGCGGCTGCCATCGTCGTTCACAAAATCTTTTGCAATACGGTAAATATTATCGGCGTTTTTATGAAAACGATCATAGCTCAACTCATCTTTTATAAACAGAAAAATTAAAAGTGTACAAGCTATACCGGTAACCAATCCGAATATATTGATGAAAGAAAATCCTTTGTTTTTCCACAGGTTTCTAAAAGCTACCCTTATATAGTTGTTTAACATAAAAAGTTTAGAGTTTTTGGGTTTTGGGTTTTGGGTTTTGGTTACGGGCTTTTGTAACCTCTGTCATCGGTTGTTGTGTCACTCACTTGTACGTTCAGAACAGCCATCAGCATTTAGCAATCAGATTTCAGAAGTTCCGCCACCCGCTGAAGGCTGACAGCCCATAGCCTTGTAGCAGTACAAGAGTGCGACGCAAGAAAAGCTTAACGGTACTACCCAAGTTGGTTACATAATCATTACTATATTTAAAAGAACTAACTACTACTAACCACTCACCATTCCACAATTCATTCGGTTCTCAAATTCTTAACGGGATTGGCAGTAGCTGCTTTAATGGCCTGGAAGCTTACCGTAAGTAAGGCAATCGTTACCGCTGCCAGTCCTGCAATGACAAATACCCACCATTCAATGTTCACGCGATAAGGATAGTCCTGTAACCATTTGTACATGGCAAAGGCAGCAACCGGCGAGGCAATCACCAAAGAGATAATCACCAGTTTCAAAAAATCCTTAGAAAGTAAGGTGGTGATATTAGCAACAGAAGCGCCGAGCACCTTACGAACACCAATTTCCTTAATACGGTTCTGCGCCATGTAGGCAGCCAACCCAAACAAGCCCAAACAGGAAATGAAAATGGTTAGGCCCGCAAATAAAGCCGTTAACGTGGCTGTTCGCTTTTCGTCTTCAAACTTTGTTGCGTATTCTTCGTCAATGAACTTGTACTCGAAGGGATATTCCGGATTGTATTTTTTAAATATTGCTTCAGCCTTCTTTAAATTTTGTGCCGTGGAGTTTTGAGGATTGAGTTTGATGTGCATGGTATTAAACCATCCTTTGCTTCCTTCAATGACCATTGGCTTTAAAGGATAATACGGCGATTGCAATATGAAATCTTTTATCACACCTACAACATGCCAGTTAATGTCGTTGTCTTTTACAATCTGGCCAATCGGATCTTTAAAACCCATGGCTTTGGCTGCCGATTCATTGAGGATAACTCCGGTTGAATCAGTAGGAAATTGCTTGAGGTTAAAATCGCGCCCTTTCACTAATTGAAATCCGGCTGTAGCAACAAGGTTTTCATCTGCAGAATAACGATCAAAATCCGTTTTGTCGTTTGGATCTTTTCCTTTCCATTCAAAGCCCCAGGTATCGCTCCACCCCTGCGTTAAAGGAGCACTGGTTTTACTGATAGAAGTGGCCACGCCAGAAGCAAGCAATTCATTTTTAACAAGATTGAAATTTTTGTCAAGGTCGCCTGTAAGCATGTGATACATCAGGTTTCTTTTATCATAACCGGCTTCCCTATCCCTTGCATAATCAATCTGGTGCTTTACAATAATGGTACTGATGATAAGTATAATGGCAAACGTAAACTGAAGCACCACCAATACTTTACGCGGCGTAATCAACGCTTTTGAAGAACGGAACATTCCCTTTAAAACGCGGACAGGTTGAAAAGAAGAAAGAAAGAAGGCAGGATAACTACCTGCTACAAGACCGGTGAATATGATAAAGCCCAGTGCAATAAGCCATGAATAAATATTTCCAAAGTCAATAAATAATTTTTTATCGGTCAGCTTATTAAACCCTGGCAAACTCAATTCAACAATACCAATGGCAACAATTCCGGCGAGGAAGGCAAGAAGAATAGACTCACCAATAAACTGGGCAATCAACGCTCCTTTTTGTGCACCTACTACTTTACGGATACCAACTTCTTTTGCCCGTTTTTCACTGCGTGCCGTACTAAGGTTCATAAAATTGATACAGGCGATCAGCAAAATAAAAACAGCAATAATTCCAAACATCCGGACAAACTCTATACGGCCACCATCTTCAGAACCATCTTTAAACCTCGAGTAAAGTCTCCATTTACTTATGGGATAAAGAAACATTTCCCATCTTGGATCTTCATTCTTATCATACCGGGCTTTTAGTTTCCTGATCTTATTATCAGCAGAGGCGAAAGAAACGTTGGGTTTTACCAATACATAAGTACGGGTGGAATTGTTACCCCAGTTTTCATCGTCTTCGCCCCTATAGCGTGCATAAGACCACGGAAGCAGGTATTCAAAATTGAACCTTGTATTATTAGGCAAATCCCTGGCAATGCCTGTCACTGTAAAATTGTCTTTGTTATCAATTTTGATCACTTTACCCATAGGGTCTTCATTGCCAAATATTTTTTGAGCCAGTTTCTCCGTTAGCACAATTGAATGCATGTCCATTAAGGCCAACTTAGAATTGCCTTTTAGCAATGGAAAACTGAACATCTGCAAAAAATTGGAGTCAACCATATTGCCTTGCACCGTCAGTCTTTTTTCACCCACGCTAAATAAAAAATTCCTGGACCAATTGACTCTTGTTGCTTGTTCCACTTCGGGTATGTCGCGTTCAAGCGTTCTTGCCAATACCTTAGGAGTTGTATTCCAGCATTGCAGTTTACCACTGAAATGTGCCCGGTTCCAGGCTTCATAAATGCGGTCTTTTTTTTCATGAAACTGGTCGTAGCTTATTTCATTTTGTATCCATAACAGAATGAGGATAGCACTGGCCATACCAATAGCAAGTCCTGCAATATTGATAGCAGAAAATGCCTTATTGCGAAACAGGTTGCGGAGGGCTATTTTCAAATAGTTCTTAAGCATGAAAAACAATTATTCAGTTCTTAAATTTTTTACAGGATTAGCCCTTGCCGCTTTTACGGCCTGGAAGCTGATGGTAATAAAAGCGATTAACGCAGCTACAATACCGGCTACCAAGAATATCCACCATGAAATACCGATGCGGTAAGCAAAATCTTCCAGCCATTTGTGCATGGCAAACCAGGCAACGGGGAAGGCAATAACGGCCGCTACCAACACCAACTTTAAAAAATCTTTTGAGAGCAACGCTACAATAGTTGAAACGTCTGCACCTAATATTTTGCGTATCCCGATTTCTTTTACTCTTTGAGATATTGTAAAAGCAGATAAGCCAAACAAACCAAGACAAGCAATAAAAATGGCAATAAAAGCAAAGACAGTAAAAATAGATTTTTGTCTCTGTTCCGATTGGTAAAGTTGAGCAAAGCGTTCGTCCAAAAAGCTATAATCGTAAGGTGTTTCTGGCAGAAATTTTTTCCAGGTCTTCTCTACAAACCCAAGTGATGAAGCAATATTAGCCCCCGACAATTTTATAGAAATCCTGTTATACCGGTTGGCATTAACATTGAAAAGAAGGGGAGGGATTCTTTGATGTAATGACTCGAAATGAAAGTCTTTTACAACGCCAATTACTTTTCCTTTTTGTCCTCCGTATACCAGGTCTTTATTGATGGCTTCCTGTGCTGATCGCCATCCTAATACTTTGGTAGCAGCTTCATTTATAACAAAAGAATTGCTGTCTGTCTTGTATGCATTCGAAAAATTTCTTCCGGCTGCAATACCCATCCCATAAGCCGGAACAAAATTGTAATCAACTGTTACAAATTTCAGGTCAACAGAAAGTGGTTTAACTGTATCTCCCGCTGGTAAGGCCACATCTTGCGCATCTAACAATCTTCCCGAAGGAATACGCGATGAACGTGCCACTTCTTTTACCCCCGGATTTTGCAACAACTCGTTTCTAAAACTTTCAAACTGGTTGCCGAATGCTGCCGTATTGAACATTGTAATTACATGGTCTTTACTAAAGCCTAATGACTTTTGTTGCATGTAACGCAGTTGTTTAAAAACAATAACAGTGCTTATAAGAAGAATAATTGAAATGGCAAACTGTGCTACAACCAAAGCTTTTCGCAATGAAATGTTTCCACTTACCTTAAATAATCCTTTCAGCACTTTCACAGGTTCAAAAGAAGACATAAATAAGGCGGGATATAAGCCGGATAAAATGCCTACAACAAAAGGAGCAATTATTAAAGGAAGGATTATCTGCCACTTTATTAATATCTGCATGGACAAATCCAGTCCTGAAAATTTATTCAACCATGGCAGCAACAAAGCAGTTAATACAATAGCAAGCAGGATGGCAAACCACGAAATCAAAACAGATTCGCTCAAAAATTGTAAAATGATTTCTTTACGCTCCGCGCCAACTGTTTTCCTAATTCCTATTTCTTTTGCCCTTAATACAGAACGGGCAGTTGAAAGGTTCATATAGTTAATGCAGGCAATAAGCAATATGAATAAAGCAATGATGGAGAAAATATATATGCGTTTAATGTCGCCGTTTTCCTCTACTTCATAATCCAAATGAGAACGAAGATGTATATCAGTAAGTGCCGTAAGGTAAAGGTGTGTAAACTTGGAACCTTTAAATCCTGGTGGCTCGTCGGGAAAATGATAGTACTTATCAAGAAAGGCAGGGAACTTCCCTTCCAGCTTTTTTGGATCAGATCCCTTTGGAATAACAACATAAGTAAGAAAAGAATTGTTGCCCCAATTAGTTTGCAAGTTTCTTTCTCCATAAATAGCAGAATCTTTCAAAGTGTTGAAAGCAATTAAAACATCTGCATGTACATGTGTGTTGGAGGGAAAGGGTTTAAATACTCCCCCCACTTTGCAGGGAAGATTATTATCCAACTTTACTATCTTATTCATTGGATCTTCGTTACCAAAATATTTCCTGGCAAGTTTGTCCGATATCATAATGGAGAAAGGATCTTCCAAAGCTTTTTTGGCATTGCCTTTCACTACATCAATCTTAAATACATCTGGCAGGTTTTCATCAGCAAAAAAAACCTGGTTCTCATAGAATTGTTTGTCCTGGTAAACAAAGGCTGTATTTCCGTTAGATAACAGACGGGTGATTTTCTGGATCTCGGGAAATTCATTTTTCAACAATGGCCCGAATGGAGGCGAAATAGCCCCTAAGTGAAGCGATTGAATTCCCTCTTCATTATGAAAACTCCGGGAAATACGGTAGGTCCTGTCTGCATAAGGCTGATACTTATCATAGCTTATCTCGTTGAGTATATAAGCAAGGATCAGCAAACAACAGGTCAATCCTATTGTTAATCCAAAAAGATTAATAAAAGAAATGAACTTATACTTCGCCAGGTTACGGAAAGCGATTTTAATGTAATTGCGGATCATGGTTTACCCCCATTCCCGGCAGGGAAGTTTAGCTCTCCGTTACCCGGAGAATGTTATGAAATCTTCTTGACCTCATGTGCTATAAACTTCAGTGATCAGTTCAAGAGGCAGTCTTCATTCTTCAAAAGCTGATGACTGAAGACTTTCATCAAACCATAATATTCTCTAAAACGGTTTGACCATCCAGCATTCGGATAATGCGATGACTATAACGGGCATCATGCTCGGAGTGTGTAACCATAATAATAGTAGTACCCTGTTCATTCAAGTCGGTCAACAACTGCATTACTTCATTACCATTGGAAGAGTCAAGGTTACCTGTAGGTTCGTCAGCCAGGATTAACTTCGGATTATTTACTACGGCCCGTGCTACAGCCACACGTTGCTGCTGGCCGCCGGATAGTTGTTGCGGGTAGTGATTGCGGCGGTGCATGATCTGCATTTTATCCAAAACTGCTTCTACCCTTTGTTTACGTTCCGAAGGTTTCACGCCCAAATAAATAAGAGGCAGTTCTACATTCTCATAAACAGTTAGTTCATCAATGAGGTTGAAGCTTTGGAAGACAAAACCAATATTTCTTTTACGCAGGTCGGCTCTTTTGCGTTCATTAAAATGCGCCACTTCTGTTCCATTAAACAAAAAACTTCCGTTATCCGGGTCATCCAACAAGCCCAGGATATTGAGTAAGGTGGATTTCCCACAACCGGATGGCCCCATGATGGCTACAAATTCACCTTCATTTACCTGAATTGAAAGCTTATTTAAAGCCACGGTTTCGACATCTTCGGTGCGGTAGATTTTCTCGAGATCTTTGATTTTTATCATTGTTTTTTGTTTGATATGAACAGTTAGTGATTAATTAAATTGCATTAATAAGTTAGCAGGTAAGATTTGAAAAGCCACCACGTCTTTCTTTTCAGTATGCGGGGTGCTCTTTGTTTGATAACAAGCAGAAGTGATGCAATGAATGCCAATAAAAAGTGTTAGCAAAAAAAATAGTTTCATGGTTTAGTCGTTTAGTTGGTTTTGAGCCTTCGGCCATCAGCCTTCGGCTTCCCGATGATTTATTTTATCTTTTCGTTGTCATCTCAAAATGATTCTATGAGAGATTTTCAACAATTAGAATTTTGGCAAAGAAGTCATAAACTTACTTTGCAGGTGTACTACATAACTAAGTCTTTTCCTAAAGAAGAGATATACGGGCTCACAGCCCAAATGCGTAGATCTGCTTCTTCAATACCAACAAATATTGCTGAAGGGTGCGGAAGGACAACGACGGCAGAATTAAAAAGGTTTTTTGTTATCGCTGCCGGATCATCATCAGAATTGCAATACCAATTGATTTTAAGTAAAGACCTAGGTTATATTGATGAATCTATATTCAAAGAACTTCATAATGAACTCATCCAAATCAGGAAAATGCTTTATCGTTACAGTGAACAGCTGAAAGCCGACTGCTAACTGCCGATAACTCATTTCTTCAACACTAATTCCTGCATGTTTCCATAGTTCTCGTAGCTGGATGTAACAATTTTATCACCGGGCTGCAGGCCACTTAATACTTCATAATAATCAGGGTTCTGGCGTCCTAACTGAACATCTACCTTATAAGCTGTCTTTCCATCACCGTCTACTTTGAAAACCCAGTTGCCACCGGTCTGTTGATAAAATCCACCCTTTGCCAACAAAACCGCCTGCGTTTCATCGCTCAAGGCTAAGCCAATCTGCATGGTCTGACCTCTCCTGATACCTTCCGGAACGGCATCTACAAATTGCATATCTACCTGGAAGCGCCCATTGTTTACCTGCGTATATACTTTATTAATTTTTAGCTTATAGCTTTTCCCGGCAAAAGACGTTTCACCCATTAACCCAATAAACACACGGGATATATAATGTTCATCCACATCAACCCTTACTTTGTAACCACTTAACACGTCTATTTGCCCGAGGCGTTCTCCTTTATTTTTACTTTGACCTACCTCTGCATCCAACGAAGTCAACTGTCCATCAACCGGCGCCCTAACAATGAGGTCTCCCACTTTTTTGCGCATTACATTCAACGCGGTTTGTGAACCTTTGTATGATTGCTGCGCCTGCGATACCTGTTGTGTATTGGAAGATTGGTCTTGTTTTAAGATCTGGTCGGTTAACTTCTTTTTTTCCAACTGGTAGTTGTAATTGTTTTCCGATTGCCTGAACTCCTGTAAGCCTATCGCTTTTTGCTGGTACAGGGTTTTATTTAAGTCATAGATGCGTTTGGCTTCCTTCAGTTGGTTATCAACATCTGTCAGTTGATTTAACTTGGTTGTAGTATTTTGCTGGGCAGCATTCCGTGCAATTTGCATTTGAGTAAGCAGGTTATACACCGAAGTTTGCTGGTTCACCAGGCTTAATTCAAGATCAGTGTTAGACAGGCGCATGATCGGCTGGTCTTTCTTTACAAAGGCACCGTCTTCTACCAGCTTCTCCTCTACTCTTCCGCCCTCCATTGCATCAAGATAAATAGTTGTCAAAGGAAGCACTACTCCATTCACAGGAATAAACTCTTTAAATGGACCTTTTTTTACTTCACTGACAGTGATGCGTTCAGAATCTACATTCAGTTTTGATTTACCAGAAGTGAAATAAACACTGCCGGCAATAAGTAACACCAACCCGGTTATCCCGGCAATCGTCAAAAGTCTTTTTTTGCTCCACCTCTTTTTTTCAATTTTTCGATCCACGGTCTTTTATAATTTTTTAAGTTTTAAAATCATCCCGTCCCTTGCCGAACGGGATGATTACTCAATTACACATGTAGAAACTATCCCTGTTAATGGAATCTAGTGCCAATATTTGACGATTTTGGTTTTCAATAAGTTACATTTTCAAAATCTACGAAGTTGTTCGTTAGCGTACAGAATGTGTCCGGTTTCGATACAGTTAAAACGGTTCATAGAACAAACTGCATCTTCATTTTCAAACGCTTGCATTGCTGGCATATTTGTAGTTTCGCTTTGGCCTAATCCCTTTCAAAAAACTATGTCTTTAAAAAATGCTTCTATTCTGGTAATCGATGATGACGTGGATGTGCTTACTGCTGTACGCTTGTTATTAAGACCCGAAGTAAAAGAGATCGTAACAGAAAAAAATCCTGAAAACCTCCGCTCTATACTATCAAAACAAGAATTTGATGTCATCTTGCTGGATATGAACTTTAATAGTTCTATCAATACCGGGAACGAAGGAATTTTCTGGCTCAAGAAAATAAAGGAAGACTTTCGTTCCTCGGCAGCTGTTATTATGATAACAGCTTATGGTGATATTGACCTGGCCATCCGTTCGCTGAAGGAAGGCGCATTTGACTTTGTAGTAAAACCCTGGCACAACGAACGCCTGCTCACTACTATAAAAGAGGCAGTAAAAAGAAAAGGAGACAAAAGCTCTCCCGCACCGGCTGTGTCCCTTTCTTCTATTTTTGAAACAGAGCTGCTGGGAAAGTCGGAGATCATGCAGGACATTTTTTATAAAATTCAAAAAATAGCGCCTACGGATGCCAACATTTTAATTCTTGGAGAGAACGGAACGGGAAAAGAATTAATTGCCAAAGCTATTCACCATTTTTCAAACAGGGCCACCAAGCCGTTTATAAAAGTAGATGTTGGCGCTTTAACCGAATCGCTGTTTGAAAGTGAATTGTTCGGACATAAAAAAGGCGCTTTTACCGATGCAAGAGAAGACCGCATGGGCCGGTTTGAAGCAGCGCAGGGGGGAACACTTTTTTTAGATGAGATTGGAAATATTTCTTTACACCAGCAAGCCAAGTTACTGACAGTTTTACAAAGCCGGATGGTAACAAGGCTGGGAAGTAATGAAATGATCCCTATAGACATTCGTTTGGTTTGCGCCACCAATATTCCCATTTCGGAACTGGCCAACGAAAGCCGCTTCCGAAAAGACCTGATCTACCGGATCAATACGGTTGAAATAGTAGTACCACCGTTAAGAAAGAGGGAGAAAGATATTCTTTTGTTAGCCAAACATTTCAGCACCATCTACAGCAACAAATATTTAAAGTCGCCCCTTGAATTTGATGAAAGAGCAGTGGATAAATTGATGACTTATCACTATCCGGGCAATGTCCGCGAATTGCAATACACCATTGAAAGGGCTGTGATCATGGCAGAAGACCGAACTCTTTCAGCTAAGGACATTATTTTTTCTCCTATTGAATCGACCATTACAAGGGAAGAAGTGCAGTACTCGAACCTTAGCACCGTGGAGAAGAATACAATTCTGCGTGTCATTGAAAAACATAGCGGGAATATTTCCAAAGCCGCTAAAGAATTAGGCATTACCAGGACGGCTTTGTATAGAAGATTGAATAAGTACGATATTTAGAAAGGTACAAAGCAAGTTGCAAGACATTAAACTTTTAATTACTTGCGCCTTGTACGCTGGATCTTAAACCTTCCACCTTATTATGATTTTTAAAAATTTTCAATGGCGCATTTTGTCAAGAGTCATATTGCTGGTTGTGACATTAATGGCCGCTTCTTTTTTTATTGTAAAGCAATGGCACTTATACCTGGCTTTATTGGCACCGATATTAATTTACCAGGTTGTTGAATTTGTCCGCTTTCAGAAAAAAACCTACGATGAAATTAATCAGTTTGTAGAGGCCGTGCATTACCGCGATTTTTCCCGCTACTTTGATGTTAAACATGCACCCCTCGATATACAACCCCTGAGAAAAGGATTTAATGAGATCAATACCACCTTTAAAGTAATAAGTAAAGAAAAAGAAACCCAGTACCAGTATTTACAAAAGATTCTTGAACTGGTGGATACAGGCATTTTGTCTTATGAATTAGATTCGGGTGAAGTAGTGTGGATGAATGAATCATTAAAAAAAATGTTGCAGCTTCCTTATTTGAAAACAATTTACTCGCTTGAAAAACGAGACAAGAGTTTATTTGACGAAGTAATTGATTTGAAACCGGGGGAAAATAAAATAGCTACTGTGCATCTCGAAAGATCTTATTTCAAAATATTATTATCGGCCACTGCTTTTCAAACCGAACAAAAAAAATTTAAACTGATTGCCTTTCAAAATGTAAACGAAGCGCTGGATGAAACGGAATCAAAAGCCTGGCAAAAGTTATTGAGTGTAATGACACATGAAATCATGAATTCGGTGGCTCCAATTTCTTCATTGGCTGAAACTTTAAAACACCGGTTATCGTCAAACGATAGCGATACGCTTGAAGACCTGGAATTAGGAATTGATACTATTCAACGAAGAAGTGAAGGCCTGTTGAAATTTGCGGAAACCTATCGAAACCTCAATAAGATCACTAAATTAAATTTGCAGAAAGTTTATATAAGAGAATTGTTTGGCAACCTGCACCAACTAATGCAGCCAACTTTTGAACAAAAAAATATTGATCTCGAGATCATCTTAAAAGATACCGACCTTTTTTTAGAAGCCGACCAAAGTTTAATTGAGCAGGTATTGATTAATTTAATTGTCAACAGTATTGAGGCGGTTAAAGACAAAGAAGAACCCAGGATTATTCTATCCGCCGAACAAACCCTGAATAAAAAAGTTGTTTTAAAAGTAGCAGATAACGGGCCGGGGATCCCGGAAGAAGTTTTGGACAAAATATTTATTCCTTTCTTCAGCACAAAGAAAAGCGGCAGCGGTATCGGGCTTAGCTTGTGTAAACAAATTGTTATGCTACATCGTGGTACCTTACAGGTGCAATCCATACCAAATAAAGGAACTGTTTTCTCTATGCAATTTTAAGGCGGCCCCCTCGATCTTCCAAGGGGGAGGTGGCCCGACGCAGCCCGAGCTTATTTGACAATACTTAAGCCTCTTGAAATTCATTCCCAATTGCGAGTTTTTATTTTTAGTAATGAAGGATTTTGTAAGTAAGGTTTTGTGGTGTTAGCTAAACCCTTCCGTTGGAGGAGCTTGGGGAGGCCTGCCTTTGCAGGATTGAGGGGGCTCGCTCCTATATTTGCAGCATGAATACAGCCATGAATGATGCTGAAACTTTTATGCGTGAAGCCATAAAACTATCTATTGACAATGTTGAACAAGGCAGGGGTGGTCCTTTTGGTGCTGTTGTTGTGAAAGATGGAAAAATCATTGCCCAGGGCGTCAATAGCGTAACGGCTACCAATGACCCTACTGCACATGCCGAAGTAATGGCGATCCGGAATGCCTGCCAAGCTTTAAATACATTTCAACTAACAGGTTGCGAAATATTTACAAGTTGTGAACCCTGCCCTATGTGCCTCGGCGCTATCTACTGGGCCCGTCCCGATAAATTATATTATGCCAATAGTAAAGAGGACGCAGCAGCTATCAGTTTTGACGACCTGGACATTTATGAAGAATTGGAAAAACCAATTGAAGAAAGAAAATTGTTTACCCGCCAGCTTTTACGTGAAGAAGGCCTCGAAGCTTTTCGCAAATGGGCAGAAAGCACAAAGAAAGTTGGATATTGAAATTTGAGGATTGGCTGCACACATGAGTACTGGCTGCACACAATGGTCGTACCAAGTCACCTTCAAAACGGTTTTGGAATTCTCATCGTTGCTTAAAAGCCTTGCTCCATAGGAGCTTTCTGTTTATAGCACAAATAGCTAAGTAAAAGATGGGCTCCGGAGGAGCCACGTGTTTATAACTATTCTATCCATTCAAAAAGATATTCTTCCTCAAACGGAACGAAAAATTTTTGTAAAAAATCATGATATTCTTCTTTGAAGCTTTTCTTTTCATGGTGGTGTTCCTGGTTTAATACATATTTACAAACGGTGTCAATCTGTGAATGTCCATAGGAAAACACGCCATACCCTTCCTGCCATTTAAACGCCCCTTTGATCCATTTCTTGTTTTTGATAAACTCGTTGCTCTCAACCTTTATTTCTTTTACAAAATCTGATATCAATACAGATGGCTTAAACCCGACAAATATGTGAGCGTGATCAGGCATGCAATGAACAGCCAGCATCTTTGCCTTCCGTGCCTGTACAAGGGAAGTCATGAACTTGTGCAATTCTTCTTTGTGTTCTTTTTTAATAAGGCTTTGTCTTCCTTGAACTGCAAACACGAATTGCAAATAAATTTGAGAGAATGTATTAGCCATTGGCAAGGTTTTACGAGGCACCTTCGGAGCCCCATAGTATTTAAAATAGTATTGACTATAAACAATTTGCTCCTATGGAGCTTGGTTCAAGGCAATTTCATTTGTATTAATCACAACTTATGGTCATATGGTTCCCCCAATTCAATTTTGTTTCCCGGAACCCATGATTAAACCAAGTTTCCCTAGATTCTTCTTCTACAGGTTCGGCTTTTGTAACAATTGATACAGGTCTTTTCCCCCAAGTTCAACATAACAGAATTTTGAGAAGGCTCAAAATAGGGCGAGTTCTGTTAAGTAAAATACCCTGTTACCGGCGAACGTGGGAGTTGTTCAGATTCAACAATTCAAATGGGTGTAGGTGTTGCCGCACGAAACGCCTGGGGGTTTTAATACCATTCCGTTAAAACTTTGGGGTGTTTAGCTTTAACAAAAACGCCTTCCATTGCCATTACCTTGTCCATGAGTTTTGTTTCTTTCAAGATATATAACTTTGTGGCGTTATGAAAAGTTGGGAAGCCATAAATCCTTACGAGGATGAAGACGTGTTAACGGATACAGCCGATCCGTTTCACCTCATTGTGTGGAATGATGAAGTTAACACCTTTGAATGGGTGATTGAGTCGCTTATGGAAGTTTGCGACCACAGCTATGAGCAGGCCGAACAATGTGCTTATATTATTCACTATAAAGGAAAGTATGCCGTGAAGCATGGCTTTTATGAAAAGCTAAAACCCATGTGCGATGCCATTACTGACAGGGGTATTGGCGCTACCTTAGAAACGGTGCCTGCGTAACGTTCCAGCAACATCCACCTTGCTAATCAATGAAATGTCTTTGATACAGAGCTACGGCAACTTTGAACTATAAACTTTAAACTCCTAAAATCTTGTTTCCAAATAATGCGGCAGCACCGTTCGCCATGTATTCCAGTCATGCGGCCACTCCGATCCCCATACATCAAGTTCATAATTGATGCCTTTATTATACAACAGGGAAGCAAAAGTTCTGCTGGCATTTGGATCCTCATAATCACCACTTCCGGAAAATATATGGATATGGGTGCTCCTTCGTATCTGCTCTAAAATACCATGGTCTGTAAGGTTAGGAATATAATGTTGGGGGCTGTTGAAGTAAACATCTTCATCATAATAACCCTTTGTATATTCCGTAAGGTCATACACTCCGCTCATAGCAATCACGCCATTTAAAAGATCCGGTCTTTTTAAAAAGAGGTTCATACTGTGTAATGCTCCGAACGAGGCGCCACTGATAATAATAGGTGTTTCATTGCTGGTGTGGGTTTTTACAAAAGGAATCACTTCTTCGTATACGTATTCGTTGAACTGCTGGTGACGGATAATCTTATGTTTGGGATCCATGTGCTGGTTCAACCAGCTTTCATTGTTGATACTATTAATAGAAAACACTTTTACTTTACCACTATTGATAAAAGGAGCGAGGACGTCTATGAGTTGAAACCGTTCATATTCAAGGTAATCTGCTGCCGCTGTTGGTACCAACAAAAGAGCCAACCCGTAATAACCATAAGTGGCAATGGGCATATCCTTTTGTAATCGGTGGCTATACCACGAGCTAATATATCTTTCCATGCATTAACTTTAGTATTGCAAATTTGAATGAAACTACTTGATTTAGAACAATCATTTTCCCTTTTAAAACCGGGGTATGCAAGTAAAAACACCTATTTAATAAATTTTTGATTACTAAGTACTAACACTGACAAATGGAAACTGTACATTCGGGAATTTTCCCACTGATTTCTTAGAAGATCCATCATGAGGAACGAGCCTTCGCCACCACATATTCCCCTGACTGCCTGTGAAGATATGTCCCAGGAAGATGCGTTCCACCTTGTTCTAAATAACCTGGATGACACATTTTTTTTACTAGACAAATACCTTTGCGTTCTTATATCAAACGAAGCCACCAGGGCAAAAGCCAAAGAATATTTCGGTGTCAATGTTAAACAAGGAACTTCCATCCTTCAGTTGGCGCCCCCCGAAAAACATACCTTCCTGAAAAAATTGTTTGCCGAAGTTTTAGGAGGGTCTACCAGGTGGACCGAGACAGAACTTACGGTTAATGGTGTAGTCAATTACCTTCGCCACTGTTTTAAACCTGCCAGGAATAGTGAAGGCCATATCATCGGCGTTCTGGTCAGCACAAAAAACGTTACAGATAAAAAAAAGGCAGATGCTGAACAACAGGAAGCAAAGGAACAATTAAAGCTTTCCGAACAACACTATAAAACACTTTTTCAAACCATCCCTCTCCCCTGTTGGATATTTGAAGAATCGAACTTTCGCTTTTTAGAAGTAAACGAAGCAGCCATCCGCCATTATGGGTATTCCAAAGAAGAATTCCTGGATCAAACTATTTTACTTATCCAGTTGGAGCAAAATGTGAGTAAGCTTATAAACAACGTTCGTTCTCACAGGACAAAGCCATATTCATTAAACAACTGGCATCACCGGATCAAAGATGGCCGGGTAATTTTTGTTGATCTCAGAATTACCCCTATAAACTATCATGGCAAAAAAGCTAAACTGGTAGTAGTACATGATGTAACGCCCAAAGTTATTACTGAAAATGAACTAAGAAAAAGCAATGAAAGGTTCCGGCTTGCTGCTAAGGCTTCCTCTGAAGCTTTGTGGGAATGGGACGTACTAACAGAAGAGGCTTATATCAGCCAAACCTATACCGATATTTTTGGATGGAAGGCAGATGAATTTCGAAAATTTGACAAATGGCCCGATTACATTCATCCTGAAGATAAAAAAGAAACCATAGAAAGCTACGATACAGCTCTTGAAGATAATGGGATTGAAAAATGGGAGAAAGAATACCGGTATTTAAAATCGGACGGGACCTATGCTTTTGTTCATGACAAAGCCATTATCCTTAGAAACGAAGAAGGCAAACCGGTCAAAATAATTGGCGCCCTTCAAAATATCACCGGCCGCAAAGAAATAGAAGCAGAATTAAAAAAAAGCAACGAACGTTTTCTGTTGGCCAGCCGGGCAGCCTCCGATGCTATTTATGAATGGGATATCGTTACAAATGAAGTGTATTGGGGCGAAGGCTTACAAAGCTTGTTTGGATACCAGTCGCATGAGTTAACCATGGGGGTTTGGGAAACGTTGATTCACCCGCAGGAAAGAGAAAGAACGATCCGGAGCCTGTCGGAAGCGTTGGCGCATCCCAGGACAATGATATGGCGAGAAGAATACAGGCTTGCCAAGCCTGATGGAAGTTTTAGTTATGTATTGGAAAGAGGGTTTATTGTACGGGATACAGAAGGCAAAGCATTGCGAATGATTGGATCGCTCCAGGATATATCTGGTCACAAATTTCACGAAAGCCTGCTTTCGCTTGAAAGGTCCATATTTGAATTGTCTGCCAACCCTGATATTGAATTAATAGAAGTAGTAAACACACTTTTGAAAGGTGTTGAGGAAATTCATTACGGCGCTTTTGTTTCAGTGCTGCTTTTAACAGATAACGATACCATAGGACACCTGGCTGCTCCCAGTCTTCCACTTGAATTTACGTCTGGTATCTGTGGTGTTCAAACAGGCCCTGACGAAGGTTCCTGTGGGGCTTCTATGGCACTTAAAAAAACGATCATTACCTCAGATATTGAAACAGACCCACTTTGGAAAAAACATAGACGTTTTGCCCACCGGTTTAATATTAAGTCCTGTTGGTCCTTGCCCATCATTCATAGTTCGGGAAAGGTTATTGGCAGCTTTGCTATTTATCATAAAACCTGCCGCACCCCAACCCATGCAGAATTATTAACCGTAGAACGTCTCAGGAATATTTTACGGATTGTTATAGAGAACCGATGGTCGTTGCAGGAAATAAAAACAGCCCATGAACGGTTCGATATAATGATGCGGGCCACCCATGACCTGATCTGGGACTGGAATTTAAAGACCAATATAATTTACCGCGACCCGGCAGGATTGCGAAAAGTGTACGGGATTCAGAACAATGATATTATAGATACCCTCCCAAAATGGTTGATGCGCGTTCATCCCGAAGACCAGGCAAAAGTGAAAACGGTGATGAATAAGGTTCTTGAAGCAACAAAGAAAAATAATTTTGATATGGAGTACCGGTTTAAAAAAGAAAACGGTACCTACTCTTATGTATTTGATCGCGGCATCATTATAAGGGATGAAAGTGGTGATCCTATCCGGATGATTGGTGCAGCACAAGACATTTCAGAAAGGAAAAGATTAGAACGCGAATTACTCAATAATGAATTGGAACACCAAAAAGCAATTAACCGGGCTACGATAGAAACACAGGAACAGGAACGCACTCAAATTGGTAAAGAATTACACGATAATGTAAACCAGGTTCTCACCACTACCAAACTTTATCTTGACCTTGCATTAAGCAATCCGGAATTAAAGGATGAATTGATCCAGAAGTCATCGAAAAATATTATCAACATCATTAATGAAATCAGGCAGCTGTCACAATCACTTATGGACCCAAGTATCGGTGACCTTGGCTTAATAGATTCTATTCGCGACCTTATCGAAAATATTAACCTGACCCGGAAACTTCATGTAAGTTTGAAAGTGGCCCCGCGCATAGAACAACTGCTTGACCAAAATCAAAAGCTTACCATCTTCCGGATTCTGCAGGAGACGTTAAATAATGCCGTTAAGCACGCCAAAGCAAGTACCGTAATCATCCAGTTTTTATATCACACCAGCTCCGCAGAATTAATCATTGAAGACGATGGAATTGGCTTTGATGTGCAAACCGTAAAAAAAGGTGCAGGGCTAAAGAATATTCAGAACCGTATTTACCTGATCAATGGTACGCATATAATAAAAAGCGTACCCGGAAAGGGTTCGAAAATAATTATCAACTTTCCTTTACTTCAAACAAACACGCTTTATACCAATTGACTATGGAGAAAATTACGATCCTCATTGCAGACGACCACACATTAGTACGAGAGACCTGGAGTTTTATTTTGAACACCGATCCACGTTTTAAAGTAATTGCCGAAAGTGGCAGCGGCGAAGATGCCGTAGAATTGGCTAAACAGCTACGTCCGCAGGTTATTATCATGGACATTAACCTTCCCGGTATGAACGGCATTGAAGCCACACAACAAATACGCAAATTTTCGCCTGCATCAAAAATTCTGGGCGTATCCTTACACACACAGCCTACCTATGCCCGCAAAATGATACAAAAAGGAGCCATGGGTTATGTAACAAAAAACTCTTCCCGCGAAGAAATGTTCAAAGCAATTATGGAGATCCAGAATGGCCGGAAATACATTTGTGAAGAGATTAAAAATATTTTATCGGAACAGGTAATTAGCGGCGACGATCCGCAAAATGGCCTCAATTCGTTATCTCAAAGAGAGATTGAGATCATTTCTTTCATAAAGAAAGGCAACTCTTCGAAAGAAATAGCCGATGCTTTAAATATCTCTGTAAAAACAGTAGAAGTACACCGGTATAACATCCTTAAGAAATTAAATTTAAAAAACGCAGCAGCACTGGTGAATTTCATCAACAACAGCCAGCTGGAGTTTGAGAACTGAGGTAATGAATAGTCAATGGTTTGAGGAATAGAAATTGACCCGTATCAAACCGAAATCTTAATAGGAAACCTGTAACCCGGTAGTCAACATTCACCACTCACAATTCACAATTGGATTTGGTGTGCAGATAGTAAATTTGCACACCAATTTTATTTTTACGCATGAGCACTACTCTATCCAAAAATTTTGAACCGCAGGCAGTTGAAGAAAAATGGTATAACCATTGGCTGGATAAGGGATATTTCAGCAGCACACCTGACGAAAGGCCATCTTTTACTGTAGTGATCCCGCCGCCGAATGTAACGGGTGTCTTGCACATGGGTCACACCTTAAACGAAACGGTGCAGGATGTGCTGGTGCGTAAAGCAAGAATGAGTGGCTTCAACGCTTGCTGGGTGCCCGGGAGCGATCATGCTTCTATTGCCACCGAAGCAAGAGTAGTTCAAATGCTGGAAAAAGAAAAAGGTATTCATAAGCACCAGCTTTCCCGCGAAGAATTTTTGAAATACGCATTTGAATGGAAAGAAAAATATGGAGGTATCATTTATCACCAGATTAAAAAACTGGGTTGTAGTGTAGACTGGAATCGTGTGACCTTTACTATGGATGATCACTATTACAAAGCTGTGATCAAAGTATTTGTTGACCTGTATAAAAAAGGAATGATCTACCGCGGCGCCCGAATGATCAACTGGGACCCCTCTGCCCAAACAGCGCTGAGTGATGAAGAAGTTGAATACAAAGACATCCAGGGAAAATTGTATTATGTAAAATATTCAGTTGCCGGAACGGAGGAATTCATCTCTATTGCTACACAAAGACCAGAAACTATTATGGGTGATACAGCGGTAGCCGTAAACCCCGCTGATGAACGTTACCAGCACTTAAAAGGAAAGAAGATCATTATCCCTCTGGTAAACAGGGAAGTGCCCATAATTTTTGACGACTATGTTGATCCTTCTTTTGGCACGGGTGCTTTGAAAGTAACGCCTGCACATGATATTAACGACTACAATCTTGGATTAAAACATAACCTTCCAACCATTGATACACTCAATGCAGATGGAACATTAAGTGCCGCTGCCGAAGTATTTGTAGGCCTTGACCGTTTTGAGGCGCGCAAAAAAGCTATCGAAAAATTAAGACAGGATGGGCTTTTATTGAAAGAAGAAGAATACAGCACCCGGCTTGGTTTTTCGCAACGAACGGCTGCCGTTGTTGAGCCCCGAATCTCTACACAATGGTTTGTAAAAATGCGTGGGCTTGCCGATAAAGCTTTGCATGCAGTAACAAGCGGTGAAGTAAAAATTCACCCGGAAGAACGCTTTTTTGCTACCTATAAATATTGGCTGGAAAATGTAAAGGACTGGTGTATCAGCCGGCAGCTGTGGTGGGGCCAACGAATACCCGCCTGGTATGATGCAGAGGGAAGGTTCGTAGTGGCAGAAACAGAAGAAGAAGCAAAAAAAGAATTCAGTTCAACATTCAAAGTTCAAAGTCCGCAGCTTGTTCAGGATGAAGATGTACTCGACACGTGGTTTTCTTCCTGGCTCTGGCCTATTGAAGTGTTTAATGGAATTACGCAACCCGGCAATCCGGATATCGAATACTACTATCCCGGTTCTGTATTGGTAACCGGCCAGGATATCATTTTCTTTTGGGTGGCCCGTATGATCATGGCAGGTGAAGAATATAGGAACGAAAGACCTTTCGAACATGTTTACTTCACGGGTATGGTACGTGATAAGCAGGGAAGAAAAATGAGCAAGAGCCTGGGCAACTCTCCCGATCTTTTGGACCTGATTAACCGGTTTGGTTCTGATGCTGTTCGTTTTGGAATACTGATTGCAGCACCCGCAGGCAATGACCTTTTGTTTGACGAAAGTAGTTGCGACCAGGGAAGAAGTTTTACCAATAAAATTTGGAATGCATTGAAACTGGTGAAGATGTGGGAAGGAAAGCAATCAACCATCAGCCAGGAGCAGTCAGCAAATTTTGCATTGGAATGGTTTGAAAACCGGTTGAACCAGGTGAAAGCAGAAGTTGAAACTATGTACACTGGGTTTAAGCTAAGTGAAGGCTTGAAGACCATCTACTCTTTGATATGGGATGACTTCTGTAGCTGGTACCTTGAATGGGTGAAGCCTGGTTTTGAGCAGCCCATTGATGCGGCTGTGTATAACAAAACAGTTGAATTCTTTACGGAACTGGTGCAATTGCTCCATCCCTTTATGCCCTTTGTTACTGAAGAAATTTATCACCAGTTACAAGACCGGGATGATGATTTGTGTATAAAGCAGTTTAAGAAAGTGATACCAGTGAATGCTTCTGTTCTTGAGCAAGGTGAATTACTTAAACAAACAATTTCTGCGTTGCGGGAGGC
>DAIQPL010000229.1:0-6926 GCA_036787395.1 Flavisolibacter sp. | reverse complement strand
AGGTTATTATGGCATCCCTACAAGGCGGCATTTCGTGCCGGGACAGCAGCAAACGGTTCCTGGGACGATGTAAATGTTGGCTTCTATTCCTGGGCGGGGGGTTCTGGCTCGAAAGCGAGCTCTGTATTTTCATTTTCCTATGGAGATAATACCGTTGCTTCAGCGGTTGCTGCTGTCTCCATGGGTAGTGGTAATGTGGTTTCCGGGGCCGCCGGATTTTCTGCAGGAGGTCTAAACACGGTGGCTGGTGCTTTTGGTATAGCAATAGGCACTCATGCAAGGGCCATTGGAAAATCTTCCGTAGCCTTAGGTGAATTTGTTTCAGCAACCAATGATCATTCCATAGCATTAGGCTTTAAAGCAACCAGCAATGGTTATTCGGGTACAATGATTATGGGAGATAATTCTGCAACGGATTCAGTTAAAAATTCTGCAAGCAACCAGTTTGCGGCCCGTTATGCCGGCGGGTATAAATTTTTTACCAATTCAACGGCCACTTTTGGTGCTCAGTTAACACCGGGTGCTTCTTCATGGTCCACCATCTCTGATTCTACTAAAAAAGAAGGGTTTGTAAAAGCGGATGCCGAAGCCTTTTTAAAAAAATTAAGACAATTGAAATTGGGATCGTGGAACTATAAAACGCAGGATCCGAATCAGTATCGTCATTATGGACCAATGGCTCAGGAAATATTTGCAGCTTACGGAAAAGACCGGCTTGGAACTATTGGAAGCGATACCTTGCTTGCTTCTGCTGATATGGATGGTATTATGATGATTTTGTTGCAGGGATTGGAAAAAAGATCCGAAGATCAAAAGTTGGAAAACGATGTATTGAAAAAAGACCTCGCCCAAACTAAAACTGATCTTCTAAAAATAAAGGAAGAAAACGGTGAGCTAAAAACAAAGCTTGTCAATATTGAAAAAGTTCAAACTGAAATATATTCCATGTATAAAAAACTTTCTTCTGCTACAAACACATTGGCAGTGCATTAATAGCAGTATCCTAAGAACCAAAAACGAATGGCCTTACAAGGGCCATTTGTCATTTTAGGCTATCCGAAAACCAGGAGTATTTTTTGGGGTGAGGTAGCATGATAAAACAAGAGCCAATAACTATCAACTTTATTGATAAATGAATAAAAAGAACAGTATTAAAAGCAGGTCTCGTTACCTAATTCATTTATAAATCGGAACCTTGCGTTTTAGACGGAGCGGGCCTTGAAACTAAAATTGCGCAGTAAATATTTTCTCAATTCATTCCGGCATTGCAGTGTATATCGGCAAGTTTAAATCAAAACGTATCTTACATTAGTTTCTTAAGATAAAACCGTAAATTAGGATACGAACAACCTGCTTGAATGAGTCATAAGAAAGCTACTTTGAAAGACATCGCTGAAAGCCTGAACGTTTCTATAACGACAGTGAACCGTGCATTAAAGAATCATCCTGATATCAGCACTAAACTAAAGGAGCAAATAGTGTTTTTGGCAGGGGAGTTACATTACCGTCCTAACTTTTTTGCATCCAGTCTTCGTAAAAAGCACTCGGGTATTATTGGTGTAATTATTCCCAAAGTCATTCACTATTTTTCATCTACGGTACTCAGTGGTATTATTAAGACAGCCGCAGATTGCGGTTTCCAGGTGATTATTTCGGAAAGCAATAATGAGTTGGAGCGAGAGAAAATGAGTTTGTTGAATATGATGAACTCCGGAGTGGATGGTATTTTGATTGCGGTTTCCAATAACACAAAAGACGAAACCCATTTTGATATTTTGGAGCAAGAAGAAATCCCCTTTGTGTTTTTCGACAAGGTGCCGGATCATATCAGCGGCCCGAAAGTGTTAACCAATGATAAGAAAGGCGCTTTTATAGCAACAGAACATCTTATCAGGCAAAACTATAAACGTATTGCGCATATTAAAGGGCAGGAGTCGAGCCGTAATGCTACGCCGAGGTTTAATGGTTATAAGGAAGCGTTAGAGAAATACGGTTATGGGTTTGACAAGCAACTGATAAAAGAATGTGTTTCAGCCAACGAAGAAGAAGGCTACCAGTTTGCAATGCAGCTTATGAAACTAAAGAATCGGCCGGATGCCTTTTTCTGTGTCAATGATGAAACGGCCATAGGCGTGCTGGCCGCGCTGAGGAAGCTTAAAATAAGGCTTCCTGAAGAAGTAGGAGTGGTAGGGTTTTCCAATACAAAAGCAGGTTTATATATGCAACCGTCGCTCACATCAATAGAACAATTTGGATTTGATATTGGTAAAACAGCAATAGAAATGTTATCAGACCTTATACTTCATAACAATACAATGATTGAGATGCACAACGCAATATTAGAACCTAAGCTTTTTGTAAGGGAATCTTCTAAAAAAAATCACTTGAACTCAATGGCTCTTTTTTGTTCTGCCGACGCATAAATGCATTCAATAATTTTCTGCAGGGCGGCGCCTTCATCTCCGGTGCATACAACGGATGGTTCACCAAGGCAGGTGTCTAAAAAACGGTGAACATTTTCATAGTGTGTATTCACCTCTGCCAAAAAAGGAAAGTCGATATTAACCAGTTCATTCTTTTGTTCTGTAAATAGTTTCAGGGGTTGTAATACGGCGCCCATCTTTGAACCATAAATGTGAAGGTTTATGTTTTTCTCATCTTCAACGTTTAGGGCAAAAGCGGTTTCAATAGTAATCGAACTTTCATTTGCCAAACCAATATGCGCAAAGCAGGCGTCTTCAACGGTAAATGAATTCTTGTCCCATTGTCCCATCAGTCCTCTGCCTCCGGATTTCCCTATATGGTCATACATGCTGCCCAGTACATTTTTTGCATCGGGATAGCCTAAAAGAAATAACGCCAGGTCCAACACATGAATGCCAATGTCCATTAAAGCCCCTCCACCCTGTATTTCTTTATTAGTAAATGCACCCCAGCCGGGTATGCCACGCCGCCTTATGAAACTGGCTTTTATATGGTAAATCTTTCCAAAACTGCCATCATCTATATAACGTTTCAACATTTGTACTTCGCTTAGGTACCGGCGATGAAGGTTGTACCCGAGGCAACGATTCACTTCTTTTGCTTTTGCCGCCATAATTTTTGTTTCAGCATGGGTCAATGCCGGGGGCTTTTCACAAAGCACATGACAGCCCGCCTCTAATCCTTTCATCACATGATGGAAGTGCTGGTTGTTGGGTGTACAAACACTAATCATATCCAGGGAACACTCTCTCAACATTTCGTCGATATCAGTGTACATCGTTTCAATGTCGAATTTTCGGCTAACTGCTTCCAGCCGGGATTTGTCTCTACTGCACACCGCAACAATTTGGATAGGGTGCTTGTAAGTTTTAATAGCCGGTATATGTGATTTTTGTGCAATGTTGCCCGCTCCAATAATGCCAACTTTTAGTACAGCCATCGTATTAATTAGTCCAGGTTTTTTCGTAGATGTTTTTTAAATAGGCGAAGGATCTCCTGTATTCCTGTTCAGGATTGTTTCCGGTGACCCTGCATTCGTAAGCCATAGCCCCTCCGTAATTTATTTGTTTCAGCGCTTCAAAGCCTTTTTGAAAATCAATATGTCCCGACCCGGGTTGGTACCGGTGACTATCTGCCAGGTGAATATGTCCGATGTAGTCTTTATGCTCATTAATACTTTCGTCAATTCTTGCTTCTTCAATATTCATGTGGTAAAAGTCTGCTATGATCTTTATGTTCGAAAATCCGCCTTCATCTATATAATACCTCGCCTTTGACAAAGTGTTGATCATATGGTCTTCATAACGGTTCAAGGGTTCCAAAAAAACACTAACACCATTCTCGTGGGAAACTTTATTTAACCGTTGTAAAGAGTTCAAAATCACTTCTTCATCTTCATGCGGTTGGCGGGGAGGAATCATCGGGGGCAGCCTTAATGAAAACATTCCCCATGCTGCAGGGACCACAATTCCTTTGGCGTTCAATTGGCCAAGCCTCTGTAAAATAAGACTTATGTCCTCAAGCGCTTTCTGTCTTTTGGCTTCCTCAAAATCTCCAATCCAACCTTGATAACCACCACAAGCAGTTATTACCGGAAGGTCTGTTTTTTGTGCTGCTTCCTTTACAACTTCAAATTGGTTAAGCAACAATTTTCCATCAATTTCAAAACCATCGAATCCAAAATCTTTGAGATAAGCAAATTTCTCTTTTAAAGGAACCGGGAAAAAATCTTTGTCTTGTGTGAGAAAGAAAATCATACGGGTGGCTTGTGCAAAAATTTAGATGATCTGTGTAATCGGTTTTAATTCATACCATTAGAATTCAATTCCAAGCTTAATACTTCGCTCGGGGTTTTGGTCAACATTAATGCTGTAGGCTTGTGCTGCTTCGCTAAAAGGCACAACGGGGTTAATGATGTCAACACAATTAATATATCCACTCACAATAAACTGCCATACGGTTTCTTCAATTCTTTTACGATTCCATCTTGGATAACCAGGTAAGGGTTCGCTGGCAACTCTCGAAAAAATGATGTTGGCGTTGTTATAATGTGCCTCTCTTCCCAGGTTTAAGCCGGCGCCAAACTCTTTGGGCCAGGCCACATAACTAATGATGCCTCCATAACCCAAGCCCCGGAAACTTGCCTGCAATGCTTCTTTTGATCCGCTCGTTTCAATGATTACATCCATTCCATTTTTATTACTGTGCTTCTTTAATTCTAACCCAACATCAGTTTGTGTTGGATCCAATACATGGTCAGCTCCATGTTTCAAAGCAATATTTCGTCGCATTTCGATAGGATCAATAGCGATGACCAAAGATGCCCCCAGGTTCTTAGCTATTTGTACCGCAATTTGTCCAATAGCGCCTAATCCAAAAACGGCAACAAAGTCACCGGGACGAACATTACCATCCCGGATTCCTCCCAAAGCAAATTGTGCAGGATCGTAACAGACTGCATTTTGCCATGAAACGTTTTTCGGCAGCTTATGAAGCCGATGATTGTTTTCCGTATTAACAATATGTGTTTCGCGGATACCACCATAGGTGCAAACAAGATCGCCTACCTCAAAGCCCTGTACCTCTTTACCTTTTTCTGAAATTTCGCCAACAATCATATTGCCTACGTTCCACTTTCCAAACGCTACACCGCCTTCATCGCCTCTTTCTCTTGGTAAAAAAAGCTTCCATTCGCTATTGTAGTCTTCTTTTATAAACGGGCTCAACCCCCGGAAGTCCGCTATCTCCGAACCGTGCTTCGGAGAAGCATACAACACTTTTACTAAAATTTCTTTAGCATCAATTTTCCTGTCATCGTATTCTAAAAATTCCAAGGTCCGGGGTGCGGTAGCAACCAACTGTTTCATGTATTGCGCTTATCGTTAGGAATAATTTAAATTGAGAAGCTTTGTCAAACATAACCAAAAAAGAAAGTTTTAATAGAGGAGGGCCGGTCGGAAACAAGGCCTTTACACACGAAACGGCATCCTTTTCCAACTTTATTTGTGCACAATAAACGTTACCGTTAACGTTAACGGTAACGCTAACAGGTTGTTTTAGAAGCTTTTCAATTTTTAGCCTCTTTTTTTCCAAGAAAATCTTTCCAATTTTAGTTCATAAATGACTGCTATATGAATGCACTCACTCTTTCATGTCCTGCTTTATTAAAAGCGACGGACCAAAAAACAAAAAAACATTTAATTCTTTTTTCATTCCTGTTTCTTCCCACGATATTATTAGCCCAGACTACTATCACTGGAAAAGTTTCAGACGTAGTTACAGGTGTGGCTGTTACAGGGGCCAGTGTGTATATACAGGGAAATGCAGGAACTACCACTGATAAAGATGGCTTGTATACCCTGAGAACGGGCTTAACAGGAGATAAGGATTTGATTGTTTCATTTATCGGTTTCAAAACTATTTCACGTACGGTAACATTGAATGGCGGTGCTATCTCAGAAGATTTTCAGTTGGAACAAGATGCCGGGGGTTTAAACGGGATTGTGGTTACAGCTACTAACACGCGCCGTACGCAACTACAAATGCCGATCTCTGTCACTTCTTATAATGAAGTAAAGCTTCAAAGGGTTAAGTATAACAGCAATGCAGATGTCCTCAGGGGAATTCCGGGCATCTCTGCTGAAAACGGTGGAGGTGAAGTGGCTTCAAACATTTTTGTAAGGGGATTGCCCTCAGGCGGCCAATACCAGTTTACACCACTCCAGTTTGATGGAATGCCTGTTGTTGCCACCATGGGACTTACGTCTTCGGCACCAGATGTTTATTTTAGAAATGACCTGGGTATCAGCAGGCTTGAGTTTGTAAGAGGTGGTGCTGCTACTTTATACGGAGCAGGGTCTGTAGCAGGTATCGTAAACTATACCAGCAAAGTAGGAACGGATGTACAAAGAACGAACATCGAAACGGAATTTGTTACACCTCAAAAAATTCGTTTTGATTTTAATACTGGCGGACCAGTTAACAACGCGGGACTGTATTATAATCTTTCAGGAATGTATCGTTACGATAAAGGACCAATCATTAGTGG
The DNA here is from genome assembly GCA_036787395.1 of Flavisolibacter sp. Classification (GTDB taxonomy): domain Bacteria; phylum Bacteroidota; class Bacteroidia; order Chitinophagales; family Chitinophagaceae; genus Flavisolibacter. The sequence goes on along the minus strand of DAIQPL010000229.1, from coordinate 394 downwards.
AATTCCGTCTAATGGTTACCAGTTCCGTGGTAATGTACGGAAGGTGATGGATAATGGAAGCTTTACCATCTATGCACAATACATCAATGACCAGGTTCAATTTTATAGCCCTTATCATTTAGGGCCGGGTGTCGCTGAGAATAATAAAATAGTAGCTGGGGATAACGCCTTACCAAAAGGTTGGGACGGAGAAGACATTACAACCATGATGACTGATGATGTGGTGAATCTAACTGTTCGTACGCCCAATGGTTTTTACCAAAGCCACGCGGGGAATTTCGTTTCTACAAGGGGAGGTTATATTATGGCAGACCTGCAGCATAATTTTGGCAACGATTGGAAACTTTCTGTAAAATTGAGAAACGCCAATTACAAACACGAATTCAACTTCTTT
>DAIQPL010000228.1:0-6983 GCA_036787395.1 Flavisolibacter sp. | reverse complement strand
AAGAAAAAATGTCCTATCGTTGATACCTGGTGGCAAACAGAGACCGGAGGAATTTTAATTTCTAATATGGCTGGAGTTACACCTTCAAAGCCGTCTTATGCAACCTTGCCAATGCCCGGAGTTCAACCTGTTTTGGTAGATGAAAACGGTAGTGAAATAAAAGGTAATCCCGCCGCAGGTAATTTATGTATCAAGGCGCCTTGGCCTTCTATTCTTCGAACTACTTACGGTGATCATGAACGCTGCCGTCAAACTTATTTTTCAACCTACGAGAATTTATATTTTACAGGTGACGGCGCTTTGAGAGATGAAGAAGGCAATTACCGGATCACAGGCAGGGTAGATGATGTTTTAAATGTAAGTGGCCATCGCATAGGTACTGCAGAAGTTGAAAATGCTATTAATATGCATTCAGGTGTTGTTGAAAGCGCTGTGGTTGGTTATCCGCACGATATAAAAGGTCAAGGGATTTATGCCTATGTGACTTTGCAGGCAAGGCATGGCGAAGACGAGGACATGCGAAAAAATATTGTTCAAACGGTTTCCAGAATTATTGGTCCAATTGCAAAGCCAGATAAAATACAATTTGTGAAGGGGCTTCCTAAAACAAGAAGCGGTAAAATTATGCGCCGCATTCTGAGAAAAATTGCGGAAGGCGAAACACAAAATTTTGGAGACACTACTACCTTACTTGATCCCGGGGTGGTAGAAGAAATTGCAAAAGGTAAATTATAGTTTTAGCTATGATGAAATTTGGGACGCTGTTTTGCAGTATCAATTGACTATAGTATTTTGAGCAGATACTATTACATTTGCCCATTTCGTACATGTTATTTCAAAAAAGACCAAAACTGCGTTCCACACTCATATGGATACTGTGGGTGTTTGTTGTTCAATTCTTACTTGGCAATATTTCTGCGGCCTTCTACGCCTATAAATTCACCCACTTTTTTGAGAAACCAGGAGAATGGAATGTGTCCCAGCCAAAAAATATTTTTGATAAAACGTGGAAGTTATTTAAAGGTCCTGAGTTTGGTAAAAACATCGATGAGCCGCTTCCCGATTTTCCATTTGAGCACCTAAAATTTATAACCGCTAATGGTAATAAAATAGATGCATGGTATAGCGGCGTAGCCGTTCCCAGGGGAACAGTTTGCTTATTTCATGGACTTACAGCAAACAAGTCCTATTATTTATCAGAAGCCAATGTGTTTAGAGCCATGGGTTTTAATGTGGTGTTGCTCGATTTTAGGGGGCACGGGAAAAGTGATGGCATGAAAACAACTATTGGTTATAACGAGTCAGAAGAGGTGAAACTGGTTTATGATTTTTTAAAGTCCAGGGGCGAAAAACGTATTTTTTTATTTGGTGGCTCTATGGGAGCCGTAACCATTGCCAGAGCCGTATCTATTTATGGTCTAAACCCATCAGGAATTATTCTTGAGATGCCTTTCAATTCACTATTAGATCATATTAAAGCAAGAGGAAGAAGTTTTGGATTTCCACAAACAATATTTGCTGTACCTGTAACTTGTTGGATAGGAATTGAAAATTCTTTTGGTGTGTTTACACATAAAACAAGTGTTTATGCCCGCAACATTAATTGCCCTGTATTATTGCAATGGGGAACAAAGGATCATTTAGTAACGCTGGAAGAAACGAGCGTAATATTTACCAATCTCGCGTCAAAAAATAAAAAGCTGGTGGTTTATGAAGAAGGAACTCATTCTTCTTTTCTACACCAGGATTCCACGAAGTGGAAAAAAGAAGTTCAACTGTTCTTAGACCTCAATTAATTATTTACGAATAGTAACAGGTGTGCCAATCGGAATATACCTATATATATCCTCGATGTCTCCATTTTTTAATGAAATACATCCATTGGTCCAGTTCTTATAACGGTCTATTACAAAATCTTCATGAGGCCATACGCCATGAATACCGATACCAGCGCCCGGGCCTGCAGAAGCAGGAATCTCGCCCCTTCTTTTTCTTTCGTTGAACCTGGCCAGGCTTTCTTGTGTCGGATAATCCAAACCAAGAAAACGGGTCCATTTATCATGTACTCTCTTGTTAACGATTTTGAAGTTGCCCTCGGGGGTATTTTTGTCTCCCTCCATTTTTTTATCAGCCAAAGTACTATTTCCAAAAACTACGGGATACGTAGCATACCATCCTTTGGCATCATACACATACAACTCATAGTTTGATTTATCAATAACAATGGAAATAGGAGAGATGGGCATCGATGAAGAAACACGCTTTGAAGTAGTGGCTTTATAAGCCGGAAGTGTAAGGGTAGTAGTTTTTGTGGTGTGGTCCTTTATTAACAGGCTTCCCCCTACAATAAGGCACGATAGGAAAATGGCGGTTTTCATACTCGACAGGTTTAGCGGTTATCAAAGGGTTAACGCTGACAAATTTATTTTTATTTTAGTTTGTGAATATCTTTAACGACTCTTTGCAAATTAAAAAATCCCCTCGTTGCAACCAAAGGGATTTCGACAAAAAAAAGATAAGTAAGTTTACCAGTTACTCAAGCGGATACCTACGTTGTAGGGCGTTTGATCTAAACCCTTATCCCACATGCTTTCCATGGCATACGAACCATAGAGCTTTATAGGACCCAGATTCAACTCTCCTATATAAGAAAGCTTCCAGGAACGCAGGTTAAAATCATCTTTTAATTTAGATTTTCCATCAGACCCTTTAATCTTTTGACGGGAGGAATAAAGATACCCCGCACTCACTCCAGCGCTAAGTCCAAAGCCCCTCTCTCTCCCTGGAGTGAAATTGAAGTTCAACATCATGGGAACGGTAATGTAATCGGCAGCCAGTTTATTCTTTTTTAAGCTGGCATAGTCAGGGTCTGAAGTTATGAGAGTTGGGTTCTTTTGAAAATGGATTCTTGTGTCATCGAAATGATAGTTGTTCAATTCTAAACCAAGTCCGTATTTAAGGTTCACTGCGTGTTTAATAAGGTTTAGCCTTTGCATGAAGAACCAGATGTTTACATTTACCGATTTAACATTCCGCAACTTGAGCTGGTCTTTAGCAAAACCCGGGGTAAATGCCTGCGCCTCTGCTGAACCATAGTTGGTCTGGTCGTTAACATTGGAAAAACCAAGGTCCAGAATAACCCAATTGGTAGTAACATTCGAATTATGTCTTCTTTTGCGGTTGGATATAATAACCTCTTTATTTTCTTTACCATCTTTACCGGGCTTTTTTATAATGATCATACCGCCAATGCGAATGGTGTCTGCCCTTTCTATCACCGTGGTGTCGGTTTGGGCAATGGAAGTCATAGTAATGCTTATTGCAAATATTGCAAGGAGTATTTTCGTCATACTGTAGTGATTGAAAATGTAATTATTTAAGTTTTAATGCAACGGCGCCAATCAACAGTTCATCATCGCCATTAGTTGGATCAATCCCTGTTTTTCTTTCGATCAGTCTTGTGGCTTTGCGCAAAAAGCTTTTGAATGATCCTTTGTTATCAGCTACATCATCCTTAGGTACCCTGAATGCTGCAGTATCTTCACGAGTAGTACGCAGAGCAAGAGAAGATGTTACAACAGAATTGTTAATGATTTTTTTAGAGGGATCAAATGAAGCTGTTCGGGTATCAACAGACGAAGTGTTGTTAATTGCAGTTATTCCCTTTGGCAAACGTTCGGCAAATACTATATAGCTTTCGTCAGTGGATACAGAAGTGTTATTCAATTGCTGTATACCCTTATTGACTTCATTCTTATTTCCACTATTTCTTTTTGGGTTTGATTTTGTTTTATTTGCTGGGGTACTTACGACAGCGAAATGTGCCGGTTGTTCCGGAAGTTTTATTTGTTGTTGGGCAGGCGCTCGTGTAATAGTATCAAGTTGGAGGGATTTTGTTGCATCTGCAACTGGGTGAATTGAAATTGGTTTCCCATTATTTGAAAAATACAAAGCCCCTGTAGTTGTAATAACAATAACAGCAGCGGCAATACGGATCCATAATCTAGGCGGAACAATTTTTTTTCTTCTGTGATATAATTCTTCTTTATCAGGATAAACAATAGATTCAGATGCGTCCAGTTTTGTCAGTAAAAGCCCTTGGTGTTGTGTTTGATACGAAGAATTAGACTTGATTTCAAGTTCTACAATCTTTTTCTTATCGGTAGTTAATTCGTTATCTATGTAAAGAAGTAAATCTTCATCTATAGCGTTCAACTTTATGTTCCCAGATAACAAAGTTTCCTTGTCGAAACAAAATTCTTCAATTGGCAACCTGGTGCCGATAAGCATTTCAAACTCCGCCTGCAGATCGGGATGAGTTAATAGAAAAGCGTCTACCATCTTCACCTGGTCATCATTTAGTTCATTATCCATATAAAGGATAAAGTACTCCTCGTAATTTCCAAGGTTGATAGTATTATTGATATCGTTTGAGTTAAATGACATTTTCAACTTTTACAATGTATTCTTTTAATTGTAGACGGGCACGGTGCAGGTATACCTTTACCTGGCTTGCGCTAAGGTTCATGATCTGTCCAATTTCTTCGTAGCTGTAGCCTTCATAATCTTTCAGCATAACTAATGACCGTTGTGTTTCGCTTAATTTAGCAAGGGCTACATTTAAAATAGCTCGTGTATTATTGATTTCCTTTTGATAAACTCTTGTTTCTTCTTTAAACTCGTCTTTCAAATAGACCCTTTTTACTTTACGCAAATGATCTATCATTTGGTTATAGGCTACAGTGAAAAGGTAGGATTTGCATTTAGCTCCATCTACATCGTCACGGTTACGCCACAACTTTTCAAAGGCGGTCTGCACCACATCCCGGGCATCCTCTTCGTGGCGAAGGTTTTTCACAATGAACCGATACACGTTATCCGCATATTGGGTCACACAGTCGTTATATTCTTTTTCGGTCATAAACAGTCAACAAACAACTTAATTCTACGTAATACGGCGTAGAAGATGAAATGTTACAGCAAAGGAAGATAAACTTTTTATGGAACTCGAACCGCTGACACAATTTGCCGCGGAAGTACGTCCCAAAGCATTTCATTGCTGTTATTGGTTTGCGCTTTATGGGCATACTCTTCAGTGCAAATTGTCCTGGCTTTTAAATAAGCAAGAAAAGACAAAGCAGAAACAGCAATAACCAAAAACATTGTAAAAAGAAAAGGTCTGCTTTTAAACGCCTCTTTCATGGCTTCGGTTTATTGGTTTGACGCAGCTAAACCGGCTTATGTTACAGGAACGATAAAAGCATACGATCAACCTTACTTCTAAATAGAGCTAAATGATGTGACTAGCTTAAGACAAAATTCTGGCAACTCATACAAATCCCTATAATGAGAGGTTATATTTGCGCCTTTAAAGCATTATTATGAACGTAGCCTTTGTTGAACGGATACGACAAGAAGTAGAAGAGATTAAATCTTCGGGTTTATATAAGACGGAAAGAATTATTGCTTCTCCGCAAGGACCCAGGATTACAGTAAATGGCAAACAGGTATTAAACTTCTGTGCTAATAACTACCTGGGTTTGTCGTCACACCCCAAAACTTTGCAAGCTGCGCACAGCTATTTGGACAGTCATGGTTATGGAATGAGCAGTGTAAGGTTCATTTGTGGTACACAGGACATTCACAAAGAGCTGGAGCAAAAACTGGCCACCTTTTTAGGAACAGAAGATACTATTTTATATGTGGCCGCTTTTGATGCCAATGGAGGTTTATTTGAGCCACTTTTTAACGAGCAGGACGCTATCATATCAGACGCCTTAAACCATGCTTCCATTATTGATGGGGTTCGATTATGTAAGGCACAACGCTATCGCTATGAGCATAACAATATGGAAGACCTGGAAGCAAAACTGAAGGAAGCAGCACATTTGAGAAGCCGTATCATTGTTACAGACGGTGTATTTAGCATGGATGGTACTATTGCTGAATTGGACAGAATATGCCAACTGGCCGATACTTACGATGCGATAGTAATGGTAGACGAAAGCCATGCATCGGGGTTTATGGGGAAAACAGGCCGTGGCACACATGAGCACAAAGGTGTGATGGGAAGGATCGATATTATTACAGGAACACTTGGCAAAGCTTTAGGTGGTGCATCGGGCGGATTTACCAGCGGCAAAAAAGAAATCATTGATATTCTTCGGCAACGTAGTCGCCCTTATCTGTTCTCAAATACGTTGGCTCCATCAATAGCCGGTGCCAGCATTGCTGTACTGGATATGTTGAGTGAGACCACCGAGCTAAGAGACAAATTGGAAAATAATACAAGGTACTTCCGTGATATGATGACGGAAGCCGGTTTTGATATAAAAAAAGGAGAACATCCTATTGTTCCCATAATGTTATATGATTCTGTGCTGGCAGCCAGGTTTGCAGATGCATTGTTGCAGGAAGGTATCTATGTCATTGGATTCTTCTTCCCCGTAGTACCAAAAGGACAGGCAAGAATAAGAGTGCAGATCAGTGCTGCTCATGACCGGCAAGATTTAGATATCGCTATTGCTGCCTTCAGTAAAATTGGTAAAGACCTTGGAGTAATCAAATAAAAAAGTGCCTCCAAGAGGCGCTTTTCACAACGCTTGCGTACCCAGTTTCTGGGCTGCTTCCTTTACTTTTTCCGGATCAAAATTTCTTGCAGAGACCACCACCAGGATATGGTTATTGGCAAGATAGGTGAGAGTGGTTATGTTATTATTTATCTCGTGATGTTCTATAGCCTTTTCACCCATAAAATTTGTGGTTTTTGTATAGCCTTCCCCACTCTCTTGCAGCTGGTTCATTTTATTAGCATAGGTTACTTTATATAGATTTGCGCCCGCTTCACCTGCACAATCATAAACGGTCACTCTCATATCGGTTTTGCTGTTTTTTTCATAATCGGCGTGTGCCACGGCATAGCCCCTATCAGTGCTCATCGTGAGGTTACTACGCTTGATACCGTTTAATTCGTCTGGAAGCCA